>UQXE01000040.1 GCA_900544965.1 uncultured Eubacteriales bacterium | reverse complement strand
TTCTTAGAACCTTTTTTGCAAAAAAGGTTCTAAGCCGCCGGAGGCAATTATTAAATCCGTAATTTTGGGCGGCGTGTACGGCCAAAATTACTCCTCGCGCACGCGTGAGCGGTGAGCTTAACGCGTGTGAAAAAACTCAAAAAACGGATTCCTCCGTTTTTTGAACCGCCCTATGGCGGTAATAGGTTCTAAGCCGCCGGAGGCAAAATCGCCATAGGCGATTCACGATGCGCTCGTTCAGCGCATCGTGATAAAATATTCAAATATAAATTTAAGGGGGTTTTTTATGTACTGTGTAAAGCAACTAAATAAGGATCTCTATTGGGTCGGCGGTAACGACAGGCGTCTCGCCCTCTTTGAAAACGTATTCCCAATCCCAAGGGGCGTTTCGTATAACGCATATCTTGTGCTCGATGAAAAAACCGTTTTGCTCGATACCGTGGACAGATCTGTTTCCGGAATCTTTTTTGAAAACCTTGAGCATGTTCTGAACGGAAGGAAGCTGGACTATCTGATTGTAAACCACATGGAGCCCGACCACTGCGCCACCATGCAGGAGCTTGTGATAAGATATCCTGAGGTAAGGATCATCTGCAATTCAAAGGCGCTGCGGATGATTAAGCAGTTTTTCACATTTGATATCGATTCACGCGCGGTTTTGGTCAAGGAAGGCGATATCCTTAATACTGGCGCGCATACGTTCGCGTTTGTTATGGCTCCAATGGTCCATTGGCCTGAAGCCATGGTTACTTATGACACGCTGGACAGGATCCTTTACAGCGCGGACGCGTTTGGTACCTTCGGCGCTCTTAGCGGCAATATTTTCGCCGACGAGGTGAATTTCGAAACCGAGTGGCTTCCCGACGCGCGACGGTATTATACCAATATAGTCGGCAAGTACGGTACGCAAGTACAGGCCCTGCTCAAAAAGGCGGCGGGATTGGATATTCAAATGATATGCCCGCTTCACGGCCCGGTTCACAGGAAAAATATCGGCTGGTTTATAGATAAATATATAAAGTGGTCGACATATACGCCGGAAGAGGGCGCGGTAATGATCGCGTACGCCTCTGTATATGGGAATACCGAAAACGCCGCCTCAATCTTGGCGGGCAGGCTGGCGGACAGGGGTATCCGCAACATTCAGATGTATGACGTATCCTCAACGCACCCTTCCGTTATCGTGGCCGAGGCCTTTAGGTGCAGCCACCTGGTGTTTGCATCCACAACCTATAACGCCGGCGTCTTTTGCAATATGGAAACGGTTATAAACGACCTGACAGCCCATAATATACAAAACCGCACCATTGCGCTGATTGAAAACGGCACTTGGGCCGCAACCTCCGGCGGGCTTATGCGCCAGCAGCTGGAAAAATGCAGGAATATGAATATCCTCGAAAACATGGTAAGCCTGAAGTCTTCGCTCAAAACCCATCAGCTTGAAGAGATGGACGCGCTTGCCGACTCCATCTATGAAAGCATGCCCAAAGAAAAACAGATCACACATAACGATACCATGGTTGAGCAGGACGCCATGTTCAGGATAGAGTACGGGCTGTTCGTTCTTACGGCCAAAAGTAAGGGCAGGGACAACGGCTGCATCATCAACACCGTAACGCAGGTAACCGACTCCCCCAAGCGTATTTCAATATCTGTAAACAAGGCTAATCTTACGCACGATATGATATTAGAGTCAGGTTTATTCAACGTTTCAGTCCTTACGACTGATACGCCCTTTAAAGCGTTTGAGCATTTCGGGTTTCAGAGCGGACGTGAGGCGGATAAGTTTGACGCGGCCGGGAGGATCGACCGTGCCGAAAACGGTCTTGCGTATATTGAAAGGTATACAAACGCGTTTATATCCGCCAGAGTGGTTCATGCCTATGATTACGCAACGCATACCCTGTTTGTGGCGGACGTTACGGAGGCAAGGGTTTTATCCAACACTCCGTCGCTTACATATGGATATTACCTTGACCATATAAAGCCTAAGCCCCAGTCTCTGGGCCAGGATAAAAAGGGTTATGTCTGCAAGATCTGCGGTTACGTTTACGAGGGCGGCGAACTGCCAAAGGACTTTATATGCCCCCTTTGCAAACATGGAGCCGAAGATTTTGAACGGCTCGGCTAAGCCACGGAGCCATTCAGCAAAGCCCCGCCGGAGCGGTGTTTTCGCTAAAGCTTACAACAGGAATCTATGAAAAAACCATAGATATTATTGCGGCAAACGAAAGGAGTCAAAATTATGGAGCAGAGTTTTTATATCTGTGAGCACTGCGGCAGCGTAGTAACCTTTATGACCAATAAGGGCGTTCCGGTTATGTGCTGCGGCCAAGGGATGAAGGCGCTTATACCAGGCACTACCGACGCGTCGGCTGAAAAGCACGTGCCAGTCGTCTCCGCTGAGGGAGATAAGGTTACGGTTGCGGTTGGATCCGCCGCGCACCCGATGGCTCAGGAGCACTATATTGAATGGATCATGCTTGAAACAAAACAGGGCGTCCAGCTAAAACGGCTTAAGCCCGGCGGCGAACCAAGGGCGGACTTTATGGTATGCCGCGGCGACGAAGCCATCTCCGCCTACGCCTACTGCAATCTTCACAGCCTATGGAAATCTAACAAGGAGGACTGATAAAATGAAATATGTATGCGACGTATGCGGATGGGTATATGACGAGGAGCTGGGCGTGCCGGACGACGGGATCGCCCCTGGCACAAAATTCGAGGATCTGCCGGACGATTTTGCATGTCCGCTTTGCGGCGTTGGCAAGGAGCAGTTTTCTAAGGCGGATTAAGCGCCTGTAAATATGGCCCGCCATTTTTTAGGGCGGAGCGGTTTTGATACGCTCCGCCCGTTATTATTGGTTGCTCCAGGCGGACCTGCCCTGATCTTTTCGCCATATGGGCGGTTCCGCCTGCGCTTAATGCATACAAAAGCCCCGCGCGTGCCGCCGGCGCCGGTTATCTTAAATAAAGCATTTGTAATAACACGTATGCATTGCTTTTACGCGATTATCCGCGTTATTTACTCTTACCAAAAGAATTGGGCAGGAATGTAAAAAATATGCTGGCCGTACTTTTGCTCTTAAACGGACGGTGGGCCCATACGATTGAAAAAGCAAAGGGTTTCAGCATTTATAATCAAAAAATATATTTTTATCTTCCACTTGTCTATGGTATCATATAAACGCCGAACTGAAAGGATTCTGACAGCAAGGCATTACATTCCGTATATCTGACGCCAAAACCCGTTGAGGCGGAAGCTATCCTGATAATGACTGTATTTTTACCGTATATTTGGTATAGCTGTACTGTTTTGGCGCAGCTATATTTTTGTTTATATAAATTACGGAGGCGACATTGATGGCGACAAGGGTGGCGGTAATTGGAATTATAGTGGAAAACCCTGATTCCGTTGAGAAGCTCAATGGCATTTTGCACGAATACAGCGGCTGCGTCATAGGCAGGATGGGCATTCCCTACAGGGAAAAGTCCATAAGCATTATAAGCGTAGCGGTGGACGCGCCCCAAGACGCGATCAGCGCGCTTTCGGGCAGGATAGGCAGGCTCGACGGCGTAAGCGCAAAAACGGCCTACTCAAATTTTTCAAGCGGGGAATAGATAATGAAAAGACTTGTCGACAGGCTGAAAACGGAAAGAATGCTTCCTGGCGATGGATTCGCCGAGCTTTTGACATGCTTAGACAAAGAGGCCGTCGGATATCTTTACGAATCGGCCGTAAAAACGCGCCTGAGCGCATATGGGCGCGACATATATATACGCGGCTTAATCGAGTTTACAAACCACTGCAAAAACGACTGCTATTATTGCGGGATAAGGCGAAGCAATACGAATGCCCGCCGTTTCAGGCTTTCCGCCGGCGAAATCTTAAACTGCTGCGACAAGGGCTACGATCTTGGTTTCCGCACGTTCGTACTGCAGGGCGGCGAAGACCCCTTCTTTACCGACGACAGGTTATGTGAAATTATTAAGGCCATAAAATCCCGCCATCAGGACTGCGCCGTCACCCTGTCCATAGGCGAAAGGAGCAGGGAAAGCTATCAGGCGCTGTTCAACGCGGGCGCCGACCGCTACCTGCTGCGCCATGAAACTGCTAACGGGACGCATTACGGCAGGCTTCACCCCCGCGGCATGTCCCTTGAAAGCCGTATCAGATGCTTATACGACCTCAAGGAGATCGGATATCAGACCGGATGCGGGTTTATGGTCGGCTCCCCTTGCCAGACCGTGGAAAACCTGATTGAGGATTTGATGTTTATCCACGATTTTCACCCTCAAATGGTGGGCATAGGGCCATTTATCCCGCACAGGGATACGCCGTTTCGTTCGGAACCGGCGGGATCAATGGAGTTGACCCTCAGGCTTTTGGCAATAATACGCCTTATGCTGCCCGACGTCCTGCTGCCCGCCACAACCGCCCTTGGCACGATAGCCCTGCGCGGCAGGGAGCTTGGAATCATGGCGGGAGCGAACGTGGTAATGCCCAATCTATCCCCGATTGGGGCGCGCGAAAAGTACCTGCTGTACGACGGCAAGCTCCATACCGGCGCCGAGGCGGCAGAATCCCTGGCAGTGCTGAAGCAATCCATGGAGAGCATCGGGTACAGCGTTGTAACCAGCAGGGGCGACCATAAGGCCGAATAACTAAACTGACGGGGAAGCGGAGACTGACCCATAAGAAAGGAAATCACGATGTATAATAAAAGATCAATGAAGGCTGAAGAGTTTATATGCCACAACGAGGTTGAGGCAACCCTAAAATACGCGGACGAAAACAAGGATAACATCCCGCTTATAAGGGGGCTGCTTGAAAAGGCTAAGCTGAGAAAGGGCCTTGACCACAGGGAGGCGTCCGTGCTGCTTGCATGCGAGGATGAGGGCCTGGTAAACGAGATGTATGCGCTGGCCGAGCGCATTAAAAAGGACTTTTATGGGAACCGCATTGTAATGTTCGCGCCGCTCTATCTGTCAAACTACTGCGTGAACGGCTGCGTTTACTGTCCTTATCATCTAAAGAACAAGCACATAGCAAGGAAAAAGCTGACTCAGGAGGAGGTTAAAAGCGAGGTTATCGCCCTGCAGGATATGGGCCATAAGCGCCTTGCCATAGAGGCGGGCGAGGACCCGGTCAACAACCCAATAGAGTATATTCTCGAATGCATCGACACGATTTACGGCATAAAGCATAAAAACGGCGCTATCAGGCGGGTAAACGTAAACATCGCCGCGACGACCGTAGAGAACTATAAAAAGCTGCATGACGCCGGTATAGGCACATACATACTCTTTCAGGAAACATACCATAGGGAAAGCTATGAAAGGCTGCATCCAACCGGGCCTAAGCACAATTACGCTTATCATACCGAGGCCATGGACAGGGCTATGGCCGGCGGAATCGACGACGTGGGACTGGGCGTGCTGTTTGGGCTTGAGCTTTACAGATACGAATTTGCCGCCCTGCTCATGCATGCCGAGCATCTTGAGGCCGTGCACGGCGTGGGCCCCCATACCATAAGCGTGCCCAGAATCAAGCGCGCCGACGATATAGACCCCAGCGCGTTTGACAATGGAATCAGCGACGATATATTCGCAAAGCTATGCGCGCTGATACGCATAAGCGTACCGTATACGGGAATGATCATATCCACCCGCGAGAACCAGGCCGTAAGGGAAAGGGCGCTGAAACTCGGCGTTTCCCAGATAAGCGGCGCGTCCAGAACCAGCGTAGGCGGGTATACCGAAAAGATACGCCCAACCGATACGGAACAGTTCGACGTATCAGATCAGCGAACGCTTGACGAGATTGTGCGATGGCTTATGGACATTGGCTTCATACCTTCGTTTTGCACCGCGTGCTACCGCGAGGGCCGCACGGGCGACAGGTTCATGAGCCTTTTAAAGAGCGGCCAGATCCAAAACTGCTGCCATCCAAACGCCCTGATCACCCTAAAGGAGTTTCTTGAGGACTACGCAAGCGCGGAAACAAGGGAGATCGGCAATAAGCTTATCAGGGATGAACTCAAAAATATTCCTAATGAAAAGGCAAGGCGTACCGCTGAGGAATATATCGGCAGGATTGAAGAGGGCAATAGGGATTTCAGATTTTAAGGAGGCGCTATGGGACTTAATGACACGCCAAAGGCAAACCGGCTTCATATAGCCTTTTTTGGAAAGCGAAACGCCGGAAAATCAAGCGTTGTAAACTCGGTTACAGGCCAGGACCTCGCAATAGTGTCCGACGTCATGGGAACGACTACCGATCCGGTCTTTAAATCCATGGAGCTTTTGCCGCTGGGTCCCGTGGTTATCATCGACACGCCCGGCATTGACGACGAAGGCCCGGTGGGCGGTATGCGGGTGAAGAAGGCTTTGGGCATTTTAAACCAAACCGACGTGGCCGTGCTTGTCGTCGACGCCTCGGCAGGGATATCAAGGGAGGATATGGAGCTTATAGAGAGGTTCAAGGAAAAAGCAATCCCCTACATAATCGCCTATAACAAGAGCGATACCGCGCCTGTGACTTTGGACGGCCAAAACGAGATAGCGGTCAGCGCAAAGGACATGACGAACATCGAAGAGCTCAAGGAGCTGATTGGCCGCAGCGCAAGACCTGAAGGCGAAGGCCGAAGGATAATTGGAGACAGGCTTTCGAAGGAGGACGTCGTCGTTCTCGTAACGCCGATAGATTCCTCTGCGCCAAAGGGCAGACTGATCCTGCCCCAGGTACAGACGATCAGAGACGTTCTCGATTCCGAGGCGATATGCGTGCAAACTCGGCCTGAACAGCTGCCCGCGGCGTTAAGGGCGCTGGCGCGCCCGGCCAATATGGTCGTCACGGACAGCCAGGCCTTTTCCATAGTAAAGGACATGGTTCCCGACAGTATGCTCCTGACCTCGTTTTCCATACTCTTTGCCAGGTATAAAGGACTGCTTGAAACAGCGGTCAGGGGCGTGGGACAACTCGATTCGCTCAGTGACGGCGACAGGATACTAATTGCCGAGGGCTGTTCCCACCACAGGCAATGCGAGGATATCGGCACGGTCAAGCTCCCAAAATGGATTGAAGCGCATACCGGCAGGAAGCTTGAATTTGAATTCGCGTCCGGAACCGGGTTTCCCAGCGAGCTTTCCGGATACGCCATGGTTGTTCACTGCGGCGGATGTATGCTCAACGCCAGGGAGATGCTTTACAGGCAAAGCCGCGCCGAAGCCCAGAGGGTACCGATAACCAACTACGGCATACTGATTTCCTACATGAACGGTATATTGAAAAGGTCTCTCAGGGTGTTTCCTGAGATAGCAAGGCTGCTGTAAACCTTTATAAGGGCGGGCCGCGCAAGCCCGCCCGGACCCCTGGAGAGTTAATAAGCAGTTATTTTTATGAATTATATCTTACTGTAAGCGTCATAAAAGACGGCTTAAATCAAGGATTTGCGCATCTTTTCCCGTTTTTTATTGCTCTTTATGTTTTTCATTTTCAGGCTAGGTCATCAATAAGGCATACATTAAGATTCTCTATAAATAAAGTGCTGTACGCCCTCGCCGAGTTTATCAAGGAGTTCAGCGGCGTTTGTTGGATAGATCTTAATATCCTTCACCTTATCAAACGGAACCCAGTGAAATTCAATATTGGGTTTTCGTTCTTCGATTCGTCCCTCACCGATAAATATATCTGTTTCCGGTATATTGCCATCTTGCAAAATGTTGATCACATAATATAGACAAATCTGATGGCAGGGTTTGTCATGCCATGGAAAGAAAATTTCCGCCACCCATTTCAGTTCTCCAACCAATACATCCGCACCGATTTCTTCCTTGAATTCACGTATTAGCGTTTGTTCGTTCGTTTCGCCAAATGCGACATGACCGCCTGGGAAGGCAAAGCCAGGGTCGTCTATCGGCTTTTGCAGCAGCACCTTGCCGTTTTGCGCTAAAATCCCTGCCACACGATATGAAAAGATATAATTCTGTGTTTCGAATAATATATCAGCCATTTTTACCCCCATAATTCACTTGAGACATCCTAAAAAATTATACTCCAAATCAGAGCATTTCGCCATATGGTTTGTCATCTTGCAAATGGGTATACTAGAAAAAAATTTACTTCCGCTAGGGCCGTCAAATGATTTTAATCCCTGTCTGGCTTATATCCTCAGACGGGCTATAGCAGCGAATACCGCCATTCCCCATCCTCTTTATAATAATAAAACTCGCTGACCGACTCGTTAAGAAACACCTCCAGCATATCAAGAAAATCCTTGGCCAGCTTTAAATCCTTAAGCTCCTCCTTTTTAACCCAGAACACCTCGCCTTCATCCGAAGAGCGCAGATTGCCAACGTAGCTGTCGGCTCTGAAGAGGGCTACGACGTATCTTTCGTCCCGCTCGGTCTGAAACTGCTTGATCCCGCACAGCCTTGGGCTATTTACCGTAAGGCCGGTTTCCTCGTACACCTCCCGTATGGCGGCTTCAACAAAGGACTCGCCCTTTTCAACGTGGCCTCCGGGAAATGTCACGCCAGGCCAATCCTCGCCTGCCCTGTCCTGTACAAGAATACTCCCGTCAGGATTTTCCACCATGCACATGCATGTAAATATAGCCTTTTCGCTTCTGCTCATACCAGATATCCTACCTCTTGCTCTACTCCATGTATTGGTTTACCGGCGTACTGAAATACCGGATTGAAACGCTTCGGGTTGACAGCCGTGCCCCGCGCCCTCGTTTTACCCGCTGTTTTTTACAAAATCGATAAGCTGCCTAAGGTTGCTGATCTCCCATTTGTTACGCGGCTCCCCGTCCCTAACCATGTTGAACGCGGTGAATCCAAGCGCCCTGGCGCCATTGGCTTCAATGTCATATCCGTCGACATATATGCTTTGCGGCGCCTCTACTTTCAACTCCTTTAACGCGGCCTGATATATCTTGGGATCGGGCTTCATCGCGCCTATGAGGTCCGAACAAATAAAACAGTCGAAGTATTCGGCCAGGCCTATCTCGTCAAGCGTCGCCCTCAGCGACGGCGCGGTATCGCTTATCACGCCCATCCTGTATCCGTTCTGCCTGAAGTATTCAAGCACCTCCACTGTTTCAGGGTATGGAATGATGCTTTTGCACCACAGTCTTGTAAACAAAAGCCCCGCCTTCTCCTTAACGCTTTCGGTTACCCCCTCCTCGCTAAGCAGCACCTGATAGTAGTGAATATAAAAGCGCCGCTCCTCAGCCAGGTCGTAAAAACCTCCGTCCGGCCTGCCCGCCAGCTCGTGCAGGGCCGCCGCCTTCTCATGATTCATTACAAACGGCTTTTTTGTCCAGCCCTCAATCGTTCTCTTTTCCCATTCGATTTTAGCGGGGTTCCTTTTTGTAAGGGTGTTGTCACGGTCGAAAAATATGGCCTTGTATTTCATTCTTCAGCTCCTTATCGTGTTGCGGTTTTTTCTTTAATCCGGCTGTTACAGCTTTGTTCATAACGCGGCGCCGGCTTCGCATAGGGCCAGGCGCACGAAGCGTGTTAAGGCTTTACCGCGTCAGATTGTCCATAACGGGCTGTACGGCTAATTAGGACCCTTTGAGTTAACGTGTTAACGCCGCGGGATCCCTCGGGGCGGCGGTATGCTGAAAACTTACGCTCCTAAGCCGCACAATCCCTGATGGTTCATACTTAAACGAGCCAAGTCATTATTAAAACAAACAGCGCAGGCGCTGTTTGTTTTAGCTTGGTCAGCGTATTGGATTAACGTTTTTATCCTTAAGTATTACGTCATGCGCGCCGCCCTCGACTATGCTTACCGATGATACAAGCGTGAGCTTCGCGTTGCGCTGAAGCTCGGGTATTGAAAGCGCGCCGCAGTTGCACATGGTTGAGCGTATCTTGCTCAGGGTTATTCCAAGGTTGTCGCGCAGCCGTCCGGCATACGGTACATACGAGTCCACGCCCTCTTCAAACGACAGCTTGGCCGAGCCGCCGGTGTCATAGCGCTGCCAGTTGCGCGCCCGCGCCGAGCCTTCTCCCCAATATTCCTTCATGTAGTTTCCGTTTACCATTACCTTTGCCGTTGGGCTTTCGTCAAATCTTGAGAAATATCTGCCCAGCATGCAAAAATCCGCGCCCATCGCCAGCGCCAGGGTTATATGATAATCATGCACTATGCCGCCGTCCGAACAGATGGGGACATACACTCCGGTTTCTTCATAATACTCGTCGCGGGCCTTTGCAACCTCTATAACCGCGGTAGCCTGTCCCCGGCCAATCCCCTTTGTCTCACGGGTTATGCATATCGATCCCCCGCCTATTCCGACCTTTATGAAGTCCGCGCCCGCGTCCGCAAGGAAGCGGAACCCTTCCCTGTCAACCACGTTTCCAGCGCCTACCTTTACATCATCGCCATATCTGGCGCGGATAAATTCTATGGTCTTCTTCTGCCACTCTGAAAATCCCTCGGACGAATCGATGCACAGGATGTCCGCGCCCGCTTCAACCAGGGCCGGAACGCGCTCGGCATAGTCCCTTGTATTTATTCCCGCGCCTACCACGTAGCGCTTGTGCGAGTCAAGCAGCTCATACGGGTTCTCTTTATGTATATCGTAGTCCTTTCTGAAAACCATGGCGACCAGCCGCTGTTCATCGTCCAATATGGGAAGCGCGTTTAGCTTGTTGTCCCATATGACGTCGTTCGCCTCGCTCAGGCTTATTCCCTCTTTCGCATGGATGATGTGCTCTATAGGAGTCATGAATTCGCTGACCTTGGTGTCCCTGCTCAGGCGGCTTACGCGGTAATCCCTGCTGGTTATTATCCCAAGAAACCTTCCCCGCGGGGTGCCGTCGTCCGTAACCGCCACTGTAGAGTGTCCCGTACGCTCCTTCAGCTCAAGGATGTCCGAGAGCGTCTGGTCGGGACGTATGTTGGAATCGCTTATTACAAAGCCGGCCTTATGGCTTTTTACCCGACGCAGCATTGCCGCCTGCTGTTCTATGGACTGCGAACAATACAGAAACGATATTCCGCCCTCCCGCGCAAGGGCCACCGCCATGCCGTCGTTGGATACCGACTGCATAATGGCCGATACAAGCGGAATGTTTATGCTTAGCTCCGGCGATTCTCCCCTTTTAAATTTTGTTACCGGCGTTTTAAGGGATACGTTGGCGGGTATGCATTCGCTTGAGGAATACCCAGGCACCAGAAGGTATTCGCTGAAGGTATGAGAGGGTTCGTCATAATAATAAGCCATCGTTTTCCTCCTATTTTTATTATGTTGAACCAAAGTATACGGGTTTAAGAGGTAGATTTCAAGCGCCGGCGCTTCAACATATCATATATTTTATCGTTTCCGTGTTATGCGGTATTGAAGCCCCCTGATTTCCGTAGCTCCCGCGGTCGGCAGGCGGATTCATGTCGGGCTCGGGCTATACATTCTATAAGGGAAACCTGTATAATTTATCGCATGATACCGGCTTTGCGGGCCGCTTCCATGGCCACTGTAAAAAATCCATGCTTTAAATGTGACAATGTTGCGACATTGATTGTAAGGGGCTTACAATGTGCTAAAATTATCGTTAAGAATTGATTATGGAGGCGGGTATGCGTTGTGCCCTGCATAACTCCCGCATGCTGGAGTTCAGGAAACCTTTCGGCGCTGTGCATCCGAACGGGACGGTGCGGCTTTCGATAAGGTTATCCGGTTCCCTGCTTGACAGGTGTGAATCGGTTAGTCTCAGGCTGTGGGTAGACGGCGGTGAGCGCATAGTGGACGGACAAAGAAATGACTCGTGCGGCTGCGCCGATTTTTCGTTTACAGCGGTCATGCCCGGCCACACGGGCCTTGTCTGGTATTATTTTATAATCAATACCTTAGACGGTCCCATATATTACGGCGGGAGGACCGGTGAGGGCGCGCTCTGCAGCTATCCTCCTGATTCGTATCAGATAACCATATACGACCAAAACTATAATACGCCGGAATGGTTCCGCGAGGGCGTTATGTACCAGATATTTCCCGACAGGTTCAACCGCTCCTCGGATAATGGCGGCCTTAGGCGCGTCGGCTGTCACAGGGCGCTTGGAAGAAAGGCCGTTGCGCATTGCGGATGGAACGAGCCGCCGCTATATCTGCCCCTGCCTGGGGAGAAGGATTACGACCCTTGCGACTTCTATGGCGGCGACTTTGAAGGCATACGCGAGAAGCTTCCGTATTTGAAGGATCTTGGCGTTACATGCATATACCTCAATCCGGTATTTGAGTCTCCATCAAACCACCGCTATAATACCGCGGATTACATGCGCACCGATCCCGTGCTCGGCTCTGAGGATGATCTAAAACGGCTGGCGTACGAGGCTAAAGGGTATGGTATCCGCATCATGCTTGACGGGGTCTTCTCCCATACCGGCGACGACAGCGTGTATTTTGACAGATATGGCCGGTATGGAGGCACTGGAGCATATTCAAACTGCGATTCGCCGTACAGGAAATGGTATAGTTTTGAACGCTATCCCGACGATTACCGCTGCTGGTGGGGCTTTAAGACGCTGCCGGAGATAGATGAAACCGAGCCCTCATACATGGAGTTTATCGGCAGGGTGCTTGAGCGCTGGGCTGCAATCGGGCTGACAAGCTGGCGCATCGATGTTGCCGACGAGCTGCCCGACAGCTTTATTAAAATGCTGCGCGGCGCTATAAAGCGCAATGATCCTGAGGGCGTGCTGCTGGGCGAGGTGTGGGAAGACGCGTCCAACAAGCATTCCATGGGCGCCAGACGGGAATACGTTGACGGCTTTGAGCTGGACGGCGCGATGGGTTATCCGTTTAGATCGGCAGTACTGGATTTCCTGCTAGGCCGCATCGACGCGTATGGTCTTAACCAAAGGCTTGGTTCGCTTTGCGAAAACTACCCCGAACCGTTTTTATACGCCCAGATGAATCTGCTGGGAAGCCATGATACCGTAAGAGTTCTAAGCGCGCTTGGAGGCGCGCCGGATCGCGACGCGCTTACGCGGGACCAGCAGGCAAAGTATTCGCTTACAGAGGAACAGACGCTTCTGGGCAAGCGCAGACTGATACTCGCAACGGTCCTGCAGGCGTCTATGCCTGGCGTGCCCTGTATATACTACGGGGATGAGGCGGGTGTGACCGGCATGGCGGATCCGTTCAACCGCACGACGTTTCCCTGGGGAGACGAGGATAAGGAGCTGTTTTCTGCACTTAGGGATATCATGCGCCTTAGGGCACGCAGCGCCGCGTTGAAGCGCGGCTGGTACGCCATTGCGCCTCTGTGTGCCGACGCGTTTGCAATAATCAGGTCGCATGGCAAGGACTGCGTAATAGCGGCGGTCAACAGAGCTGGCCATGAGATCAAGGCGGCGGTTTCAGCCGGCGCTTTTGCCCAAGGGCCGCACCCCGGGATTGCTCCGCCCGACGGGTTATATGCCGACGCGCTGTCAGGGAACCATTTTAGCTGCCGCGAAGGCCGCATTGAACTAGCTCTGCCTCCTTACTCGGCGGTGCTGCTTAAACAGGAGCGTTAATACGCTTAAGAACTCCAAGGAAAGAATTTTAAGGAAGGGATTTTATCTATGCTTAAAGGACGCTATGGGCAGGACACTTTAAATTGGGTTCTTATAGCGCTGGGAATATTGTTCTCTATGACGTCGATCCTGCTTTCATCCTTATCCCCAGTTTTATACGGAATGCTGTTCATGCTTTCCACTCTTGTTTTCGTGCTGGCGCTGATAAGGATTTTTTCAAGGAATATACCGGCAAGGCAAAGGGAGCTGAATGTTTTTATGGGCTTCATATATAAGATCAGGTCATGGTTCGGCCGCACGCTTGGAGCAGCAAGGGTCAAAAGCCAGCAGCGCAAGGTTTACAGATTTTTCACCTGCCCGCAATGCTCGCAAAAGCTGCGCGTGCCCAAAAATAAGGGGAAGGTCAGGATTACCTGCACAAAATGCGGGCACAGCTTTATAAAAAAAACATGAACTTCATACCCTATAGATCATTATTTAAAGCAAATGGTAAAATCGTCTTGACAGCCTAACCGCAATGCGCTATACTCTTTGAAGCGTCAAAATTGATATGGAATGCGCTTGTAGCTCAGTGGATAGAGTGCCCGGCTACGAACCGGTAGGTCGCAGGTTCGAATCCTGCCAGGCGCGCCACGTCGGAGCAAAGTCCGCTTTGCTCACAATCCCCTAGCCGTTTTACGGTTAGGGGATTTTTCACATCGCTCCCTTGCTCCTCCTCTTCCGCAAAAAGTCA
>UQXE01000039.1 GCA_900544965.1 uncultured Eubacteriales bacterium | reverse complement strand
TATCCGTTTTGTGAACCGCCTATGGCGGTAATAGGTTCTAAGCCGCCGGAGGCAACTCCTCCGCTTTAATATCTCAGCCGATTTGGGCCTTCCCTGACCTGAAAATCGCCCTGGCTTGTAAATATTCCTGCGTATGTTATACTTAGTTATAAAAACCAGCGCAAACCGGGAGAAGCAACATGCGCCACAGAATAGTGTCTACCGATTCAGGCTCCATTGCGGAGGAGCTTGGAATTGAATCAGGATCATGGCTCATATCTATTGACGGCGAAGATATCGTCGATATCATTGACTATGAGGCGCTCTGCTCGTCCGAGTCCTTATTGCTGTGCTACGAATCGCCAGGCGGCGAGTTGGTGGAGGCTGAGATTGAGAAGGAAGCCTATGAGCCGCTGGGCCTTAATTTTGCCGACGACCTCATAAACGGAATGAGAAGCTGTAAAAACCGCTGCCTGTTCTGCTTTATAGATCAGATGCCAAGGAAGGGCAGAAAAACCCTTCAGTTTAAAGACGATGATTGGCGTATGTCGATAATAATGGGCAATTATGTTACCCTTACAAACGTATCAGACGGTGAGTTCGAGCGAATCCTGCGCAGGCGGGCGTCTCCGCTGTATATATCGGTGCATGCTTTGGATCCTGAAATAAGGATTAAGATGATGGCTAACCCTACCGCGGGACTGATCGTTAAACGGCTTGAAAGGCTAAAGTCCGAAGGGCTGCGCTTTCACAGCCAGATTGTGCTCTGCCCCGGTATAAATGATGGCAAGGCGCTTGATTATACTCTGTACGGGCTTTCCAGGCTTTATCCTTCCGCCCAGTCCGTTGCGATAGTTCCCGTTGGACTGACAAGACACCGCTCTGGACTATATCCGCTGCGCTGCCTCAGCGCCCACGAGGCTGAAAGGACAATTTTGCAGATCAACGCCGTACAGGAAAAAATGAGAGGCTTATATGGGGTTGAATTCGCCTACGCCTCTGATGAAATGTACATGATAGCGGGCAAACCCTTGCCCTCATACGATTCATATGGAGGTTTTCCTCAGTTGGAAAACGGGGTAGGTATGCTTAGGAAGTTTGAGCGCGAGTTTCTGGATGAGCTAAGCAATATGAAGCCTTTGGCGTCCGAGCTGAACATAGACGCCGTGTCCGGAACCTCGGCGTTCGATTTTCTTAAACGCCTATTTAAGCGTTTGAGGCCGCATAATATAAACATAAACCTGCATGCGGTTAAAAACGATTATTTTGGGGATACCGTCACCGTTTCGGGACTTGTCTGCGGATGTGACATCGTAGGCCAGCTAAGGAGCAGGCTTTTTAGCGATAAATTAATAATACCGTCCTGTATGCTTAGAGAAAATGACGACGTCTTTTTGGATGGCATGCGCGTACCGGACGTTGCCAAGGAGCTGAAAGCCACGGTGCTTCCCGTATGCGCTTTTGACGGCGGCAGGCTTATTGAGGAGATATTTAGAATAAATTAAAATCGAAATTATGCGAGGTATAATATGTCAAAACCGCTTGTTGCCATTGTAGGCCGTCCAAACGTGGGAAAATCCACGCTGTTCAACAGGCTGATCGGGAAAAGAATAGCTATAGTGGAGGACACTCCCGGCGTAACCCGCGACCGTATCTATGGGGATGCCGAATGGCTCACGCATTCATTCACCCTCATCGACACCGGCGGCATTGAGCCGGTAAAAAACGATATAATCAGCGTGCAGATGCGCAGGCAGGCCCAACTGGCCATTGATACGGCGGACGTTATCATCTTTCTTGCTGACGGAAGGGAAGGCATTACCTCTGCTGACGAAGATGTCGCCGAAATGCTCAGACGAAGCAAAAAACCTGTGGTGCTTGCCGTGAACAAGGTAGATAATCTTAAGCTTGAGGATACGGTCTACGATTTTTATGCATTGGGCATAGGAACGCCGATTACGATATCGGCCGAGCAGGGGCTTGGCCTTGGCGACATGCTTGATGAGGTAACGGCGTATTTTGGCGAGACAGGGACTGACGCAGATGAGAGCGTCACCCGCATAGCGGTGGTGGGCAAGCCAAATGTGGGAAAATCCAGCCTGGTAAACGCGCTGCTCGGCCACGAGCGTACAATAGTCAGCGATATACCCGGTACTACTCGGGACGCTGTTGATTCCCCGTTTGACTATAATGGGGAAAGCTATGTCCTGGTGGATACGGCGGGTCTTAGGCGCAAAAGAGCGATTGAGGACGAAAGCATTGAACGCTACAGTGTAATCCGCTCCCTTGGGGCAATAAGGCGCGCCGACGTATCGTTGATCGTTATTGACGCTTCGGAGGAGCTCAGTGAGCAGGACGTGCGGATCGCGGGATACGTACATGAAGAGGGCAAGGCGTCGGTGCTGGTCGTCAATAAATGGGACCTCATTGAAAAGGACACGTACACTATGGATGCATTCAAAAAAAAGCTTGCTTTCGACCTCGCTTTTATGAGCTATGTGCCAATGATTTTTATATCGGCCCTGAGCGGGCAAAGGGTATACAGGGTAATGGATACCGTGCGCACGGTGTGTGAGCAAAACAGCAAAAGGATCTCTACCGGAGTCCTCAACGACATAGTCTCGGAGGCCATAATGGTTACAGAACCACCGTCTGATAAGGGCAGGCGCCTAAAGATCTACTATGCGGTACAGGTGTCTGTAAAGCCACCCACCTTTGTCCTATTTGTAAATGATCCCGAGCTTATGCACTTTTCATATAAGCGATACCTGGAAAACTATATCAGAAAATCGTTTGGCCTGAATATGACGCCAATCAGGCTGATAATCAGAAAGCGCGAAAAGCAGGATCAATACAAGGCCTGAAACATAATTTAAGCTGCGGAGGAAATCTATGGATTATCTTGTTTGTGGATTGGTTCTGATAATGGGTTACTTTATAGGCAACATTGAGACTGCCGTTTTGGTCAGCAGAATGGCATATGGCGACGACATACGCAAACATGGAAGCGGCAACGCGGGCACTACCAATATGCTGAGGGTGTTTGGCATGAAGCCTGGCATGCTGACATTTATAGGAGATTTTTTAAAGGGCATACTGTCCGTTATAATTGGAAGGCTTATCTGCGGCTGGCTATGCGGGGACGCAATAATCCTTGGCGCGGACATGGCGGCCATGGGCGGCTATCTGTGCGGCCTGGGAACCGTGCTGGGTCACGATTTTCCAATATTCTTCGGCTTTAAGGGTGGAAAAGGCGCCGCCTCCACCTTGGGAATAGCCTGGATGGTCGCCCCATGGGTAGCGCTGGGAATAACGGTTTTCAGCTTTATAGCAATATATGCAACACAAATGGTTTCCGTGGGATCGCTGCTGGGAATGACGCTGTTTACCGCAATTACCATTGTCCTTAACACATCCAATATCCCGCTGATAATATTATGCTCGGCGCTATGGCTGCTGCTCATTATACGCCACGGCGATAATATAAGGCGAATATTCAACGGCACGGAAAGCCGCCTTTTCAAGCGGCCTGGAAGGGGCCATGAAAACGGCAAGGACGTATAGCGACGCGTCGCGCCAAGCCGTATGCTTGATAAAGTTCTTAAATAGGAGTATAATATCCTTTCATGTGGCTTTTGCCGTAATTATCCGCTAAGGAGCGACTTATATGAACAGAAGAAAATCAACGAGAAGAAAAATGCGCGCAACGCCGCGGTTTTTCCTAATACTGTTACTCTTGGCTCTGGTCGTTGCCGCCATAATCATACTTGCCGGCAAATGTAGCACAAAGCCTGGACCACCAACCCCCAGCCAAACGCCCGGGGGAATTACCATAGACGGGACACCGGGTCAGACGGCTACTTCAGAGCCTGGACCTACGCCCTCACCCATCCCCGCATATACTCCCATACCAAACCCGACGTCTATAGATTCGACAAAGCCCAGCGCATTCGGCCTTCAGACCGGTATGCAGCTCAATGGGGAAAGCATAACCGAGTATGTTTCGCCCTATGACATACTGTTTGGCGACGCACGGGAGTACTCAGCTGTGGAGGGCGTGACAACCTTCAGAGGAAATAACTTCCGTGACGACGCTACCTATGGCGCCGCAACCAACGTTATTGACAAAAAACTGGAGCTGATATGGACTACCGATATACCAGGCAGCATTGCAAAGGGTACAGGGAGCGGAACATGGTTCGGCGCTGGATGGACCGGACAGCCGCTGATAGTACGCTGGCCCGATTCCACCAGAAGCGTCATGAATCTCTTTGATGAAAAGAAAGCTAAGGATGGTCTTATCGAGGTTATATACGCAACTGAAAACAGCTATATTTATTTTCTTGATATTGACGACGGTTCCTTTACCCGCAACCATATAAAGGGAGGATGGACCTTTAAGGGCTCCGGCAGCATTGACCCGCGCGGCTATCCCCTGCTGTATGTAGGGGCCGGCGATTCTGGACCGGCCGGACCGGCGGAAAACATGATTTTCAGCCTCATCAACGGTGAAAAATTATTCAGCTATGGCGGTTCGGACAGCTTTTCCCTGAGAAGCTTTAAAGCGTTTGATGGATCTACCATCGTTCACGGACCGACCGATACTGTGACATATGCGTCTGAGTGCGGTGTCATATACCAGTTTAAGCTAAATACCAGGTACGATGAATCGGCCGGTACCATATCCATCGACCCAAGCAATATGCTGAAATGGCGCTATACTACTGAACGCACGCGCAGCCATGGTACGTCGTCTTACTGGCTCGGCTTTGAGGCCAGCCCTATCATATGGCGCAACTATATGTATGTTCCCGATAACGCCGGAAACCTGTTTTGTATAGACATCCTGAAAATGGAAGTTGTATGGATGCAGGACGTCCTTGACGACACCAATTGTACCCCCATATTCGAGATAGACGAAAGCACCGGCGAGGCGGCTATCTATCTTGGAACATCAACCCATTGGACGGCGGATCAAAACGAGATAGCGCAAATACCGTTTTGGAAAATCAACGCTATAACAGGCGAAATAATATGGAAAGCGCCCGGATACCGCTGTACGCGCACCAATGTATCCGGAGGAGTGCAGAGCACCGCCGCGCTCGGAAAGAATAATGTATCCGATCTTATATTCGTATCCTACGCCCTGACCGTTGATACCGATACGCGTGGCAGGCTTGTCGCATACAGCAAGGGTACGGGCGAGGAGGTATGGACCTATGATCTCAAAAATTACAGCTATTCCTCTCCGATTTTGATGTATGATGAAAATGGCGATGGATACCTTGTTACCTTTGACGCAGGCGGCACGATGTACCTGCTCGACGCAAGGACCGGCGTATTGCTTGATTCGCTGCAGCTTGAGGGCAACTTTGAAGCCAGCCCCGCCGCATTTGGGAATACCATTGTCATTGGAACGCGCGCTTCAAAAATATACGGCATAAAGCTCAGATAAGCGTATAAGTAAAAAAGCCATGGGCGTGGATCAGCCTATGGCTTTTTTGTGTTCTCTAAGATAATGATGATTATCTTAACGCTATCAGGCTTTAATTATTATAGGATTGTTCAAGTTATTTTTCAGGTATTGTATCTATTTATGGTCATTATTATATGGCTGTCGCCAAAAAACAAAGGAGGACTGTACTTCCAAACTTAAGTCAAACAGGCACTGCCCTCACTGTACAGCTTCTAAATACGAACCTATATCCTCCGACTATCCTCTATATTAAAAACAGCCTTTAATATATAAAGGCTGCATGTTTGCTTCTGTTAGTTTTTCTATTCCACTTCGCCCGTCGTATTGAAGGAGCCGCCTGCAAGAGCCTCGGCAAAGTCTTCGGTAGCTATTGCCTTCCATACCCCGTCAATCATTTTAAACTCTACGTCTATATTATTGGTCACCGTTGAAACATCGGGGTCTTTGAAGACCTCAAGCCATAGCTGATGTTTTACCTCGGCGTCCACTTCGCCCTCATAAGCTCTTGCCTTAATTAAGAACTTCTCGTAGGCAATACGGTTGCTTATGGTGGTTATATCCACGTTGCATGTCGCGCTATCGCCTGACGCCTTCGTGTTCTTTACCTTGCATTCGAGCTTTGAAAAACTTGCCTCCATGAACTCCATCATGCTTCCGTCCTCATCCGGAAGATCGCCAAACACGCTTGTCGAACCATTTTCAAGGCCTTCATCAATAAAATATTTTTTAAGGCCTTCATCGTCAAAATTTTTAAAAGCCTCTATTCCGCTTTTAAGCACCGAAGCCGGAGTGTTTCCCTCATCATCCCTTGCTTGGCATCCGCACATAAATGCGGTAAGGATTACGGCCAAAATGAGGATAGCGACACCTCTTTTTTTCATTTATTTTTATCCTTTCTAACAAATATATAGATAGACGCCGCAAACCACGCACACATCTTTTACAATCATAACCCATCAATATATAGATGTCAATCAAACAGTGCCGCCGCTAGCGCCGCAAGAGAATCAACAGCTATGGCCTCCGCCCTCGCAGAGGGCGGAACCCCGCACTGAGCGCATGCGGCTAGCGCCTCCTCCCTTGGTATTCCCCCGGATATGAGATTATTTTGAATGGTCTTTCTCCTGTTTGCGAAAACCAGCGCACACAATCTGCAAAGCTTATTAAAGCCTTCTCTGCCGTGTATTCTTGTAAGCTTTACTACGGTCGATTCAACTTCCGGCATGGGATAATAGCTTTCCGGCGGCAAATCGATAAGCTTTGACGCCGTATATTGATATTGCGATATAACCGCAAGCGGGCCATAGGCACGGCAGGACGGCTGAGCAAAAAACCGGGCAGCCGCCTCGCTTTGAAGCATCAGGGTCATGCTCTCAATCGGAAGGCCGCTCTTTAACAGCCTCATGCATATGGGAGTTGTGACATAATATGGAAGGTTGGCCACAACATCAATCGTTTCGCCCTTCAGCATCTCATGAATAAGGCTTAGATCACACTTTAAAAAATCTGAAAAAAGCATGGTTACATTATCGCATCCCTCCAAGGCAAAGCTTAGGACCTGCTCAAGTCCCCTGTCTATTTCGACTGAAACGACATGGCGCGCCCGCTTTGAGAGCATACGTGTCATCGTACCCAAACCCGCCCCGATCTCAAGAACACCTTTTCCATCGATATCAGCGCCATCAACTATGGACTCTAGAGCGCCTCTATCGTCGATAAAATTCTGGCCAAGGGCTTTATTGGGCTTCAAGTCAAACCTGTTCATTAAATACTTTGTATTAAGCTTATCCATACCTATGGGTTCCTCGGAACAACTACACTGTTTTTCAGAATATAAATCTTGAAATTTCGTTTTCTCCCCCAGCGTCTGCATTCGCCTTCGGTATTGAAAAACAGGTCCACAAGGTTTTTCATGCCGTTTTCCGCGTGGCGAAACCCTCCGGTATCCAGGGCGGTGCCGTAGCCGTAACCTGGAACGTATATCTTGGAATAATACGGTATTACCTTTGGGTTAACCGCAATGGTGCCAAGATCGGGCCAGGTGCCCTTTGCCGTCCTCTCCCCCGTGTGCGTATATGCGGTGCATTCCACATGCATTACCTCCGCGATCATATCCTCTGTAGGCGGGGCTTTATAGCGCCTCCATTCGCCCAAATAGCTGGTTTGATACCGAATCCTCGTTCCGACCCGTATTACCTCGTCAACCGCTTCGGCAATCACTGCCTGGTCTACCGTTTCGCGCGATATTTCAACGCCGTCCTTAATGGTTATTCTCTGCGTAATCTGTTTGGTTCCGTCCCTTCCCTCCTGTTGGATTACGCTCTTGCCCTCATACATCGTGCTGTCCTTCACAATTATCTCCTGGGAATAGAGCGGCCTGTAAGAGGTAGCGTATTCAATCTCGACCGAAGCATAACTTATCCTTTGTCCTGGCTCAAGCTCTGCAAAGGGCTTATGCGACAGCTCGTCATCGGCATCATATAAAATGTTGGCCTTTGCTAACGCGTCCCCCACAGTTCCCCCGCCAAGGCTTACCACAGTTACCTTGTCCTCAGACGCTACCGCGACGGGAAAAGCCCTGTCAACCTCTATTGACATCCCATCGTCAAGCATCGCATCCAATGGATATGATACAATATCCTCAGAATTCAAAACTATTTGCGCTTCCCTCAGAAACTCCCCTACGGTTTTTGGCCAGACCAGATATTGGGCTGATTTACCGTTTGCATTTAGCAATACCGTCACCCTGCCGTCCTTCGTGTTTGACATTCCATACAGCGATATCAGCGACAATATGAATCCCGCGGCCAAAAGCAGGTCAAGCGCGACAAAACCAATGCGTCTAAGGTTCACTGAATGGGTTTTATACGGTGATTCAGTGCCGTTATCTTCGGCAGATTTAGACGCTATAACGCTCCTTAATTTGGAAGTTAAAGAAAAAAGGCACGTTCTAAATCGTGCCATAACGCCGGTTAATGGCCTTATAGTGCTATAACTGTCGCGGTCCGCCTCTGTATCCGAGCCGGCAGTTCGTCTTTGAGTATTCATAACTCCCCCTGTTTTACTAAAGCTTACGGACAACTGTTTATCTTGTACACAAACTTAAACAAATATTAGCATAAAACTTTCTTGCTGTCAAACCCGCGCGCTTTGCCAATTATAAAGCGCTGACAATAAGCGTTTGCCAATACTTCTACTTTATTATATAATAAGGTGGATTTAAATATATGGAGGCATATTTTGAAAAAAGCGCTCTCGTATATCTTCGTATTGGTTTTTGTGCTTACGACCGTATTCGCCGGAGGCTGTTCTAAAAACGTCTCAGCTTCCGCCGGCGAGCTTATTACAGCGTTTCTTGACAAGCTCTGCGCTGGAGAATACAGCGAGTGTTATAAATACCTTGACACCGACTCCGCGAGGAGTCAGGGGGATATGGAGCAGATCATAAGCTCCGTGACCAAGTCGGTCTGGGCGCGCTATAACGTAATCGGCGATAATGGAAAACGCATTGAATAC
Source organism: uncultured Eubacteriales bacterium (assembly GCA_900544965.1). Classification (GTDB taxonomy): domain Bacteria; phylum Bacillota; class Clostridia; order Christensenellales; family CAG-138; genus UMGS946. The sequence goes on along the minus strand of UQXE01000039.1, from coordinate 5,310 downwards.
GACCCTGACAAGGCGTATTTCACCGCGTCTCCCAGCCTGGAGGTAACCCCAACGGCGAATACTTCAACGGGCGGGATCGATGTATCACCCGATGCGGCTTCTACTGGCGTCAATGTCTCGACAGCTAAAAGCGTTCCGCTTTCAAACGGTAATCCATCAAACGAGCCTGGTCCCACTCCGTCCCCTACAGGGATTATAACGCCCGTACCTTCCCCGTCGCCAGCTCCGGCGGCCGCGGAGGATAAGCCGCTTGAGGATGTGCTTGAGGAAATCGAATCCCTTTTGGGAAACCAGCAGTACCTTGAGTATACATTTGAAAACATATCAGAGGAACGTTTTGCGGCGCTTTATGAGTCAACATTTGATATGCTTGACATAACCTCTATGTCGTACTCGATTGAATCGCTAAATGAAGGCCAGTATATGACCACGGTCAGCTATAGCCTTACGTATCGCTCAGCGCTGGCAGGCGATATGACATATCGGTTTAGCCTTGCTCTTCGCAACCGCAGCGACGGCTGGACCGTTCCCTGGTCCCCTTCCCTGATCTTCCCCAGCATGGATTGGGGCGACAGAATAGTAAAGCACAGGCTTGCTTCATCCAGAGGGGAGATTGTAGCTGCTAAGGGTTTCGTTATGGCTGAAAACGTAAGCGCCCACGCAATAGTAGCCAACACCTCAGAGATTGCTGAACCTGTCGCGTTTGCCCAGCAGGTTGCCTCCCTGCTTGGGCTTGACGCCAGCGCCATTGAAAAGCGAATTCGCGGCGCTTCATCAGGCTCATCGGTCTTGCTGGACAAGCTATATCCTGACGAGCTTACCGACACGCTTAAGGAACAGCTTATGCTTATAGACGGAGTGAGTATAGATTCCGAGGGCTACGGGGCTCTGCGCAATTATCCTTTCAGCGATACTCTGGCCCATGTTCTGGGATACGTTGGCTATATCGACGGGGACAAACTGGACCAGTATAACGAGGGACGCACCGGCGAGGATGGATTGTATAACCCTGATTCCATCGTAGGAAGGTCCGGCCTTGAAAGGCTGTATGAATCCGACCTTCGTGGCAGGGACGGCTATATGATCTTCATCAGAAGCTATGAGGGAATAAACCAGGGGACGCTGTATAAAAAGGACGTTCAGAATGGTTACGATATCAAATCTACCTTTGATATGGATTTGCAGCTCAGGCTTGAGGAAGTGCTTGATTTAACGCTTTATGGCGACGACGTGGCCGCCGCCGTAGTCGTAATGAATCCGACAACAGGGGCGATTCAGGCAATGTCCTCATACCCGTCATATGACATAAATCAACTTGCGCGCGGAAATACTGACTATTATAAAGCGCTAACCGACGACGCTCAAAAGCCGCTTCTCAACAGGGTAACACAGGGCCTATATCCTCCCGGGTCTACCTTTAAGGCTTTTACTGCGGCTGCCGCGCTTCAATACAATGTCTTAACGCCCGATTATGTATTTACAGGCAAAATAGTAAACGATTACTGGACTCCCACCGAATACGGCACATGGATCTGGCCATCCATAAAGCGGGCCGAGATACGCAATAGGGAGCTTCCGCTAAACATGCGAAACGCTATGCTGCACTCGGACAATATCTACTTTGCCAACGCCGCCCTGCTGATGGGCGAGGACCGCTTTATTCAGTTTTTAGAAAAAATCGGGATGAACGACAGCGTCCCGTTTGAACTGGGATCGTCAAACTCCCAGATAGTAAACGAAAACACCGATATTTCATATAAGCTGCTCGCGGACATGGGATATGGCCAGGGCGAGCTGCTGGTAACGCCGCTTCAACTGGCGGCCATGTTTTCAGCGTTTGCAAACGGCGGGTCCATGGTTGTCCCCCGCATGGTCGAGGGGTTGTATAAAACAGAAGGCTCAAGCTATAGCGCCGTATCAACTAGCGAACCAGAAACATGGATAGAAAACGCAATCAGCCAATCCGCCGTTTCTAAACTTCTGCCTATGCTTGAAGACGTTGTAAACTCCAAGTATAACGGTACAGGACGTCCCCTGCGCGTAAAAAACTGCACGGTGGCGGGCAAGACGGGCACAGCGGAAATCGGCTCGGACAAGAGCCGTGAGATATCCTGGTTTGTAGGATTCAGAACAGGGGTATCCGATGAGGATGCGAGGCTTGCCCTTGTCATGATTGAGATACCCAATGAGGATAAATATACCAGCCTCAAGTTCGACATCGCACGGGCTATGCTTGAGATGGAAGCCGCTCCCGATGAGGATACCGGCGGATAACTGAGCATATCCTCCATATTTTCGGTTGTGGCAATGTTTCTCGTTGCTAATGGAGTCCCATAGGTATAGAATAAAGTGTATGAAAAATGCGCGGATATTGTGCGCTAACATAAAAACGGAGGTACAGCGAATGAACAAAATTGTAACTGCAAAGGAGGCGCTGTCCAGGATCAAGGATGGCGATACGCTTCTAGTAGGCGGATTCCTTCAGGGTGGAAGCCCAGAATACATTCTGGGCGAACTGGTCGATCATCCGGCCAGGCATCTGACAATAGTCAACAACGACATGGGACTTGCCGAAAACAACCTTACAAAGATAATGGAAAACGGCAGGGTTGACAAGATAATCTGCACTTATATAGGCCTTAACCCAATGGCCCAGCAGATGTACCATACCGATCCAACTACGGTTGAGCTTAACCCACAGGGTACTCTGGCAGAACGCATACGCTGCGCAGGCGCTGGAATCGCGGGATTTTATACGCCGACAGGCGTTGGCACCGTTATAGAGGAGGGCAAGGAAAAGCGCAGCTTTGACGGGGTGGAATACCTATTTGAAAGGGCGCTTTCGGGAGATGTAGCCATTGTTCACGCGGCTGTTGTTGACGAATCTGGAAATTGCTTTATGAAAGGCTCTTCAAAGAACTTCAACGCCGTAATGCCCGCCGCTGCCGAATATGTAATTGTTGAAGCTGAAAAAATCGTTCCCGTAGGCGAAATTGACAGCGAACTTGTAACCGTATCCGGTATATTTATAGATGCAATCGTAAGCATTCCCAAGGAGGGCAAATAAATATGGCACTTGATAAGAAGAACTTTATCGCAAAGCGCGTGGCTATGGAGCTAAACGACGGAGACGTTGTAAACCTTGGCATAGGTCTGCCCACTCTGGTAGCCAATCATATACCTGACGGCATAAACGTAACGTTTCACGCTGAAAACGGCATAATCGGCGCGGGGCCGGCTGCTGGCGAAGACGAGCTTGATTTGGATATATTCAATGCCGGAGGACAATACATAACGGTTGTAAAGGGGGCAAAATTTCTATCAAGCGACGAATCCTTCGCAATCATCAGGGGCGGGCATGTGCACATGACCGTTCTTGGCGCGCTTCAAGTGGATCAAAAGGGAAATCTCGCCAACTGGAACGTGCCTGGCAAAAAGGTAACTGGTATGGGCGGAGCTATGGACCTGGTTGCAAAGGCGAAGAAGGTAATAGTAGCCATGGAGCATACGGCAAAGGGTAACCATAAGATCCTGTCGGAATGCACTTTCCCATTGACAGGGGCCGGAGTAGTAGACATCATCATTACCGACCTGGGGTTCATGGAGGTAACGCCCGAGGGCCTTGTCCTTAGGGAAATCGCGCCCGGCGTATCCGTTGAGGAGGTACAAGCCGCCACTGGAGCCAAGCTTATAATACCAGATGATATTAAAGTAATAAACGTAGAATAGATTTGCGGGAGGAGCAGGATCAATGAAGGATATCGTAATAGCGTCGGCATGCAGGACGGCCATAGGTTCATTCGGCGGCGCGCTTAAGGACGTGCCAGCGGTCGAGTTGGGCTGCATTGTAATAAAAGAAGCTGTCAAACGCGCGGGGATCAATCCGTCTGATATCGACGAAGTAATAATGGGGTGCGTGCTTCAGGCCGGCCTGGGGCAAAACGTAGCCCGACAGGCCATGATTAAGGCAGGCCTGCCGGTTGAAACCCCTGCTATGACCATAAACAACGTATGCGGTTCAGGCTTGAAGTCGGTAAATACCGCAGCCGCGTTAATACAGGCTGGCGACGCGGATGTGGTGCTGGTAGGCGGAATGGAAAACATGAGCATGGCGCCATACGCGCTTCCTAAAGCGCGCTTTGGTTACCGCATGAGCATGCCGGAAGACGTAGTGGTGGACACGATGGTAAAGGACGGCCTTTGGGAAGCGTTTAACAACTATCATATGGGCGTAACGGCTGAAAACCTTGCAAAGCAGTATGGAATAACGCGCGAAATGCAGGATGAGTTTGCCGCAAACAGCCAGCAAAAGTGCGAAGCGGCCCAAAATGAGGGGCGGTTTAATGAGGAAATAGTTCCCGTGCCGGTAAAGGTCAAGCGCGACACCGTTATGTTTGACCGCGACGAATTTCCGCGCTCCGGCGTAACCAAGGAGGGTTTGGGCAAGCTTAGACCCGCATTTATAAAGGACGGAACCGTAACCGCTGGAAACGCCTCCGGAATAAATGACGGAGCTGCCGCATTGATAGTTATGAGCGCTGAGAGGGCGGCGGAATTGGGAGTAGAACCCATTGCAAGGATTATCTCAACGGCGTCGGCCGGCGTAGAGCCGCATATAATGGGAATAGGTCCCGTTCATAGCACAAAAAAGGCTCTTAATAGGGCTAAAATGACATTGGATCAGATCGACCTCATAGAGGCAAACGAAGCTTTTGCCGCCCAATCCATTGCGGTAAGCAAGGATATGGGATGGGATATGGATAAAGTTAATGTAAACGGCGGCGCGTTGGCCCTTGGCCATCCCATTGGCGCATCGGGAGCCAGGATCCTGGTGACTCTGCTTTACAGCTTGAAGCGCATGGGCAAAAAAACCGGCCTTGCCACGCTGTGCGTAGGCGGCGGCATGGGCGTGACAACCATTGTAGAGGCGCTATAGGGGTTATTGCTTTCCACGCATCACTGAATATGTAACTTAGCATTTTGCGCCATCGTCCTTTTAAAGGGCGGTGGCGTATCCTTCATAGCGCGTTAAGTATTAGAATTTAGCGTGTCATAAAAGCGGGTAAACCACTTTTTGAGGTTTGCCCGCAAAAAAGGCCATAAGGCCTTTCACTAAGTGCTATCAGCACTTAGTGAGCTTAACCCGCAAAAAAGGCCATAGGGCCTTTCACTAAGTGCTGTATAGCACTTAGTGAGCTTAACCCGCAAAACATGGCCTTCGGCTGCAAGCAGCTATTAGGCCATGTTTTGCTCTCAAGGTATCAAAAGACCGGCGCACATGTCGCCGGCTTTTGATGAATTATACTTTTT
>UQXE01000038.1 GCA_900544965.1 uncultured Eubacteriales bacterium | reverse complement strand
ATTTTTTGGAGTTCTTAGAACCTTTTTTGCAAAAAAGGTTCTAAGCCGCCGGAGGTAATTATCAAAATTCGTATTAATATCCTAGGAGCTTTCATCGTTCCTTGTTTGTGCTGTTATGCTATCGGTTTCTCCCCATGGTTTTTTCAAGCAGCCGTACTATGTTTTCGCTGCCCAGCTGGCACACTATTGAATTCAACGCGTCAAGGTCATAGCCATTGTCAATAGCTTTAAATATCAGCTCGGAGATCGAATCCTCATCCATATAGCAGACCAGGCGTTCCGCTATAGCGCGTATATCGCCGCCAGACTCTACAGCCTTAAATGCCAGCGCGGATACGTCTTCTTCATCCATATAACATAGGATCGGAAGAAGGTCGTCTATACTGCTGCCGTTGTTCATGGCCTCCGTTACCATTGCTGCCACCCCCTCTGAATCCATGTGGCAGGCAATAGGCGCTATAGCGTTTATCCCGTCGCCCCTGCCGACGGCCTTTAAGGCGATAGCGTTTACGTCCTCTTCGTTTACGTAGCATATAAGGGGCGCAATCTCGTCTATTGCGGCATTTGAGTCCATAGCGCTCATTATAAGCTCAGCGACGCCGTTTTCGCTCATATAGCACGCAATGGGGGACAGGGACGCAATAGTTCCGCCAAAACCTAGTAACTTAAGCGCCGCGGCGTCAATGCCGCTCTCAGTCATATAGCAGGCGATTGGAATGATGGCGTTTACGTCCTCCATGCTTTTTATAGCGTCCAGTGCAATGGAATCAACATCGTCCTCCGCCATATAGCACGCTGCGGGAACTATCTCCTCAAGGCCGCAGCCCAACTCCACAGCCCTGTTGACAACCCTTGCAAGGCCATCCTCCCCCATGTAGCATGCGAATGGAAGTATTGATCCTATCTTTCCCCCACTATTAAGAACTTTTAAAGACAAAGCAGCCAAATCATCCTCATCAAGATGGTAAGCGATTTTTTTTAGATGGAACACGTCTATACCGTCCTCTTCTTCAATACCCTCAAGGATGTCCTCTTTAATTATTACATCGGCCTGTTCGCTGGTAAGTATCGGCGCTATCTCCTCAAATTCATCCGCCGTCACCGGCTTGTCGCGCTCTGAGCCTTCAAGGATGTTCTCAATTATACGGGTGTGCCGGGTTCTCCCCAAAAGGGTATCAATGCTAACTCCGAACAGCTCGGACAGCGCCGGAAGCTTAGATATATCCGGCATGGTTTCGCCCCGCTCCCAGTTGCTTATGGCCTGAAAGCTAACGCCCATCCTGTCCGCGAGCTCCATCTGTGTGAACCCTTTTTCTTTTCTTAAGTTGGCAATCTTTCTGCCAATGGACTTCATATCAAACATAGCGTATCTCCTTAAAAATTTCTGACGTCCGTACGGTAAGCTAATTCTAGCCCTTATTATGTCCATCAGTCAAACAAGCGTCGCTTGAGTGGCGCTAAATTCAGCTCAAGCGCTGCTTGAGGCGGGTAAAACCACGGTTAACGGCGGCTTTCAACAACATAGAAACAGCCCTCCGCGTTTAAGCACAGGGCCTGTCCATTACTAACATGCCTTTATTAAATTAATGCGGTTATATTAAAGACGGCTATTGGTACGAGTTCATCTTGTTGTAAATCCAGTTGTCGAACTTAACAAACTCTCCCTTATCACCTCTTACTATGCCGATTATCCTGTTTTCATCGGCGTTGAGCACGGGACCGCCGCTCATCCCTTTAATATATAGTGAATCTACCCTAACAAGCCGTCTGCCGGTTCTAGTAACCTTACCGCGTATGAGCCATAATGTGTCTTCTAGTATGCCAGGGTAGCCCTGACCTCTTGTATACTTTCCATTAAGGCTGGTGTTGTCGCCAACGGACATCAGGGTCATCTGGTCGGGAACGGTATTCCTGTCCACCTCTATAACGCCCCAGTCGTCGGTTGCGTCGCCTGAGTTATACCAATATCCGCCTACCTCCATATATTCCGAATAGGCCGTCCCATACGGTCTTTGCGGGGAGGCGCTTCTGCATGATGGAATAGCGGTTATCCTTCCCGCCCATTCGCCGGATGAGGGCTCGTAGAGGTTGTGCCCTGCTGTTCCAAGATGATACGGCCCTATTTTAAACGCGGAACCAATATACTGCTTGCCATTTATGCTGTACGTCAATCTGAACGTGCTCCGTGTGTTGGAATAAATCTGGGGGTTATCCTCGTGCCAGTAATCGGGCCAATCATAGGGTTTATAATCTTCCACGGCGCTTGTAGTTTCATCAATCTGAAGACCCTTGTCTTCCCCTTCTTCAGTCATCCTCGTTATCTCAGAGTTGTCCACAATAGTTACGGTCTGTGTAGTACAGTCATATGATACCGAATCGCTCGGCGTGTAATCCGAATCAAGATCGTTAAGCTTTTCGTCATTCTCGTCCAGGGATTCAATCTCCCTTACGGACGCGTTCCTGGCCAGATAATCGACCAAATCCTCGCCTGCCTTTCCGCCCTCATCGATCACGCGGCGCCAGTCCTCCTCGGACACCTCGTCCTCGGGAAACGTGCCGGGTTCGGCGGCATAGACCTTATCGATTATGTCCAGCACATCCCGCGGTACTGCCTGCATCTCTTCAGTTGTTCTCGTAATTTCAGAATTGTCAACAATGGTTTCGGTTTGTGTAATGCAATCATATCCTACCGAATAATCGCAGGGCGTATAGTCGGCGTTAAGGTCGTTGGACTTTTCATCATAGCTGCTTTCAACCTCCCTTACGGACGCGTGTTCGGCCAGATATTCGATCAGATCCGCGCCCGCCTGCCCGCCTTCGTTGATCACGCGGCGCCAGTCCTCCTCGGACACCTCGTCCTCGGGAAACGTTCCAGGTTCGGCGGCATAGACCTTATCGATTATGTCCAGCACATCCCGCGGGACAGCTTCCGCATTGCCTGAAACAACGTTTGGGGACATTGCCGCGGGCAATAAAAACACAGCTGCTATCAACAGGCAAAACAGCGGTTTAAGACGTCTTTTCATGTTAACCTTCCTTTCTTTTTAAATTATATATTAACTGTCCATAGGCAATCAATATCTTAATAATTTGTTTCACAGCAAATAAAATTATTTAAATCAATTACTCCCACCATCTTCATAATAATCCTTATTATAATCTACCCATTCGCCATATAAAATTGAGAAATCATCTGGAGACAATTTTTCGCCTGGCTTTGGCATTTGCGCCCTTGGGTCATCTGTGGAGTCTCCTAATGTTCCTTGATAAAACTCCATGCAATACTCCTCAGTAACCCAATCCGGAAGCTTATCCTTCCTGTCCTCATAAAACTCGTGGACAATCTGTTCATATGACTTCTGCTTTTTTGAACAGGCAGGCGACACAATCAGCATGGCTGCAATTATAAGGATAAGAGCCGCAAATACAAATCTTTTTGCCGGTTTCATTACACTACAGACCTCCTTTTTGAATTGTCAACATATAAGATACCTTATATGATACATAATAAACGCACTACACGTTGTTGTCAACCTTTTTATCAATATATTGCACATTCCCGAATTAAGATACTAAATTTAAACAATTTATCCTGGGTATTTAGAGTTTTGTTCATTCAAGCTCCCTTGATTCATCTTCATAATAATCCTTATTATAATCTACCCATTCGTCACATAGTGCCCCATATTCTTGTGGAGATAATCGTCGTTCTCTTAGTACAGAGCTGAGAGGATTGCCAAGCTCAGTTAATTTCGTCCGTTGCTCATCCACAATACTCATCTACATATTCCTTGGTATAATCATGCCACTCGTCATATAATGCAGCATAATCATCCGGAGAAAGCGGTTCATCCAACACCATTGGGGAAGGCAGTGGAGAGCTTTCTACCCAATACTTGTTTCGATAGTAATCCACGCAGAACTCCTCAGTAACCCAATCTGGAAGCTTATCCTTCCTGTCCTCATAAAACTCGTGGACAATCTGTTCATATGACTTCTGCTTTTTTGAACAGGCAGGCGACACAATCAGCATGGCCGCAATTATAAGGATAAGAGCCGCGATTAGAAATTTTTTTGCCAGTTTCACTATACTACAAACCTCCTTTTGAATTGCCGCAATTACAGTTCTTTAAACCTCAACCATAAATTGAATTATGATAAATACCTTATATAATTAATAATACGCATATAGCGGTGACAAAGTCAATATTCTCTTTTTAAAACTAATAAAAAGCGGGGAACCTGAGCCTATCAAAGCTCAATCCCCGCCTTTTAACAGCGTTATGCGTATTAACTATTTAAAATTACTTTCTCAGGTTCAGGCTCGCGATTATGGACCTGTAGCGCTCAATGTCCTTTGCCTTGAGATAGTTGAGCAAACCTCTGCGCTTACCAACCATCTTGAGAAGGCCCCTGCGCGAGTGATGGTCCTTTTTGTTCTGCTTGAGGTGCTCGTTCAGATGGTTAATTCGGGAGGTAAGTATTGCTATCTGTACCTCTGGTGAGCCCGTATCGCCCTCGTGCAGCTTATATTGTTCGATAATCTGAGTCTTTAAGTCCTTATCCATTTTTGTTTTCTCCTTTAATTTCATATCCCCGGCAACTGCGCCTGGCGTTGGAGTTTCGCCAAACAAAGCAGCGGGTCTAATTTACTAAATAATAATAACATATGTAACCAGGATTGTAAACATGGTATTGGGTTCTATTTTGCCACCCTTAGAGCAAAATACTCCCTGGCGCACCGAACATCCTCATTGATCTGGGCTGCCAGATCGGGCACCGAGGGAAACCTTCGGTCGTCCCTCAGCCGTTTAAGAAATTCGACCCTGAGCGTCTTACCATAGATGTCGCCGGAAAAGTTGAGTATATGCGTTTCAACCGTTGTTTCCATGCCGCCCACGGTCGGGTTGTTTCCAACATTGGTAATCGCCTGCATTGTTTTTCCGTCCATCCCCGCAAGCGTTACGTAAACGCCGCTCCTGGGAAGCACCTTGCCGCTTATATCTCTGAAATTAGCGGTAGGGAAGCCTATTGAGCGCCCTATTTTCCTGCTGCCCACTATATGCGACGTAATGGCATACGGCGCGCCAAGCAAAACGTTGGCTTCTTCGAGGTTGCCAGACTCTATCAGCTTTCTGATTATGGAGCTTGACACGGTGATGCCATTGAGCTTTACCGGCAAAACGATGGAGGATTCAAAGCCAAGAGTACTTCCGAGCTCACGCATGGTCTCCGCGTTTCCGGCGCCTTTTGCTCCGAATGAATAGTTAAATCCCATTACCGCATGTTTCATTCCATATTCGTTTACCAGCATAGCTGCAAAATCGGCAGGTGGCGTATCAGCCATTGCCGCGTCAAATCGCACGGCCTCAACGTCTATCCCAAGGGATTTCAAAGTAGATATGCGCTCTTGGCTTGTGGTAAGCAGGCGGGGGAGGGGGCCAAACAGCTCGGCCGGATGGTTTAAAAACGTAAATGCAATGGGCCTGCATCCCGTTTCAGCCGCAACCCTAAGCGAAGTCCTTATCAATTCCCTATGTCCTATATGCACCCCGTCGAACATTCCCAGGGCAATAACTGAACCCGCACACATCAATAACACACCTCGTTTAATTCAACATAAGGCTCATTCTAAGCTTGCCGTTATCAGCTACGCCCAGCCCCAGAAACTCATCGTCAAGATAAATCCTGTATAAAGCGTGCGCATCGCTGCCGGAAATGCCGCCGTACGGGATTTCCGCTCCATTTATCAGCATCCTGCGCTTCTTTTGATTATCCAAGTTCAAGCGGATTTCAGGAATATGGCTGACTGAGGCGTCAACAGGGATAAGCGCACGGTCGAGTATGCCCTGCTCCTTCATAGCCCTTAGTTCCGCAATGGAATAGGCGTTTTCCACTTCATGTTCACCGGACACCGTTCTCAACAAAAACCTCATATGGGCATAAGTCCCCAGGGTAATGCCTATATCGTGACAGAGCGTCCTTATATATGTGCCCTTTGAACACAGGATGGATATTAAAAATCTGTTATACCCGGTTTGTCTTATTACATCAAGCGAATAAATCGTAATCGTCCTCCGCTTTTCACGGATAGGAGCGCCGGCACGGGCCAGCTTATAAAGCTTTACTCCATCCTGATTGGCCGCCGAGTAGATAGGCACGCATTGTTCTATGTCGCCTGTAAACTTTGGCAATATGTCAATAAGCTCTAAAAGACTAACGCGCTTATCACATTCGCCTGTAACCTGGCCGTAAGAATCCTGCGTATCGGTTGACACGCCAAATTCTATCTCGGCTATATACTCTTTTTTCTTGTCCACAAGATGATCGAACAGGCGGGTAGCACGTCCAACGCAAACAAGCAGTACTCCCGCGGCTCCCGGATCCAACGTGCCCGCATGCCCGATTCTCTTTATTTCAAATATCCTTCTCAGGTCCGTTACAACGTCCGAGGATGTCAGTCCCGGAGGTTTTAACACCGAAAGCACGCCCTCATACCGGCGTTCCGTGTCAATTCCCATTGCGTACTTATTAGTCATACTTTTTAAAATCCCGCGCTTAATTTAAGTGTACAAAGGCAGGTCAGTCTGCTGCAAGACCCTTTTTCAGCGCCTTTTGCGCCGCGTCAAGTATCATTGCCCTGGTTCTTAAAAGCGCAAAATGCGATGTAAAGCCCGCGGCCCTTTCGTGGCCGCCGCCGCCGTACCTTTCGGATATCTTTGCAACGTCGGCATAATCCTTGGACCGCATGCTGACCTTATAAGAACCGTCGCGGGCCTGCCGCACGAACACCGCTATTTCAACCGTATCTATGTCCCTGATATGTTCAACAATGCCTTCGCAATCGTCGTTTGAAGCTCCAACGGACGCCATATCATCCTGACTTACCGCTATTAATCCAATCCTTCCATCCTCAAACAGCTCAAGCAGGTTTAACGCCCTTCCGAGCATGCGCAGCTTTGAACACGGGAAGTTAGAGTAGATCAGCCGGTTAAGCCTTGATGCGTCGGCGCCGGCTTCAATGAGCTTTGACGCGGTAAAAAGGGAGTTAGGCGTGGTGTTGCTGTGCGAGAACCTTCCGGTATCGGTAAGCACTGCCGTATAAAGGCATGTGGCCATATCGCTGTCAATCGCCACACCCATTATATTGGCAAGCTCGAATATTATCTCACCCGTTGACGCCGTACCGCCGGATATATAGTTCGCCTGCGCGAATCCGGCATTTGTGGCATGATGGTCTATTGCAACGGTTGTCTCGGCAGCGTCAAAAAGCTTTGCCGCAATGCCCATGCGGTGCTTATCAGCGCAGTCTACCGCAATCACGCATCTGCTGCGTCTGGCGTCTGAAGCGTGTACGATCCATTCGGCCCCAGGCAGGAAGCCGTATATGGGCGGCACCCGTCCGTCGCATACGGACTGGCTTCGCTTGCCCATAGCCTCAAGGATTAGCTGAAGGCCCAGCATGGAGCCAAGCGCGTCGCCATCGGGCGATACATGCGCCACGAGAGTAAAATCATCGCCGCGTGATATAATGGATGCGATTTCATTAAGGCTATTCATCGGCAAAACCCTTATCAGAGGCCATAACCTCGTTAATTACCTTTGATATATGAACGCTGTATTCTATGGAATCGTCCTTGACGAACACAAGCTTTGGAATGCGCCGTATATCTATACGGCGTCCAAGCTCGCGGGCGATAAAACCCGACGCGTGGTTGAGCGCTTCCACAGTATCCTTTCTGACTTGTTCATCCTTATCATAAACGCTTACCCGCACCTTGCACAGCATCAGGTCGCTTGTCACGTCGGATGTTATAATTGTAGTCATTGGCGAGATCCTTGGGTCCTTAAGCTCCCTTATAACATCGCTTAATCCCTTCTTTATCTCCTCGCCCACCCTGTCATACCTGTTTATCATTAGCTTTCTCCAGTTTATTATATTGGACTGACGACGGAATGGGTAGCACCCGTCCTTTCAGTATGCCCTTATATTTCTCTTTAAAGGCGGAGCCAATCCATAAACCGGACCATGGTCCCGTATATTGCAACGTCTCCGCCCTTTAAGTATATAATTTTTACCCGTACTCCGCTTTAACTTTCGCCGGGGATTGAGCTTAGCGCTTAACCTCCTCGATTACATACGCTTCAATGATATCGCCTTCGTGTATATCGTTGAAGCCTTCAATGCCAATACCGCATTCATAGCCTGTAGCAACCTCTTTTGCATCGTCCTTAAAGCGCTTCAAAGACGAAATCTTGCCTTCATGGATTACAATACCGTCGCGTACTACCCTTACCTGAGCGTTTCTGGACACCTTGCCGTCCTGAACGTAAGCGCCTGCAATCGTACCTACGCCGGATACCTTGAACGTATTGCGAACGGATATTCGTCCGAGCTCCACCTCCCGGTATACGGGCGCAAACAGTCCTTTCATAGCCTTCTCTATGTCCTCGATGGCATTATATATTATCCTGTATAGGCGGATATCAACCTTTTCACGTTCGGCCGTCTGCTTTGCGGCGCCGTCGGGGCGTACGTTAAAGCCTATGATAATGGCATTGGACGCCGCGGCGAACATGACGTCCGATCCGGTTATTGCGCCCACGCCGCCATGTATGCAGCGGACGCGGACCTCTTCGTTGGAAAGCTTCTCGAGCGCCTGCTTTACCGCCTCCACAGAGCCATGCACGTCAGCCTTGACGATAATGTTTAGATCCTTAACCTGGCCTTCGGCAATCTGGTTGAAAAGATCGTCAAGGGATACCTTTGACATCATCTTAAGCTGCGCCGCCTTTTGCTTGTCGCGCCTTTCCTCGGCGACCTGCCTTGACAGCTTGTCGGCCTCGGCGACGTTTAGGACGTCGCCTGCCGAGGGGACCTCGGAGAAGCCGAGCACCTCTACTGGCTGACCTGGGCCTGCCGACGCAACCCTTCTGCCCTTGTCGTCCATAAGCGCGCGAACGCGTCCATAGGCTGTTCCCGCAACGATTGTATCGCCGATTTTAAGGGTGCCGTTTTGCACGAGTACGGTAGCGATGGGCCCTCTGCCCTTATGCAATTCAGCTTCAATTATAGTACCCTTCGCAATACGGTTTGGATTGGCCTTAAGCTCAAGCACCTCCGCCTGTAAAAGCACCATCTCAAGAAGCGTTTCGAGATTTTCGCCGGTCTTTGCTGAAACGGGAACGCAAATCGTATCGCCGCCCCATTCCTCGGTAACCAGTCCATGTTCGGTGAGCTGCTGTTTAACCTGCTCGGGGTTTGCGTTGGGCCTGTCTATCTTATTTATAGCGACTATTATGGGCACCTCCGCCGCCTTAGCGTGATTGATCGCCTCAACGGTCTGAGGCATTATTCCGTCGTCGGCCGCTACGACAAGGATTACTATATCGGTGACCTGTGCGCCGCGGGCACGCATTGACGTAAAGGCCTCATGGCCGGGAGTGTCTATAAATGTGATCGGCTTACCGTTACACAATACCTGGTATGCGCCTATATGCTGGGTTATTCCTCCGGCTTCGCCGGCGGTAACGCTTGAGTGGCGTATCGCGTCGAGCAGCGACGTCTTTCCATGGTCTACATGTCCCATGATTGTCACTACGGGGGGACGCTCAATCAGGTTCTGTTCCTCGTCCGCAACAGCGCTCTCCTGAAGGACGTCCTCAAATGTCTTCAATGGCTGATATTCAAGCTCTATGTCATAATCAGCGGCGATCAGTGAGCAGGTATCATAATCAATATCCTGGTTAATGGTCGCCAATATGCCAAGGTTGAATAGTTTCTTTATTATTTCCGCTACGGGTTTGCCTATCTTTTCAGAAAGGTCTTTAACGGTTATTGTTTCCGTAGTGATCACCGCCTTTTCGATCTTAACAGGTTCCGGCTTATGTATGGGCTGCTGCTGCTTTCTGGCCTTTGGATACCTTGAGCCAAACTGTGTCTCGTCGTCCCAGCCGCTTGCGCTGTCCTTTATTGATTTTCGGTTCCTGGATTTTTTATCGTTGTCACGGGCCTTGCTCTTATCGGACTTATCCTTGCCGGAGGGCTGGCTTCGTTTCTCGCCCTGGCCGGCTTTTGGAGCGTCAGCCTTTGGCGCCTTGGGCGCAGCGTCCGGTGCGCGCTGTGCCGGCGGCGGCGAGGCTTGCCTGCTCTGCCTTGCGGGCCTTGTATCGGGTTTGGGTGCGCGGTCGCGTGCCGGAGGAGTCTGTACAATCTCCGTTACAGTCGTTTCGGGGCCGTTTATGTCAATATCGGGCTTGGTCTTATGGTCAGGTTCGGGCGCGGGAGCCGGTTCAGCTTCCGGATGATCATCCGAATCGGATATCGCCGCTGCTTCTTCCGGCTGACCGGCATCGGCAAGGACAGCCTCGTCGTCCTCATCATTCCCTCCGACATGTACGGCTAGCGAAGCGTCCGATTCGAGATTTTTAAGGAACAGCTCCCTGCGTTCACGCTCCTGTTGAGCCTCGCGTTCCTGTTTTTCCTTCTCTATAAGCTGGGACTCGCGCCGTTTTACACCCTGCAGGGCGGTGCCTACTTCACCATGAATATGCTTTATCCGCTCAAACAGCTCCTTTACTATTTCGTCCAGCGCATGCACTGAATCGGTAATCTTAACCTTTGACATCAACAAACACCCCCGTTGTCTGCGCCATTATCCGGCACTTTGGTATAAATCCCTTTTATCATATCAGCAAACCCCCTGTCGGTTATAGCAGCAACCATTCTGTTTTCCCTTCCTATCGCACCGCCGAGATTCTCAACCGTAAGGCATTCAATTCCGTGGCTAAGGCCTCGCTCAACCCATCTTTTAAGCGTTGCTTTAGAGGCGGACGAATCAAGCAGAATCAACAGCGCCTTTTTGGAACCCAGAATCTTTTGAACAGCGACCTCTCCTGAATAACACTTGCCAGCTTTCATAGCGAAACCTATGGCCGACATGAGCCTGCTGTCGCTCATCCGTGCTCAAGCTCCCTTCCGAGACGTTCAAGAAGTTCTCCATCAAGCTTGCGCTCCAAAGCGCGTTCAAGCGCCTTGGACTTGACGGCGCGGTCAAAGCACTGATGGTTTTTGCATAGGTACGCTCCCCTGCCGGACGCCTTGCCGGTTAAATCAATCGCAACGCTGCCCTCAATGGGACGAACAATTCTTATAAGATCGCGCTTAGGAAACATATTTCTGCATCCCACGCACATTCGCATAGGCGTTTTCTTAGGCATTATGTCGGTCACCTCCTAAAAGGGCACAAAACAATCGGCATTAAAGCTCCGGCGGCTCCTCGCCCGAGTCCATGCGCTCCATTTCCTCTTCCATCTGGGCATTGCTCTTTATGTCTATTTTCCAGCGCGTAAGCTTAACCGCAAGCCTGGCGTTCTGGCCATCCTTGCCGATAGCGAGCGAAAGCTGGTTGTCAGGAACGACGACCCTGGCCACTCCATCGAACCTGTCGCCGTTTTCCTCATATTTGGCTGGTTTGGTATAAACCATGAGCACCTTTGCGGGACTGAGCGACTTGGCTATGTATATGGCGGGATCCGGATCCCACGCGATGATATCTATCTTTTCCCTGCGCAGTTCTTCTACGATACGCTCAACACGCATCCCTTTTTGTCCAACGCACGCGCCAACGGCGTCAACGCGGCTGTCGTTTGAATATACGGATATTTTTGTGCGCGAGCCTGCTTCCCTGGCTATGCCTTTGATTTGCACCAGCCCGGCGTGGATTTCAGGAACTTCAAGCTCAAACAGGCGCTTTACAAGGCCCGGATGCGTACGGGAAACGAAAACCTGAGGGCCTTTGTTGGTCTTTCTTACTTCCAATACGTATACCTTGAGCCGCATATTGGTTTCATAGGTCTCTCCGGGCGGAATCTCCCTGGCGTCCAGGAATCCGCTTGTACGCCCGATGGAGAGATAAACCCCTGTTTTATCCACCCTCTGAACAATGCCCGTGAGCATCTCGGTTTCCTTTTCCATATATTCGTCATAGGCGTTTGAGCGTTCGGTTTCACGAATGCGCTGTACAACCACCTGCTTTGCCGTCTGAGCGGCTATACGCCCAAAATTTTTAGGACGCACTTCTTCCTCTATCACATCGCCTACCTCGTATAGCGCGTTAATGCGTTTAGCGTTTTCAAGCGAAACCTCGGTAAGCGGATCCTCAACCTTTTCAACTACAGCCTTTGAAGCATAGATTTTTGCCTCTCCCGTTTCAATATCGACCTCGGCCCTGGCGTTTCCGACATTGCCGTAGTTTCGTCTATAGGCGGATATAAGCGCAGCCTCAAGAGCCTCTATGAGCTTCTCCTTGCTTACGCCGCGTTCTTTCTCAATCACATTCAGTGCTTCTATGAATTCCGCATTCATTATAATATGTCAACTCCTTCTGGAATGTCTATTCAAACTCTATCACCGGCTTTACAGAGGAGGCCTCCTTCTTTAAAAAGTTTAGCTGTTCTCCGCTTTTAAGATCGGTTATCACAAAGGAAAGCTGATCAAACCCCTCAAGCAAACCGGTAAACTCCTTTTTCCCGTCCTTTGGGGCGTAAAGCTTTACCGCGACCTTTTTACCGAGGTTCCGTTCAAAATCCCTATCGCTTTTTATCGGCCTGTCAAGCCCCAAGGAGGAAACGCTCAGGTAGTACTGTTCGGAGATGGGGTCGGCTTCGTCCAGAATCGGATCCACAGCCCTGCTTACGCGCTCACAGTCCTCCATTTTGATGCCGTTGGGCGAATCTATAAACAGGGTAAGCACCATGTGTCCCTGCTCCTTCTTATACTGCACCTCAACAAGCTCGTATCCAAGCCCATCGACGGTGCTCTCAACCAACGCAAATACATCGTTCGTCAATTTCATGTCTGTCCTTTTCCCTCCGTGCGGGTGAACGCGCCTAAATTAACAAAGGCCAAGGCTCCCTTATTTTCTTCATTCATAAATGAAAGGTGGGAGAACTCCCACCCTTTAAGAACCTTGAAAAAAAGGCACAACACCATACGTTTACAATTATAACATCATAAAAGCGTAAGCGCAAGCGATAAATTGCAATTTAATAGTTGAATTTAAGAAAAAATAAAATGGAAAAATATATTATTGTCGCTATTGAATTTTTAGATTAGTTAGTGTAAAATACTATTCGTGCCGTTCCTCCTTAGCTCAGTCGGTAGAGCATGCGGCTGTTAACCGCAGTGTCGTTGGTTCGAGTCCAACAGGGGGAGCCATGCCGGAGCAAAGTCCGCTTTGCTCCGTTTTTCTTCTACAAGAAAAACATCCGCCCGCTCCCTTGCTCCTCCTATTGCGCAAAAAGTCACGCTCGCTTTGGCTATACACTATTTTAAGCGCGGGCATTACGTCTCCGCTTCGCTGCTAACTTTTTGCGGCATGCGCCTTCGATGCGGGAGGCTCAATCGTATGTCCTTTTATCAGCGATATGTACACAGGGGCAAAGTTCGCCTTACACAATTTTTCTTTTAAGGGAAAAGCGCATAAGAAAGCTATATCTGCGCGCTTAAGTTATTATTGATACGTTTGGAAGTAAAAAGTGAAATAATCATCTGTTTATTGTAACGATTAAAAGCTTGAAATTGGAGCTGAGCACATATATTAACCGCTACTTAACCAAGCAACGGCAGTACAGATAAGGGCGGTCAAACTCAAAAAATGTAATACAAAGCTTATCCACAACTCAGCTTTCAGTGATATTGAAAACAATGTGAACTTATGGTAAAATGTGGTAGTAATTAACATGTCAGTATACCGGATAATAAAAAATATTGAAGGATGGAATAACTTATGAAAGCGTTGACTTACCTAAAAAGATTTTTTTCACTCTTTCTTTATGCGGTTTTTATTTCCGTTTTTGCGTTGTCAGAGGTTCTTGCTGCGGATTTAAATCCAGAGCAGGGCGCCGTATTTACCGAGGTGCTTAATATTAATATAGGAAACGGCGCCGGAGAAGTGGGTTACCATTATGGAAATGAGGAGCTTCATCTAAAAGGTCCTGGAAGCCTTCATGTTAAGGATAACGGCCAAATTTGCATACTTGATACCGTAAATAAGAGAATACTCAAATTTAACGCAAACGGAACATTGCGTAACACGCTGAATTTGCCCTCAAACGCATGGGGCACGCAGATGTGCTATTATGGAGATATGTTTTTTGTGCTTGACTATGATAACGATGTTGTGTATGCTATCGTGGACCCTCATGAAGCGGACTCGTTGTCTACCAGCCCTGCTACGCCGTATTTTAAGTTTAATTTGCCCGAGGAACTGCCGGGCGAGCTGGTGTGCGAACTGAACGCTTCAGCGGACGGCTTGTTTGTTATTGATATCGACAATAATCATTATTATCTTGAACCGGACGGCGCTTTTTTAACTGGGAGCGAATATTTTACGGTCAGCGGCCTTGAAGCCAACGAATGCGTTGCTCAGGTGAGCGCTTCCACCATGGAAACGGTCTGGAATATTGACCGCGAAAGCGCTTTGAACAGCATTTCAATAAAGGACGTTGATGCGAACAATAATCTATATGTAGCCTTTTATGAACAGGTTCCTGATACCTGCGTCATGATGTTTGAAAAGACGATAAGGCGCTATAATAGCAGCGGCCGCCTCACGGGCTGCGCTCTGATCGACCTTGACAGCTGTTATACGCATCCGAATCAGGAACTTTCCATAACATCTAATGGGGATGTGTATTATATGGAATGCCTTAACAACAGCGTAAGCATCAAACGGATTCAACTGGGTACGGCTTATCAGAGCCAGATGGAGGCGCTGGCGCTTGAGGCACTTGAAATAGAAAGCACTGTCGGCGAAGGCTATGAGTTTGACGAATATGGGATGCCTCCGGAGGAAGGGGTAAAGGCTACATATAATATTTCAATTTCGCGCACCATGGCGCTTACACGAGCCAGATACATGGCCAACTACTCTTGGTCGTTAAGGGAAATAAACAAAAGGCCGCATAATCAAATTCGGCTGCCCGCATATATCCGCAACGGCACGGTAGGGAAAACCGTCAAGGGAATCCCCTACTGCTGGGGCGGCTTCAACGGCTATGAAAGTGAAGGAACGAACGAAGCCAAGCTGTCGTTTAACACTGCTAAAAATAATAAACGTGCCGGAAATACCAATAATGAGAACGGATTTATATCTGCTTCTGCCGGCGTTGATTGCTCCGGATATGTTTCAAGTACGTACAATTTCAGTAACAAGCAGGGAACATATTATTTTAGAGACGATCTAGGTCATTCTCTAAACAATGTAGGCAATCTTAAGCAAATGGATTTTGCCGTAAGGATAGATACTACAGGAAGTGTAAGCTCTCGAGTCCGTCATATAGTGCTATTTGATAGAAAGGCATCGGGTGGTCAAGGTTACTATATATATGATTCGACTACTGACAGCACTAATCAAAATGGGGGTACTGAAAAAAAGGATAGGGTGTCTTGGCATATGGTTAATAATGATTACTTTAATAAATATTTATGTAAAACGCCATGGTGCCAGGCTGGATCAACCTACAGCTTGAACAAAACACATCATTGGAAGAGATGCAAGTTTTCAGGCTGTTCTACAAGGCTGAGCTATGCGGCGCATAAATGGACCTACGACAGCGCCAGCAGTTATTACAGGTGTGTTTGCGGCGCGAGAAGGGTTGGCGGCGTAGTCATAAACACTACTGATCCGGATGAATTCGACGACAGCATCCTGGTCTTTGAGACAATGGGAACGGAATATGCATGTTATGAATGCTGTGAAGACAACTGCATTCACATTGAGGCAGAGTAGAACT
>UQXE01000037.1 GCA_900544965.1 uncultured Eubacteriales bacterium | reverse complement strand
GCGAGGCCAACCCGCAAAATACGGCTTTCGGCTTCAGGCAGCTATCAACCCGTATTTTGCTCTCAAGGTATCAAAAATCACCGTTCACGCCGCTGATTTTTGATTGATTGTAAAATTGTAGATTTCACCCAAACTTTATATTGCCCTCTGTGCGTTTTTGGGAGTTCTTAGAACCTTTTTTGCAAAAAAGGTTCTAAGCCGTCGGAGACAAAACCGGCGTCAACTTCCGCGCACCAGACGGTACGGAAGTTGACCGCTAAAGCGTCCTGGGCATTACTGTGGTTTTAAAAAACTCCCTTGCCGTTTCAGGCGTAATGCTGAACTCCTCCCCGTCAAGCAGCACGGCAACGCCTGGCCTTTCGCACCGCTTCATGCAAAACGTCGCCTTAAAATCAACCTTGTCATGCAGCGCGTTCTCCTCAATCAAATGCTGAAAGGTTTGAATTACATTATACGAACCCTTGAGGTGGCACGAACTGCCTATACATACGCTTAATTCAACCATCATTCAGTCCTCCTTATGCGCGTAATCAACGTGAAGCAGCTCATGCACGCGCCCTTTTAGCAGTCCGCCGTACAGTGACATCATCAGCGGGTTTTCCTCCGAGCGCTTTATGCTGCTGAGACGGTCGGCCGAGTATAACCCTCTGCCGCGGCCTTCCTGTTCCGCCTTGGCCGCAAAGGGCTGGCCCGCGCCGCTTATGCATCCTCCCGGGCACGCCATGACTTCGACAAAGTCGTAGCGCTCGCCCGCCTTTATCCGCTCTATCAGGCTGCATGCGTTTTTTAAGCCGCTTACGACCGCTATCCTAACCTGCCTGTTCCCAAAGCTGACCGACGTTTCCTTTACGCCCTCCATACCGCGCACGCCCCTGTACGCCATCGACATAAGGGCTGTAGACGACTTATCCGAAGATATGCGGCGGAGCACAGCCTCCGTCACGCCGCCGGTTACACCGAATATAACGCCGGCGCCGGTCATGGTGCCAAACGGCATATCCACGGCTTCAGGTTCAAGTTCGCTGAACACTATGCCCGATTCCTTTATCATCTGAATCAGTTCCTGCGTGGTTATTACATAATCCACGTCGGGCCTTCCATCGCGCCTAAACTCGCCGCGGGCAGCTTCAAACTTCTTTGCCGTGCACGGCATTACCGCCACGTGTACGTGCCTTCTGCTCGACGTGCTGTTGTGCTCGCGGATTACCGAGGCGAACATCTGCATCGGCGAGCGGCAGGTCGATACATGGGGAAGCAGCTCGGGATAGTTCTTCTCGCAAAAGCTCACCCAGGCCGGACAGCATGAGGTGAACAGCGGCATATCGTATCCGCCCTCCTCCAGCCTGTTTATCAGCTCGTTTGACTCCTCAAGCACCGTCAAGTCGGCTCCGGTGGATGTATCGTAGATTTCGTCAAAGCCCATGCGCCTGAGCGCCGCTACGATCCGGCCTATTGCGTTTCCGCTTTCCTTAAGCCCAAGCTCACGCCCCACGGCTACGCGCACTGCCGGGGCGATCTGCACCGTTACCTTTGTCCCCGGGTCGTCAAGCGCCCTCCACACCCGCCTGGCGTCGTTTTTTACCACTATAGCGCCTGTCGGGCACACCGCCGCGCACTGGCCGCAGCCTACGCACGGCGAATCGGCGATTGGTATGTCAAAGGCCGTGCTTATCGACATGTCCGCGCCGCGGCCGGCGAAATCTATGGCGCCTACGTTTTGCACCTCGTTGCACATCCTCACACAGTCGCCGCACAGGATGCACTTGTTTTTATCCCTTGTTATGCACAGCGAGGAATCGTCTATCTTTGGCTTGGCCGCCGTATTTGGGAAACGCACCCCGTCTATGTCAAAGCGCATGGCCAAGTCCTGCAGCTTGCACTTTCCGTTGTTGCCGCAGGTTGTACAGTCGCGGCAGTGGTTGGCAAGCAGCAGCTCCAGGATCATCCTTCTGTATTTTCTAAGCCGCTCGGTGTTTGTGCGTATCTCCATGCCGGCCTTGGGCGGCGTGGAACACGCGGCGTCCAGCCCTCCCCACTGGTTTTCAACCATGCACATGCGGCACGCGCCGTATATCGACAGCTCCGAATGGTAGCAAAATGTCGGAAGCTTGATCCCAGCCTTCCTTATGAGCTCAAGAAGGTTTTTCTCCCCGTTGATCTCCACGGGGATCCCGTCTATGGTCAGATATTCCCTTGCTTGCATCGCCTTAACCCTCCTTGATCGCGTTGAACGGGCACGCGTCAACGCACGCTCCGCACTTTACGCATTTTATCTCATCAATACTGTACGGCTCCTTTACCCTGCCCGATATCGCGCCCGCCGGACATATCCTTGAGCACTTCGAACACCCCCTGCACAGGTCCGCGTCGATGCTGATACGCTTCAGCTTCTGGCAGCTGCCGGCCGGACATCGCTTGTCATATATATGCGCCTCATACTCGTCCCTGAAGCTTTTGATGGTGCTTACAACCGGGAATGCCGCCGTTTTTCCCAGTCCGCACAGCGCGGTGGCTGAAATCGTGTCCGCAAGCTCAAGCAGCAGCTCTATATCGCCGTCCTGACCGCTGCCGCCCACGATACGCTCAAGTATCTCAAGCATGCGCTTGGTGCCTTCGCGGCACGGCACGCATTTGCCGCACGACTCGTTCTGGGTAAAATTCATGAAAAAGCGCGCTACCTCTACCATGCAGGTCCTGTCGTCCATTACGACCAGCCCGCCCGAGCCTATCATGGCGCCCGCCTTTTTCAGGGAGTCAAAATCAAGGGGAAGGTCCAGGTGCTCGCTGGTAAGGCAGCCGCCGGACGGCCCCCCGATCTGCACGGCCTTGAATTCCCCGCCTCCGCGCATTCCGCCGCCTACGTCGAAGATCACCTCGCGCAGGGCCGTCCCCATCGGCACCTCTATAAGGCCGGTGTTCTCTATGTTGCCAGTAAGCGCAAACGCCTTTGTACCGGGGCTGTTTTCAGGACCTATGCCCCTGTACCACTTTGCCCCGTTGCATATTATCAGCGGCACGTTGGCGAAGGTTTCAACATTGTTCAAAACCGTGGGCATATTGAAAAGCCCATGCTCAACCGTACGCGGCGGTTTTACCCTGGGCATGCCCCGCTTGCCTTCAATCGACGCGGTGAGCGCGCTGCCTTCGCCGCATACGAACGCGCCCGCCCCGCGGTTTATATGAATCCTGAAGCTGAAGCCGGAGCCGAGTATGTCGTCGCCCAGGAGCCCCAGGGCGTTTGCCTGTTCGATGGCGTTTTTAAGCCGGCTCACGGCCATTGGGTATTCGGCCCGGACATATATATAGCCTTCGGACGCGCCGCACGCCGCGCCCGCTATCATCATGCCCTCAAGCATCTTGTGAGGGTCTCCCTCCATTATGCTCCTGTCCATGAACGCCCCTGGATCGCCCTCGTCGCCGTTGCAGACGATATACTTTTGCTCGGCCTTCTGGCGCTTTACCTGGGCCCACTTTCTGCCCGTGGGAAAGCCTCCGCCGCCCCGTCCCCTGAGGTTGGCCTCGGTTATCTCGTCTATGATCTCGTCCGCGCTCATATCAAACAGCGCCTTTTCAAACGCCGCGTAGCCGCCGATGCCCAGATATTCCTTAATCGAAGTCGCGTCTATATGGCCGCAGTGCTCAAGAACCAGCCTGGTCTGCTTTTTGTAAAACGGTATTTCCTCCTGCTTTTTAAATACCACGCCGTTTTTCTTGTATGCAAGCCGCTCTATATGCTCGCCGCGCATAACGGTCTTCTCCACGATCTCCTCGCAGTCCGCTGGCTTTACCTTTGTATACAGATAGCCGTAGGGCTCTATCCTTACAAGCGGCCCCATCTCGCAAAAGCCGTGGCATCCGCTCTTTTTCAGGCCCACCGCGCCCTCGTGCGGCTCCTCCTTAAGCTCCACCTCGCAGTTTACGCCGCGCTCCTCCATTATAGATTTAAGCAGGCCGTATATCTCCAAAGAGCCGCTTGAGATGCAGCCGGTGCCGGCGCATACCAGTATCTTCTTTTTTTCCGCGCAAATGGAGTTTTTATAGATTGCGCGGAGCGCTTTAAGGTCTTCTCTGCACTTGAGCATACTACAGTTCCTCCCTCAGTTCCTCTATCAGCGCCGCGGCCTTATCCGGAGTCATGGCCGGATAAACCTTGTCGTTCACCGTAAGCACCGGCGCAAGCCCGCACGCGCCCAGGCATGAAACGGTTTCAACTGTGAATCCCATGTCGTCCGTAGTCGGCTTATCCTCTGACAGGCCCAGTTCCTTGCGCAGCCGCTCAAGGATCGGAATGGATTTCCTGACATGGCAGGCTGTGCCGTCGCAGACCTTGATTACAAATTTTCCCTTGGGATTGAGCGAAAAATTTTCATAAAACGTGGCCACACTATATATACTGGCCTGGCTTACGCCCAGCCGTTTTGAAAGATAAGAAAAGGTCTCCCTGGGCAGATATCTGTACCGCTCCTGAATGCCCTGCAATATCGCAATTACAGCGCTGGGGCTGCAGCCAGCCCTGCCGATGATCTCATCGATGGCCGTATAATCAAACGCTTCGTTCATAGGCGTCTCCTTTCAAACCGTTGTTCTTTAAAAATAGCTTACCTTTATCCTCTTGCCCATCCTCTTGAGACAGGCGGCAAGTTCCTCCACCAGACGCATCTTGATGCTGAACCCAATCGGAAGGTTCGGGTTCTGATGGGCCGGATTAACGGCCTTTCCTACATAAAAGTTGATGTCGGTAGCCTCCTCAAACAGCAGCCTGGCTATCATGGACGCCCCGTCCTTTTTATAGCTCCAGTCCGTATACCTGCGGTTGCTTTCAAGATAGTCCCTGGCATAGTCCAGCACCCTGTTTATCGTTATAACGCCCTCTGTAACCAGGTCCACTCCCTCTATCGCGGCAATCGGCGGTATGTCCGGATCAACGTATACCGGCATGCCGGCGTCAAGCGTTTTATGCAGAAACTCAGCCGCCAGGGTGGACGTGGTGCCCCCGCATACTATATGTTTGCCCTCCTTTGAGAAGAAAAGCGACATCATCTTGTTGAGGTCGTCGGGGTCGGACGGAGGGCCGATCATAAGGTTTACGGGCTTTCGCCTTCGAATCTTTACAGTGCATACGGTGGTGTCGTCCCCGGGCCTTCCCCCGTACAGGTCGCTGCATTGCTGAACCAGCATGGAGCTGAGCGTTTTCGCGGTATACTCGCTGTCGTACATGGTTTCCATAAAACCTATTATATCTTCCCGCTGCCAGCCAAAGTTAAGCGTCTGCCCCACTCCCGCGTGTATCGCGCCGTCGCTCATGGCGATGAGGGTGTCGTCCTCCCTGAGCTTGATCTTTGATTTATATATCGTTTTTCCGTCTATGTTTTCGCTCGTTTCGGGATAGGCATAGTTCTTCCCGTCCCTGAGCATGATCACATGCGGGTTGTCGTACTGGATTATCTCGGCCTCAAAATTGCCTGAAATCCTTATAATCGTAAAGGTTGAGTACGCTATCTGCCTTACAGCGCACACCGGCAGCGTGGCCGCTATAGTGGATACGCAGTCCTCAATCGTAAGGGCGTTTGCCATCATCGTTGAAATTATCTTGGAGGTCAGGGTGGACAATATGTTTGCCTTTACACCGCTGCCCAGTCCGTCGGCCAGTACGGACACGGTAGCCCCCTCCCCCTGTTCCGCGATTTCGACATGATCCCCGCACAGCTGTTCGCCGTACTTGTTTACGCTTACATAGCCTACGTCCGTGCACAGGTCATTCATTTGAAAGCGACTCCTTGAGCTTTGTAAGGGCAACCTTTGTCTCGGCCGTGGTTTCGCCCAGAAGCGAAGCGATTTCCTGAACAGCGCGCATCTGCTTTTCTATGACCTTGTCGGTTA
Organism: uncultured Eubacteriales bacterium; assembly: GCA_900544965.1. Classification (GTDB taxonomy): domain Bacteria; phylum Bacillota; class Clostridia; order Christensenellales; family CAG-138; genus UMGS946. The sequence goes on along the minus strand of UQXE01000037.1, from coordinate 9,992 downwards.
TCTCCATGGTGGTGCGGCTTAGCGCCTCCTTTTCGGCGCGCTGCTTTTGCTCCTGCGTTACGTCGCGCATTATGCAGATGATAATATGGAACCCCTTGTCATAGATTACGGTCTGCTCCACATACTTCTTATATTCGGCCAGGTAAACCGGCCTGTTATAGATGTCTTCACCCTTATCCATTACCTCAAAGAACACAATCGGGTCCAGTACGCGCACCACCTGGTCGCCCAGTATATTGCCCTGGTCCGTTATGTTCATAAGTTCGCACGCCGAGGCGTTTATCTGCTGGACCTCGAAGGCTTCGTTCAAAACTATCACGGCGTTGGGCGTGTTTTTGATGATGTTGTCTGAAAACGACTCGGCCTTTTCCTTCAGATACGGCAGGCACATCGTAAGGTCGGCCTTGCCCTGTATTACAGCGACCGCCTTCTCCCTGCAGGTGTTGTAGCCGCAGCTTCCGCAGTTGAGTTCATGCTCGGGCTTTGTCTTGCCCATCTTTTTTAGCACCTCCTCAATCGCGGCGCCGCCGGGCATGACATGCCGCGCCATGAGGGCGGGCATATCCTTTTTCAGCTCGTCATGGGACAGCTCCTCCACGTCAAAATCCTTTTTGCCCGCATAGCTGTTGACGGCGATATAGTCCCTCACCGGAAGCCGATGGTTTTTGTCCATGGCCGGCCCGCCTATGCAGCTTCCCGCGCACGCCGACATCTCGATAAAGCACTTTGTAAGCCTGCCTTCGACTATGTCGTTTATGGCGTTTATGCAGTTTTCCATGCCATCGATTGCCAGATACGTATATTCCGGATTATCCGCCGCCATGGTGCGGAGAATCCCTCCTGAGGTTGGGAATAGCCTGGCGCGGCTCTCCTGGTTTTCGTCCGCGATATGTTCGAGTTCCACTCCTTCGTCATTGAGCCAGGCCGACAGCTCCTCAAAGGTAAGCGCGCAGTCCACTATGCCCGCGTAGTTCTCCGCTTCAGCCTTTTTTGAAATGCACGGGCCTATGAATACGGTTTTCGCGCCTTCGTGGGCGCGCTTTATAGCCTTGCAGTGGGCCTGCATGGGCGATATCACATGCGCAAGGTATGGAAGCGCCTGCGGGTAATGCTTTTGTATCAAAAGGTTTATGGTTGAGCAGCACGATGATATGATAACGTCCTGCTCAGCCATGTTTGCCATCAGGTCGTACTGGCGCTTTACTATCGTAGCGCCTACCGCCGTCTCCTCGGCCCCCGCAAACCCAAGCCGCTTCAGCGCCCTGTCCATGGACTTTATCGTAACGCCGTCGTAATTTGCCACAAACGATGGCGCGATGCTCGCGTATACAGGGCTTTCCCCAGCTATCAGGGCCTTTGCGGACGCGACGTCGTTTCTTATCTCCTTTGCGTTTTGCGGGCACGCCACAAAGCACTGGCCGCACAGAACGCACTCGTCGTTTACAATGTTGGCCTGATGGTCGCTGAACCTGATGGATTTTACAGGACAGTGCCTGATGCATTTATAGCAGTTTTTGCAGTTGGCCTTTTTAAGCTTTAAATAATCCTGCATGCGGTCAATCCTCCCTTCCCGCGCGCGCTTTTTCCATGAATATCCTGTCGTTTATAACGAACCGCTCGTGTATGCCCTCTCCCACAAGCGTTTTTCCGTCATAAGCTCTTACGCTGAACGTAAGCCGCCTTCGGTCCACGCCCGTAAGCTCGCTTTCGCACCTGATCACCGCCCCCTCCACGGACGCGGCAAGGTGCCTGACGTTTACAAGCGTGCCTACGGTGCTCGTCCCCTCGGAAAGATACGGGCTTACGCTCTCAAGCGCCGCGCGCTCCATGAGCGTTATAAGCGACGGCGTGGAAAACACCTCAAGCCCGCCGCTGCCCAGGGTTTTAGCCAAGTTGGAAGCATCGACCCTTGTAACGGCCTCTCCCCTGACGCCAACTCTTATGCCTTCCATGACCTACAGCCTCCCGACTATCTCGTTTTCAAAGAATTCCCTGGTGTTCTCCGGCTTGAGCGAAAACAGCTCTTCATCGATCTTTACGCATACGCCCTTTGTGCAGTTGCCCATGCAAAACGCGCCGCACAGCTCCACGCTGTCCTGAAGCCCCTTTTGCGCAATCAGGCTCTGGAGCTGCTCCACTATCTGCCTTGAGCCCTTTAAATGACATGAGCTGCCAATACATACCGTGACCTTCATAAATTTACCCCTCCATCCATTGTCATTGATAGTCGACCACGTTGGCCCAGTGAAGCAGGAATTCGCGCTCCTGCGGCCTTCCCTTGCCAAGCTGGGACGCGGACACGATTGCAATCCATTTTTCCACGTACTGCCTGGCCGTGTCGGTCTTTTTGCAAAACAGCTTCATATATAGCTCCGCGCCCTTTATATCGCCCGACAGCCAGAACAGCAGGTACGTTCTTGCCGCGTCGGCCCCGGCGCTGCCCTGAGTCGCGTGCGACCAGTCGATTATATAGGCGTCTCCGCTTTCATTTATTATTACGTTGCTTGGGTTATAATCGCCGTGGCAGAGCTTTTTCTGCTTGGGCAGGCTGTCAAGCCTGGTATGCAGGTCATATCTCGCCGTGGCGTCAAGGCCGGATTCGCATATCTTTCTGTGCATCTTGTCCGTAAGCTTTGTAAGCGCGGGCGCCGTATGCGACAGCATGCCGATCTGGATATCCACGAACCTGTCCATATATTCGTCATACAGCTCCGGATGCTCCTCCATTAACTGGGAAAGCGTCTTGCCTTCTATATATTCTGTAACTATGGCCCACTTACCGCCGACCTTTGTAACCTCTAACAGCTTAGGCGCCTTAAGGCCGGTTTCATAAACCCTGGCCAGGTTAAGCGCCTCGCTCAGCACGTCCGCGGCCGAATAGTTTTCATTGAACACCTTTATGGTCTTATCCCCGTCGCGGTAGACCGTTTTTGCGGTGCGTACGGCTATAATCTTATCAAGATTCATGCTTATGCCTCCTTATCAGGGCCGTAATAGGCGTTTAAGTACATCGTTTTTATCTCGCTTATCAGGGGATACCTTGGGTTGGCCCCGGTGCACTGGTCGTCAAACGCCTGCTCGGCCATCTCGTCCAGGCTGCTCAAAAAGTCCGATTCCTCAATTCCGTATTCGCGAATCGAGCGTTTTATCCCTATCCTGTCCTTCAATCGGCCTATCGCGCCCAGCAGGCTTTCGAGTTTTTCGGCGTTATCGCCGCCGCCAAGCCCGAGATAATCCGCTATTTCGGCGTACCTTTCAAGCGTATGCGGATGGCCGTATTGCGGGAACGTGCCCATCTTTACCGGAGCGTCGGCCGCGTTGAAGCGCATTACCTCCTCTATCAGCAGCGCGTTTGCCACGCCGTGCGGCAGGTGGTGAAACGCGCCCAGCTTGTGCGCCATTGAATGGCAAACGCCTAAAAACGCGTTGGCAAACGCCATGCCCGCCATGGCCGCGGCGTCGGCCATCCTCTCCCTGGCCGCCGGGTCGCCCGCGCCGCTTTCATACGCGCCGGGCAGGTGCTCAAATATCAGTTTAAGCGCCCGCAGAGCCATGGTGTCGGTATAATCCGTGGCCATCATGGAGGCGTACGCCTCAAGCGCGTGCGTGGCCGCGTCTATGCCCGACGCCGCCGTCAGCCCCTTTGGAGCGTTCATCATCATATTGGCGTCTATCACGGCCATATTGGGCATGAGTTCGTAATCGGCAAGGGGATACTTCACTCCCGTTTCACCGTCGGTAATAACCGCAAACGGCGTTACCTCCGAACCCGTGCCGGCCGTGGTCGGCACGGCTATGAAATAAGCTTTCTCCCCCATCCTCGGGAACGCGTACACGCGCTTTCTTATATCAGCAAAGCGCATTGCCATGTCCATAAAGTCGGCCTCCGGATGCTCGTACAGCACCCACATGATCTTTGCCGCGTCCATCGCCGATCCGCCGCCCACGGCTATTATGCAGTCGGGGCCAAACTCCTCCATGGCCCTGGCGCCCTCTCTGGCGCATTGCAGCGTTGGATCCGGGGAAACCCTGAAAAACGTGGTGTGGAGGATTCCCATCTCATCCAGCCTGTCGGTAACCGCCCTCGTATACCCGTGCTCGTAGAGGAAGGCGTCCGTAACTATAAACGCCTTTTTTCTCTTGTTCTTTAGCTCCTCAAGCGCCACGGGCAGGCAGCCGCGCTTCATATACACCTTCTGCGGTACGCGGAACCAGAGCATATTTTCCCTCCTCTTTGCCACGGTTTTTATATTGAGCAGGTGCTTTACCCCTACGTTATCGGAAACCGAATTGCCGCCCCATGAGCCGCATCCCAGCGTAAGCGACGGCCTGAGCTTGAAGTTATAAAGGTCGCCTATGCCGCCGTGGGACGCGGGGGTGTTTACAAGTATACGGCAGGTCTTCATCCTTTTGGCAAACTCATTTAGCTTTTCCTGTTCAAAAACCTCGTTAAGGTAAATTGACGACGTATGGCCTATTCCGCCGTCCGTTATAAGGCGCTCGGCCTTGTTCAAAGCGTCCTCAAAATTTTCAGCCCTGTACATGGCCAGCACCGGCGACAGCTTTTCATGCGCGAATTCCTCGGTGATATCCGTGCTTTCAACCTCGCCGATCAATATCTTCGTGCCCTCCGGAACGCTGACGCGTGCCAGGCTGGCAATCCCGACGGCCGGCTGGCCTACGATCTTGGCGTTGAGCGCGCCGTTTATGATGATCGTCTTTCTTACCCTTTCGGTTTCGTCCTTGTCAAGAAAATAACAGCCGCGCCGGGCGAATTCCCGCTTTACCCTGTCATACACGCCGCTCAGGGCTATTACCGACTGTTCCGACGCGCATATCATTCCGTTATCAAAGGTCTTTGAGTGGATTATGGAGTTGACCGCAAGCGTTATATCCGCCGAATCGTCGATTATCGCGGGCGTATTGCCGGCGCCCACGCCTATGGCCGGCTTGCCCGACGAGTACGCGGCCTTTACCATGCCAAAGCCGCCCGTTGCGAGTATTATGTCGGCCTCCTTCATCACGGCGTTTGTAAGCTCGAGCGACGGCACGTCGATAAAGCCGATTATGCCCTCCGGCGCGCCGGCCCTTACCGCCGCCTCAAGCACCACCTTTGCGGCCGCTATGGTGGAGCGGCGCGCCCTCGGATGCGGGCTTACGATTATCCCGTTTCGGGTCTTCAGCGCGATAAGGGTTTTGAATATGGCGGTAGACGTTGGGTTGGTGGTTGGTATTACCGCGGCGATAACGCCTATGGGCTCGGCAATCCGCGTTATGCCGTATTCCCTGTCCTCTTCGATTACTCCGCAGGTCCTCACATCCTTGTAGGCGTTATATATATACTCGGAGGCATAGTGGTTTTTTATGACCTTGTCCTCCATAACGCCCATGCCCGTTTCCTCGGCCGCGAGCTTTGCAAGGGGTATCCGCTCGCGGTTAGCGGCAGCGGCAGCCGCAAGGAATATGCGGTCCACCTGATCCTGGGTATATGTCGAGAATATCCGTTGTGCTTCGCGAATGCGGCAAAGCGCCCGCCTGAGCGCCTCAATGTTGTCAACCGTTTCGTAATACGCGACAGTGTTCATCTCTTTTGCCCTCTTAGAATTATATTTTTAATCATGAAGCCTTTCGTTAAGATGCTTTGAAAGCAGCGCAAGGGAAATTGCCATGTTTTCATCCTGTACAAGCACGTTTTCAGGAACCCTGAGGTGCGTGGGCGCAAAATTCAGTATCGCGAGCACCCCGTTTTCAACCAGCGTGTCGCATACTCCCTGGGCGCTTTGCGCCGGCACCGCGATTATGCCTATCTTCACGTTCATCCGGCGGCAAAGTTCGCCCAGGCGCTTTGCCGGCATCACGGGCTTGCCGTTTATCAAGGTTCCCGCCACGTCCTCATTGGAATCAAAAGCGGCTATGATGTTCAGGCCGTATTCCTCAAAGCCGTCGTAGGACAAAAGGGCGCGGCCCAGGTTGCCCGCTCCGACTATGACCGCCGCGTCCGAGTTGCCATAGCCAAGGAACCGCTCTATATCCGAAATCAGGCTGCCTGTAACGTACCCGACCTTGGGCCTGCCTCCCGAACTTACCGAGGCCAGGTCCTTTCTGACCTGAACGTCGTTTAAGCCCAGCGCGTCCGCTATCGCGGTAGCGGATATGTTTGAGGCGCCGTCCTTGGCCGCGGACCTTAAATAGCTTAGATACAACGGCAGCCTCTGCAGCGTCTGCTTTGAAACCGGCCTGCTGTCCATCGCCTATTCTCCTTTGCTCTTTATGTATTCGTCGATGGCCGACGCGGAAGCCTTTCCCGCTCCCATGGCAAGTATAACTGTGGCGGCTCCGGTTACGGCGTCGCCTCCGGCATATACGCCCTCGCGGGATGTAAGGCCGGTGGATTCGTCGGCTACTATTCCGCCCCACCTCTTCGTTTCAAGCCCCTGTGTGGTGGATTTAATGAGCGGGTTGGGCGAAGTGCCTATCGCCATTATTACGCAGTCAAGCTCCATGGTAAATTCAGAACCCTTGCGCGGGACCGGCCTGCGCCTGCCGGATTCGTCCGGCTCGCCCAGCTCCATCTCCACGCAGGTCATACCCTTTACAAATCCGCTTTCATCGCCAAGAATCTCTACGGGGTTATTGAGCAGCTTGAAGATTATCCCCTCCTGCATAGCGTGCTCAACCTCTTCCTTTCTGGCGGGAAGCTCCTCAAGCGACCTTCTATAGACAATGTACACCGCTTCAGCGCCCAGCCTCTTGGCGCAGCGGGCCGCATCCATCGCCACGTTGCCGCCGCCTACCACAGCCACGCGCTTTGCGTGCTGTATGGGCGTAGCGCTGCCCGGCAGATAGGCCTTCATAAGGTTTACGCGCGTTAAAAACTCGTTTGCCGAATATACGCCCTTTAGGTTTTCCCCTGGTATGTTCATAAACCTGGGAAGCCCCGCCCCAGAGCCGATGAATACGGCCTCAAACCCCTGCTCATCCATAAGCTCGTCGATGGTTATCACCTTGCCTACGACCATATTGGTTTCAATCTTAACGCCCAAATCCCTGAGCGTATCTATTTCCTTCTGCACTATTGCCTTTGGAAGCCTGAACTCCGGAATTCCGTATTCAAGCACCCCGCCCGCAAGGTGCAGCGCCTCGAACACGGTAACGTCATAACCCCTTTTGGCCAGGTCGCCAGCGCAGGTAAGGCCCGACGGCCCCGAGCCGATTATTGCTACCTTATGGCCGTTTGGCTCCGGCCGCTTCGGCTTTTCACCGCTGTTTTTGTTGTGGTAATCCGCCGCAAAGCGCTCAAGCCGGCCTATGCCCACCGGCTCGCCCTTAAGCCCCCGCACGCAGCGCTGTTCGCACTGCGTCTCCTGAGGGCACACCCTTCCGCATACGGCGGGCAGGGAGCTGGATTTTGATATGACGGAATACGCCTCCTCAAAGCGGCCCTCGGCCATCTCCTTTATAAACGACGGTATGTCGATGTGTACCGGACAGCCGCCCACGCACGGCTTGTTCTTACAGTTGAGACAGCGCTTCGCCTCGTCAACCGCCTGCTCCTCCGTATACCCGAGGGCGACCTCGCTGAAATTCTTGTTCCTTACGTCAGGCTCCTGTTCGGGCATCCCGTTTTTCTTCATGGACATGTTGGCCATCTCATTTCACCTCCATACGGTACAGGTTGCACGCTTCCTCGTGCGCGGCCCTCTCAAAGGGCTTATACATGGAAGAACGCGCTATCGCCTCGTCAAAATCTATCTCGTGGCCGTCAAAATCCGGCCCGTCGACGCACGCAAACCTGGTTTCGCCGCCTACGGTGAGCCGGCAGCAGCCGCACATACCCGTGCCGTCGATCATTATAGGGTTCATGCTGGCTATGGTCTTTATGCCGTACTCCTTTGTCAGCCTGCAAACGAATTTCATCATGATCAGGGGGCCTATTGTGATGACAGCGTCATACTTTTCACCCGACTCGATGAGCTCCTTAAGCGCGTCGGTGACAAGGCCCTTTTTTCCGTGGCTCCCGTCGTCGGTCATCATCTCAAGCCTGTCGCTCACAGCCCTGAACTCGTCCTCAAGTATGACTAGGTCCCTGCTTCTGAACCCCGCTACGGAATGGACCTCGGCGCCCTCCGCGTGCAGCTTCTTTGCCACGGGATAGGCTATCGCGCAGCCAACGCCCCCTCCGACGACGGCTACCTTCTTCAATCCATCGATTTCGGTAGCCCTGCCAAGCGGGCCCGCGAAGTCGCATACCGAATCGCCCTCTTCAAGATGGTTCAGCTTTTCCGTAGTCGCGCCGACAATCTGGAATATAATCGTTATGGTTCCCTTCTCCCTGTCATAATCCGCCACGGTCAGGGGGATGCGCTCACCATTTTCCTCGGCGCGAAGGATTATAAACTGACCTGGCTCCGCCTTTTTAGCGACCAGGGGAGCGTATATCTCCATCAGGGTTACGGTTGGGTTCAAGGATCTTTTTCTGATAATTTTGTACATAATTATCGCTCCTCTTTTTATTAAAGATGGCCGCCGCCATCAAAGAGCGGCAGCCATGAATTTATTATAGCTTAGAAGTCAACGTCTTGGCCATAATAGATGCAGGTGAAGAGCCTTTCCATTATATCCGGCGTAATCGCTCTCGGATTCGAACCCGTGCACGCGTCGCCCACCGCGAGTTCGGCAATCCTCGCGATCTTTTCCTTGAATTCGGTCTCATCTATGCCAAATTCCTTCAGCGTCCTTGGAATATTCAGCATTTTATTATATTCCTCAATCTTGCCGCACAGCGCCAGCACCAGTTCATCCTCGGTATTTCCGGCAATGCCCGCGAACCTCGCGATGTCGGCATAGCGGGCCCTGGCCGCGGCGTCCTTTGCGTTATATTTTATAACGTAGGGCAGATAGATCGCGTTGGCGCAGCCATGCGGGATATGCCCGGTTGAGAACGCGGCGCCCGTTTTGTGCGCCATGGAGTGGACGATGCCCAAAAGCGCGTTTGAAAACGCCATTCCCGCCAGACACTGAGCGTAGTGCATCTGCTCCCTTGCGGCCATATCCCCAGTGTATGACGCGGGCAGGTATTCAAATACCATGCTTATCGCCTTGAGCGCAAGCGGGTCTGTAAACGGGCCGTTGAGGGTGGATACATACGCCTCTATCGCGTGGGTCAGGGCGTCCATGCCGGTGTGGGCGGTAAGCTTCTGAGGCATGGTTTCCGCAAGCTCGGGATCAACAATCGCTATATCCGGCGTAATATTGAAATCGGCGAGCGGATACTTTATACCCTTATCATAATCTGTAATTACTGAGAACGCCGTTACCTCGGTGGCAGTGCCCGACGTCGACGGGATTGCTAGGAATTTTGCCTTCTGCCTGAGCTCTGGGAAGCTGAACGGGGTAATGAGCTGCTCGAACGTGACGTCGGGATACTCGTAGAAAGCCCACATAGCCTTCGCCGCGTCTATGGGCGAACCACCGCCCATGGAGATTATCCAGTCCGGGCCGAATTCACGCATAGCCTCGGCGCCTCGCATAACCGTTTCTACGGAGGGGTCGGGCTCCACGTTTTCAAACAGCTTAACCTCCATGCCCGCTTCCTTCAGATAACCAATGGCCTTGTCAAGAAAACCGAACCGCTTCATGGATCCGCCGCCAACGACGATGAACGCCCTTTTTCCTTTAAGGGTTTTCAGCACTTCCATTGAGCCTCTTCCATAATATAAATCCCTTGGTAATGTAAACCGTGCCATATTTTTATCCTCCTGGCTTAATTATAATATCGGCGCAAAGCTCGTTTTTTTCATTGGGCTTTGTTCACCATTATCTTAGCCTTCCCGCACGGCAATGTGAAATATAAAAGAGGAATATCGATATTCTAATATCGATATTCCTTATAAGGCCATGAGGCCTTTCGTTTAGTGCTTGCTGTACAAGCGCTAAACGAGCTTAACCCGCAAAACACGGCCTTCGGCCGCAAGCGGCTATCAGGCCATATT
>UQXE01000036.1 GCA_900544965.1 uncultured Eubacteriales bacterium | reverse complement strand
GGTATCAAAAATCACCGTGCATGCCGCTGATTTTTGATGGATAATAAAATTAGGGTGATGTTCCAGAGCCTATACTATTCCCTGTGCATTTTTGGAGTTCTTAGAACCTATTACGCCATAAGCGATTCGGAATGTGCTTGTTCAGCTTAAAGGCCATGAGGCCTTTCGCTAAGTGCTGTTATAGCACTAAGCGAGATCAACCCGCCTCAAAGGCCATGAGGCCTTTCGCTAAGTGCTGTACAGCACTAAGCGAGATCAACCCGCCTCAAAGGCCATGAGGCCTTTCGCTAAGTGCTGTACAGCACTAAGCGAGATCAACCCGCAAAATACGGCCTTCGGCTGCAAGCAGCTATCAGGCCGTATTTTGCTCTCAAGGTATCAAAAATCACCGTGCATGCCGCTGATTTTTGATGGATAATAAAATTAGGGCGGTGTTCCAGAGCCTATACTATTCCCTGTGCATTTTTTGGAGTTCTTAGAACCTTTTTTGCAAAAAAGGTTCTAAGCCGCCGGAGGCAATTATCAAAGTCCGTAATTTTGGGCGGCGTGCACGGCCAAAATTGAACTTGCCTTGCGCAAGAATAAGCGGTGAGCGAACGCGTGCGGAGAAACTCACAAAACGGAGCAATCCGTTTTGTGAACCGCCCATGGCGGTAAAAGGTTCTAAGCCGCCGGAGGCTAATGTCCCGCGCATTTCATTTACCAACAAGCCATAAAGTATCGCATCATGGCGTTAGGGTCAGAATATCGGGTTTTCCCCCTGCGGATTCGGCTATTGCCGCGGCTAAGTATTTAACCGAGGCCAAAGCTTCCTCAAGCGTATTTGCGTTATGGCCAACTTCAACCAGAAGGCATTGGTTTGATATATGCTGGTTATACCTTCCGGTCTTTACGCGGATGTTGCGTACCAGCCTGTCGTTAAACCCAGCCAGCCTGTCTGTAATTCTCTTAGCAAGCGCGTAATTGGAGCTGAAATCGGGCATTTCCCCAAAGCCCTGGCCGGTAGCGCCTTCGCCCGTACCTACAACAAACATCAATCTGGCTACGCGTTCACCGTCTATTACCGCGTAGTCGGTGTTATTGGCGTCGCCCTTTGTATTATAGGCGTCACGGTGCAGGTCAATATAGAGCGATATGGAGGGATATTCCTCCCTGTATCTCATCATGGTCTGTTCAGATCGGGAATATGAAGTTGCCAGCTTGGGCGGCTCATGGTCAGTCGTGTCATGAATAACGGAATAGCCGTATTCCTCCCTGAGTATGCGCGCAAGCTCGTCGCCAACCGCTACTACGCTTCGTGTCTGGTCGTTGGTCCTCCATTTGGTGGTTTCTTTGTATTGGTACTTGCTCGTAGGCGTATATGCCTCGGTTGTATGAGTATGGTATATTAAAATTTTGGGTTCTGATCCGGACAGGTCCATATTATTAAATTCAGGAGCGTTTAACAGCTCAAAGCGAATATCCTGATCGACCCCATCATCTATATCGACGTTGGGAACCATGCTTTCCTTATTATTGCCGCTTCCATTGGCGTCAGGAATACCCTCGCCGCTTTCAAGATCGGGAACCATGGCATATAAAAATGGCATCTGCAGGCTGAGAAACCCTCCGGTTTGCGTATCGTGCTCCAGCGTAAGCGTCTGTACGATCAAGAGTCCGGCGCACAAAACGATTATGCCGGCTACAATCAGCCTTATTCGTATCAGCTTTTTCGGGGCGCTTCCGGCCCCTCTTTCCAGTCTTCTGGTATACATTCAGCCTCCGTGTACGCTGGGTATTTTTAGCCGCGCCCGCTTGAGCAGGCGTCGCGCCGCCCGTGCCATATCTATATATCTATACGTCTGAAGTCAATAAAAAATCCGTTTGAACAAAAAGTTCAAACGGATTAAAACGCAGCCGCCTATTCGACGTCATGTCTCTCGCGGTGTTTTATGCCGTCGCGCCTAAACAGCAACGATATGCCCCATAGGCCTGCAAGACCGACTATCGTATACAATACCCTAGAGACCACCGCGCTCATTCCTCCGAATATAGCGGCAATTACGTCGAACTGGAACAGTCCGACAAGTCCCCAGTTGAGTGCGCCTATGATTAAGATAATAAGCGAAAGTGTATCCATAATCCCTCTCCTTTTCAATGATAAACATAGCTTGCGCCGAATCCAAATCATAGATGCATATAGCCCTATGGTAATTTTTTCAAATAGATAAATTTGGTATCCTATGTACCCGCTGACAAAAAGCTTTTGCTTGACTGATCGCACGCGCAGGCAATACAATATCAAAAGGATGTATATAAGGAGGCGCCGTCATGGGCATATTCAGCGGGTTTTCACCTGAAACTTATGATTTTTTAACCGAAATAGCATGGAACAACAATTCCGTCTGGTTTCAAGAGAACCGTGCACGGTATGTCCGCTGTGTAAAGGAGCCCATGCATGCGCTTGCGGCCGCGCTTCTCCCCTCGGCTCTTGAAGTAGATCCGGCGTTCAATCCGCGTATAGCCAGCATTGTATCCAGAATAAGGCGTGATACACGCTATTCAAAGGATAAGTCGCCTTACCGCGACCACGCCTGGCTTTGCTTTAAGCATCACGATACGCGTGTAAGCGAGAATTTCGCGTTATATTTTGAAATAACGCCAACATCGTATGGATACGGAATGGGCATGTATTCACCAAACCCCGCAATTATGGAGGGGTTCAGGAAAAGGCTTCTTGCCAGGCCGGCCCTGTTTTTAAAGCTGAAGGACAGCGCCAAGCTGTCAATGTTTGGCTTTGAAGGCGAGAGCTATAAACGGGACAGGCATCCCGATGCTCCGGACAATATAAAGGAATACCTCAACCTCAGAAGCATTGGATGGCATTTTTCCAGCGATAAGCTGCTTAACACCATGAAGCCCGAGCTTTTTGACGAGGTAAACGCCGCGTTTTCGAATATGAAGGATATGTATAGGTTCATAACCGGAGCGGACGGTATGGGTGAAAGCAAATGAAGCGGCTGGTTCCCCTGCTGGCCGCCGCGTTGATCATCCTATCGGCGTTTGCCATATCCGGATGTTCGATTAGGATGGAAACTTACACCGGCTTCCATATGAACACGTATGTCGAGCTTTCGGCCTGCGGCAAAGGGGCGTACGATATGCTCCTGCGCTGCAAAGACAGGCTTGCCGCTTTGGAGAGCAGCCTGTCGCCATACATGGACGGGCCGATACATAGGCTTAATACCGCCCATGGAGAATGGACTCAGCTGGACGAGGACTCGTTTTATTTGCTTGAGTTGGGCGTAATGCTTGCTGACGCTACGGACGGCGCGTTTGACCCGACCATCTTTATTGCCGTCGAGGCATGGGACGGCATGAGCGGCGAGAAGCTTCCCAGCGACGGAGAGCTGCGGCGGCTTGCCCCTTTTGTTGACTATACGGGCATTGAGCTTGATGCTAAAAACAGCAGCGCAAGGCTGAGGGACGGGCAGATGGTGGATCTGGGCGGCATTGCAAAGGGGTACTCCGCCAACGAGCTCAAGAAAATATACGATGAGGCTGGATGTGCCGGCGTAATAAACCTTGGGGGCAACGTATACGCGGTTGGAAGCCGGCCTGATAACGGGCCTTGGCGGATCGGGGTGCAAAATCCCCGGGGCAACGGCTATATTGAGGTTCTTGAGCTGACGGATAAAAGCGCGGTAACGTCGGGCGATTACCAGCGCTGCTTTATTCGCGAAGGCGTGAGATACCATCATATCCTTGATCCCGATACTTTAAAGCCCGCGGACAGCGGCATAATCAGCGCAACGGTAATCTCAGGGGACTCCGCTCTGGCCGACGCGGCGGCTACGGCCGCCGTTGTCATGGGCGCTGACAAGGCGAAAGAACTTGCTCAGCGGCTGGGGGTATCGGCGCTTATAGTAACGAAGGATGGTGAATCGATATGGCTTGGCGGTTAAATAAGCTGAGGCCGCTCGATTTCGTGTTAATAGGGGCTGCGTGCGCCGCGTCGCTGGCGCCCCTGCTGCTGATCTCTGGAAGCGGCGGCGATACGGTCGCCGTGACCTGCCAGGGCGTCGAGATATACAGGGGGAGCGTCAACAGCGATGTCGTCATTACTACGCCTGACGGACATAACACCATTGAAATAAACCATGGGCGGGCGTTTATGAGGCTTTCGGACTGTCCGGACCAAACCTGCGTGCATATGGGGGACGCCCAGCCTGGCAGGCCGGTGGTCTGCGTGCCTAACGAGGTTTTAATAGTAATAGAGGACGTTTTGGACGTGGATGGTGTCACCGGATGAGGGGCGGGGCAAGGCGTATTGCCGTTTTGGCCGTTCTAACCTCGATGGCGCTGGTGGCCGGCTATGCCGAATCGCTGATGCCGCCGGTTTTTGCGGGCGTTCCCGTAAAGCTGGGCCTTTCAAATATATTTTCGCTTGTTGCGTTGCTTGTATATTCGCCTGTTGACGCCTTTACCGTTACGATAATCAGGTGCACAATCGGCTCGCTGATGCTGGGCGGCTCTCCTACGGGATTTATATACAGCTTAACGGGAGGCCTTGCGTCCTGCGCTGCCATGAGCCTGTTGAACCCGTTATTTAAAAAGGGCATGATATCCCCCGTAGGCCTAAGCGTGGCCGGTTCCTTTTGCTTCAATGCGGGGCAGCTTATCATAGGCGTGGCAGCCGTTGGCCCGCCGGTGGCCGCATATTTCCCGCTTATGGGCCTTTTGAGCGTACCAACTGGAATATGCGTGGGAATTATCGCTTGGCTTGTGTATAGCAGGCTTAAAAATGTTGCGTGAGAAACATTTATATTTAGACGAGCTGTGACGGGAGGATAGATGAGACTATTTGAGCTTGTAAAGCCCTATAGAACGCTGTCGATCATCGGCATGTGTAAAAACGCCGGAAAGACGACGGTATTGAACCGCTTGATCAGGGATTGGCCGAAGGAGGGCGGGGTCCTCGCGCTGACCTCTATAGGACGCGACGGCGAGCGCACGGATCTTGTGACCAACACTCATAAGCCTGAGATATATGTAAAAGAAGGCGCTCTGGTAGCCACGGCCGAGGGCCTTCTCAGGCACTGCGACGTCACCATGGAGATAATCGACACCACAGGAATACCTACGCCGCTGGGACGGGTGGTGCTGGTGCGTGCGCTGAGCGACGGCGCCGTGCAGCTTGGCGGGCCTTCTATGAACGACCAGCTTTCGATGCTGAACACGATGTTTTTCCATCACGGCGCCGGCATGGTGGTTATAGACGGGGCGATAAGCAGAAAGTCGCTCTGCGCACCCGCCGTCAGCGAGGCAACCATCCTGTGTACGGGCGCGTCTTATTCCCCAAGCATGGCCGCGGCGGTTGAGGATACCGGATACGCCGCGGGCCTGCTTACGCTGGAAAAAAGCCTGATGTGGAACAGCGTTCCAGAAAGCAGGGTAACCCTTACGGATGGACGGGAGTCGCTGCCGGCCGCCGGGGAAGGCGGGTTAATCGAGGCTGTCAGGAGGTTTGACGGAATTAAGGGGATATTTTTTAAGGGCGCGTTGACGGATTCGGTTATAAGGCCGCTTTTGACCGCTCAACGGAGGCTTGATGGAATCGAACTTACGGTTGAAGACGCAAGCAAGCTTCTTATAAAACGCGACGCATATCAAAAGCTGATATTAAAGGGGGCTGATATCCGCGTATTTACAAAGACCAGGCTTTTAATGGTGGCGGTTAATCCGGTAAGCGCTTATGGGACGGATTTTGACCGCGTCAGCTTTAAACGGGCTGTTGAAATGGCTGTGAACGTTCCTGTAATCAACGTGATGGAGGATGCAATATAATTATGATAGATATATCCCATGCTCAAAGGCGGAATATTGGATTTGAGTATATAATTGACCAGCTTACGCCAAGCTCGCCATACGGGGCGGCGCTTGTAAAGCGGATTAAGATATATGCTCCCAGTGAGAGAGCGAGGCTTGAAGCGGATCTTGACAACGTTGAGCGGGCCGTCGAAGCGGTCAGGGAGTTTCCAAAGCGCTTTTCTATGCTAAGGCGGCATATGGCTGCGCTGAAGGACATACGCCGCTCCGTAGAGATGCTCGACCGGCTTGAACTCAGCGACGTCGAGCTGTTTGAGCTGAAGCGGTATCTCCTTCAGCTGGAACTTATAGCGCCCGAGTTTAAGGAAATGAACCGGCACGCGCGCTTTCACGATATCATAATAGAGCCGCTGACATGCGCGCTTGATATTTTGGATCCGGACGGCGGCAGGATCGCCGCGTTCCATATATCGGGCGGGCTTTCGGAAAAGCTCGCGTCAATACGGGCGGAAAAGAGAAGAATTGAAGACGCGATACGCGCAGAGACAAAAGTGGAAGCAAGGGAAGCGCTGAGACTGAAACGGACGGAAATAGTGGCGCGGGAAGACGGGGAAGAGGACCGTTTAAGGCGTGAGCTGTGTGAAAAGCTTGCCGTATACAAGCGGCCAATCCTTGAGAACATGGACAATATGGCAAGATTCGACTTTACGCTTGCCAGAGCCGCGCTGGCGCTGCGCTTAAACGCTAAACGCCCCGTTATAACCGAGGGGAAAATGCGCCTTGATGGAATGATCAACCCCCAGACAGCGGAGTCGCTTAAGGCCCGCGGCGGCTCGTTTGCCCCGATAAGCATTGCGCTTGAGCGCGGCGCCGCCGTAGTCACGGGCGCCAACATGGGGGGCAAGAGCGTGGCGTTAAAGACGATAGCGTTGAACGTGTTCTGCGCTCACTGCGCCCTGTTTGTGTTTGCTGAAAACGCGGAGCTTCCGCTGTTTGACGCTATGCATCTGATCTCTGAGGATCTTGAGGATGATTCCCGCGGCCTTTCGAGCTTCGGCGCTGAGATCGTACGGTTTAACGAAGCGCTTGAGGACATAAAGGGCAAGGGGCTTTCGCTCCTGCTCCTTGACGAGTTCGCCAGGGGAACCAACCCTGAAGAGGGCGCGATGATAGTAAAAGGAATCGTCGGCTATTTGGGTAAAATGAATGCCATAAGCGTGTTGACGACGCATTATGACAACGTTGCAAACTATGCGGCCGCGCATTACCGGGTCGTAGGTTTGAAGGGCGTTGATATGGATAGGTTAAAAGCTGAGATAGGGCCGTCTGGCAAGGGCGGCGTGGAGATAATAGAGCGTCATATGAATTACGGCCTGTTTTTGGTGGAGGATTCCTCCGGAGCGCCCCGCGACGCGCTGAACATATGCCGGCTGCTCGGGATGGACGGGGCTGTAATGGAGGCGATAACCGGCAAGACGCGAAACCCCAGAAAATTTAAAACTTAATCCGCGCATATTGACATGGAAACGCTGAATACGTATAATAGACATATAATTAAATATTGGGAATAGAGGCGCGATACAGCAAGGTAGTATGCGGATGGAAAGCATGGGAGCGTGTAATGCCGTATATGAATGTGCTATCGCCGAAAGCGTGGGGAGGCTCTTTGCCCCTTGCTTGGGCGCAATGCCCAGCGCATTGCGACTGTCGTCCGGCTTGGATGGAGGGCTATTGATTCATCGCTTTTTTGATGTGTCAATAGCTGTTTTTATCTTTAAGGATGGTGCGCTATCGGTGCTGTGTTGCATGTGCCGTTGCGCGCCTTTTATAATCAGCGGGATTTATATTTTAATGTTTAAGCTACATGAATTACATAACAAAATACAAATTGGAGGTTATATAAATGAAATCTGTCATTAGAATGCGCATGAGCGCGCATGACGCACATTACGGCGGCAATCTGGTCGATGGGGCCAGGATGCTCCAACTGTTTGGCGACGTGGCCACGGAACTGCTTATAATCAACGACGGCGACGAGGGCCTGTTTAAAGCGTACGACATGGTAGAATTCCTTGCGCCCGTATATGCTGGGGACTATATAGAAGCCACCGGTGAAATCGTACATATCGGCAATAGCTCCCGCAGGATGGTGTTTGAAGCCAGAAAGGTAATAGCCCCAAGGCCAGACATAAACGAATCGGCCTGCGACGTGCTGGATGAACCGATAGTAGTGTGCCGCGCAAGCGGAACCTGCGTTGTACCCAAGGATAAGCAGAGAAAGTGAGGAAGTGACAGCATGGAAAAGCTTATAATCACCGCCGCCATATGCGGAGCCGAGGTAACCAAGGAACATAACGAAGCCGTTCCCTACACGGCCGAGGAGATTGCCAACGAGGCGTATGCGGCCTATAGGGCTGGAGCGTCGATAATTCATCTGCACGTGCGCTATGACGACGGAACGCCCACCCAGGACGCGGCCCGATTCAAGGAGTGCATGGACGCGATACGCGCTAAATGCCCGGACGTGATAATTCAGCCCTCAACAGGCGGAGCCGTGGGTATGAGCAATGACGAGAGGCTTCAGCCGATAACGCTTAATCCGGAGATGGCGACACTAGACTGCGGCACCTGCAACTTTGGCGGGGATGAAATATTTGTAAACACGGAAAACACAATAAAGGAATTTGGAGAAAAGATGATCGCCCGCGGAATCAAGCCGGAGATCGAGGTGTTTGACAAGGGCATGATCGACATGGCGAACCGGCTCTGCAAAAAGGGGTATATCAAGGCGCCCATGCACTTTAACTTTGTCATGGGAGTAAACGGCGGGATCAGCGGCGAGCCGCGCGATCTGATCTTTATGCGCGAAAGCATACCCCATGACGCCACGTTCACCGTAAGCGGCGTAGGCAGGGTGGAATTTCCGATGGCTACAATGTCGATACTGCTAGGCGGCCATGTCCGCGTAGGCTTTGAGGACAACGTATACCTATCAAAGGGCGTGCTTGCCAAGAGCAACGGCGAACTGGTAGAAAAGGTGGTGCGGCTGGCCAGGGAGCTGGGACGCGATATAGCCACGCCGGCGGAAGCGAGGGCGATTCTCGGCTTAAACCAAGGAAATTAACGCAATGCATAAATCCGCGGCATAGATACAATCAAAGACGGACGAAAGCGTGCGGTATTAAAGAGCGCTTAGCCCGACTCAATAAATAAAAAGACAAAAACAGGAGGAACAAAACATGGCAATGAAGGGCAATAAATACGGAATACACAGGGTTATCTCGCCTGAGGGAGTTCTCACCCAGGCCGCCTACAAGATCGACAACGACATGGATAAGCTTTACTCAAACGAGATTATCTGCGACGTTATATCCCTTAACATCGACTCGGCTTCCTTTACCCAGATTGAGGAAGCGTGTAATAAGGATCCAGAAAAGATCAAGGAAATGATCATGTCCATAGTGGGCGAGCGCGGCAAGATGCAAAATCCCGTAACCGGATCGGGAGGCATGTTCATAGGCAAGGTAGCCTACATCGGCGAAGACCTCAAAGACCGCGACCTCAAGGTAGGCGATAAAATCGCTTCGCTCGTATCCCTGTCGATGACCCCGCTTAAGATTGAGGAAATTAAAGAAATCCATATGGATATCGACCGCGTGGACGTGGTGGCTAAGGCCGTGCTGTTTGAAAGCGCGATCTACGCAAAGCTTCCCGACGACATGAGCGAGGCGCTGGCGCTTGCGGCCCTTGACGTAGCCGGCGCTCCGGCCCAGGCGGCAAAGCTTGTAAAGCCGGGCGACAGCGTTTTAGTATTGGGCGCCGCGGGCAAGAGCGGCATCCTCTGCTGCTATGAGGCCATGAAGCGTGTTGGCCCAACCGGACGCGTCGTCGCCCTGGTGCGCCGCGAAAGCCAGATCAGCATGCTTATGGATCTTGGCGTATGCCATGAGGTTATAATCGCTTCAGCCACCGCGCCCGTAGACGTTCTTGACAAAGCGCTTGCGGCGAACGGCGGCAGAGAATATGATCTGTCGATATCATGCGTAAACATAGAGAACACGGAGATGAGCTGCATACTTCCCGTAAGGGACGGCGGAACCGTATACTTCTTCTCTATGGCCACAAGCTTTACAAAGGCCGCCTTGGGCGCCGAGGGCGTTGGCAAGGACGTAAATATGATAATTGGCAACGGATATACAAAGGACCATGCTGAAATCACCCTGCACGAGCTTCGCGAGAGCAAGGCGATAAGGGAACTGTTCAACACCAAATACGTATGATTAACGCTGAAAAGACCATATAAACTCCATCGGCGGCTGGCTGGCCAGCAACGCGCACGGGCTTGTTCAGCGCCGCGTACGGTGCTGATTATCGGTTCTAAAGCAAGCAAACCGGCCGCCGGTTACAGTTTATAGCTCAAGAAAGCTTAGGCATTACGATTAATTAGAGCGCCTAACCATCCTCTAACATGAAAGGAATGTTAATTATGAATAAAAGCAGGAGATTCGGCCTATTTCAGGACGTGCCCGACGAGCGGTGGAACGACTGGAAGTGGCAGGTGCAAAACCGAATTGAAACGCTTGACGATCTTAAAAAGTACATAGCGCTTACTCCCGAAGAAGAGGACGGCGTAAAGAAGTGCCTGGATGCGCTGCGAATGGCGATAACCCCATATTACCTTTCGCTAATCGACCCGTTAAACCCCAGCGACCCTGTGCGCCGCCAGGCGGTGCCCACGGCTCCAGAGCTGTATAAGTCAGAGGCGGATCTGCTCGACCCGCTGCACGAGGACACGGATTCGCCGGTTAAGGGCCTTACGCACCGTTATCCGGACCGCGTTTTGCTGCTTATCACCGACCAGTGCTCAATGTACTGCCGCCACTGCACGCGCCGCCGTTTCGCGGGGCAGCACGACTGCGCGGTTCCGATGAACCAGATTGAGAAATGTATCGACTACGTGCGCAGTCATCCGGAGGTGCGCGACGTTTTGTTGTCTGGCGGCGACGCGCTCATGATCAGCGATGAAATGCTTGAAACGATAATAGCAAAGCTTCGCGCCATACCGCATGTTGAGATAGTAAGAATCGGATCGCGCACGCCCGTTGTCATGCCCCAGAGGATTACGCAGGAGCTGTGCGATATGCTTAAGAAGTATCATCCGATTTGGCTTAATACCCACTTCAACCATCCGGACGAGATAACCGAGGAGTCCGCGGCCGCGTGCGCGAGGCTTGCCGACGCGGGAATCCCCCTTGGCAACCAGAGCGTGCTGCTAGCGGGGATAAACGACTGCGTCCATGTGATGAAAAAGCTGGTGCATGAATTGGTGAAGATCAGGGTAAGGCCGTACTATATATATCAATGCGACCTGTCGATGGGGCTTGAGCATTTCAGAACGCCGGTCTCAAAGGGCATTGAAATAATTGAAGCGCTCAGGGGTCACACGTCGGGCTATGCCGTGCCAACGTTTGTAGTCGACGCGCCCGGCGGCGGCGGCAAAACGCCAGTAATGCCGAATTATGTAATAAGCCAGAGTCCCGGCAAGGTGATACTTAGAAACTTTGAGGGCGTTATTACGACCTATACCGAGCCCGAGCACTATGTGGAGACATGTTCATGCGAGGTATGCAGCGGCAAGAGAAAAGAACGGCTTGTAGGCGTTGCGGGGCTTGAGCAGGGATGGCAGCTGTCAATGGAGCCCAAGGACCTGGAGCGCACAAAGCGTGCGCGGCGCGAGTAGCGGCAGCCGGCCATACCTCCGGTGTGGGCAACGTGTCAAAAAAGCGGCCGCGCCACTTTTTGAGGTTACGGATTTTGCCGCTCAGCCCTTCGGGCAATCGGGCGGCAAAACCCGCAAAGAACGAAAACCACACGGTTTTCATCCGGCTCTTACGCGCGGTTGTCAGCGCCGGATTTAAAATCAAGGGCTGCGTCCCTATACAATCCCAGGGTTTTTGACAGTCTGGCCTACCTTTGGTATGGGTATGCATGGCGATACGATCAAAAGGGAATGAACGGCATGGCTAAAGCCGAACAACTAATGAACTGAGGTGAGCAAATGCAGAGCAAACTCAATCTTAATCAGGAAATGGTGGCGCGCGCCAGGGAGTCGGCCAGGCGGGTTGCCGTGGATACGCAGGATTTTATAGATCTGCACACCACTGTCACAGTGGAGCGCGCCATATGCCGTCTGCTTGGTATAGACGGCGTAAACGAGGTAGAGGTGCCGCTGCCCAATGTGGTAGTGGACCACCTCATGGATAAGGGCGCGCTGTCTAGAGGCGTGGCATATTATATTGGAAACGCTGTGGCGGCCACGGGAATGACGCCGCAGGAAATAGCGCAAGGCATAAATTCGGCGGAGATTGACCTTACGGTTATAGAGCCGCGCACTGAACGGGAGATAAGGTCCGCTGTCATGCCCATAGCCGGGGCCGTTGTGGAGCGCATAAGGGCAAACGTGGATAAGCGCAACGGATTCCTCAAAGAATTCGGCGATAAGGATGGCGCATATCTGTATGTTATAGTAGCCACGGGAAACATATACGAGGATATTACGCAGGCCAGGGCGGCCGCCAAGCAGGGCGCCGACGTAATTGCGGTAATCCGCACGACAGGGCAGAGCCTTCTTGACTATGTGCCGTACGGGGCCACTACGGAGGGCTTTGGCGGCACGTACGCTACCCAGGAAAACTTCCGGCTGATGCGCGAGGCTCTTGACGAGGTTGGCGTTGAGGAAAAGCGCTATATCAGGCTGTGCAACTACTGTTCGGGCCTGTGCATGCCCGAGATCGCGGCTATGGGCGCGCTGGAGCGGCTTGACGTAATGCTAAACGACGCGCTTTACGGGATACTCTTCCGAGACATCAACATGCAGCGCACGATAATCGACCAGTATTTTTCGCGCGTTATCAACGCCTTTGCGGGTGTTATAATCAATACCGGCGAGGATAACTACCTTACCACCGCGGACGCTGTAGAGGAAGCGCACACGGTACTTGCGTCCCAGTTTTTAAACGAGCAGTTCGCCCTGTGCGCCGGACTGCCGGAGGAACAGCAGGGGCTTGGCCACGCGTTTGAGATATCCCCTGATGTTGAAAACGGGTTCTTATACGAGCTGGCCCAGGCGCAGATGGCAAGGGAGATATTCCCAAAGGCGCCCCTTAAATATATGCCGCCGACAAAGTTTATGACGGGCAACATATTCAGAGGGCATGTGCAGGACGCTTTGTTCAACATGGTTACTACCATAACAAATCAAAAGATACATCTCCTTGGCATGCTTACCGAGGCCATCCACACCCCGTTTATGAGCGACCGGGCGCTTGCCATAGAGAATGCGCAGTATATCGCCAAAACGATGAAGGACCTTGGAAGCGAGCTTACCTTCCGCGAGGGCGGCATAATGGAGCGCCGTTCAAACGAGGTCCTGTCAAAGGCGACAGCACTTTTGGGTGAAATTGAGGAGATGGGGCTGTTTGCCACGCTGGAAAAGGGTATATTCGCGGATATAAAGCGCATGCGCGACGCCGGCAAGGGGCTCGGCGGAGTTGTACAGAAGGGCGAAGGTTACTTCAACCCCTTCATAGAACTGATGAAGGGGGTATGAAGGTATGAGTTCGGGTTTATATGATACTTCCAAAAAGGATTTTGACAAGACCCTGGACCTCCATAAGCTTATGGCCTATGGCGACACCATGAACGACGGTAAAGTCCAGCTGTCGTTTACGCTTCCGGTTAAAAACGACGACAGGGGAGCCGAGGCGGCAAGGCAGCTTGCCAGGGCTATGGGCATAACTGAGCCAAACGTGGCGCTGGGCCAGACGCTGGATAAGGAGTTTACCTTTTATGTTGTCTACGGCTCATGTACACACAGCGTCGATTATGAAAACATCCATGTCCAGAGCGTTGAAACGGAAGCCATGGATATGGAGGAGGTCAACGAATATATACGCGAGAACATCGGGCGCAAGATCGTAATGGTTGGAGCCTCTACGGGCACGGACGCCCACACGGTAGGCATAGACGCGATTATGAACCGAAAGGGTTTTGCCGGCCATTATGGACTGGAACGCTATGATATGATAGACGCGTACAATCTGGGCGCGCAAGTGCCCAACGAGGAGTTTTTGAAAAAAGCCATAGAGCTCAACGCTGACGTGATGCTTGTATCCCAGACGGTTACCCAGAAGGACGTTCACATTCAGAACCTGACCGAGCTTGTGGAGCTTATGGAGGCCGAGGGGGTGCGCTCGAGATTTATCCTCATATGCGGCGGAGCGCGAATCACACATGAGCTGGCCAAGGAGCTTGGATACGACGCGGGCTTCGGGCCTCAGAAATACGCGGGCGATGTCGCAACATTCGCGGTTACCGAGATGGTTAAGCGGGGAATGAAATGATGCTTTAAATTGATGCGCCAGGTGCGAATTCACTAGGCGCATCATCCGTTTAGTTCGTTGTAACAGCGCGCAATGATTATTCCTGTTTTGAAGCTTTTAAAGATGAATGCCGGCCTCATACGGAATTGTACTGCGGCGGACAGCCTATATATTGGGTCATTCCCGCATAAAGTTAAAATGTTTAATGGTACCCTTGTCAACTGAGGGTAGCGGCAGCTGTTAAACTTATCTTGAAAGGAGGAGCCATGAAGAACATAATAGTCGAGAAAAAAGGCAATATAGCCATCGCAACCATCAACCGTCCGGAAGCGCTTAACGCGCTAAATACCGAGGTGCTTAAAGAGCTTGAGGAAATGGCGGCCTTAATTGGCGGCGACAGGGAAATCAGGGCGTTGGTGATAACGGGAGCGGGCAAGGCGTTTGTAGCGGGGGCGGATATCGCGCAGATGAGCGGCCTTGAAAGCGGCGAAGCCGAGCAATTCGGCCTTATGGGTCAAAAGGCGCTGACGGCCGTTGAATCCCTGGAAATTCCGGTAATAGCCGCAATAAACGGCTATGCCCTTGGCGGCGGCTGCGAGCTTGCGCTGTGCTGCGATATCCGCATTGCGGGAGAGCGCGCAAAGATCGGGCAGCCCGAGACGGGCCTGGGCATAACGCCGGGGTTTGGCGGAACCCAGAGGCTTCCACGCGCCGTTGGGCTGGGAAACGCTATGCAGATGATACTGACTGGAAAACCGATTGACGCCGCTGAAGCAAAACGCATTGGCCTGGTAAACGAGGTATACCCTCAGGAGACGCTAATGGACGAGGCTGTAAAGTTAGCCGAATGCATAGCCGCAAACGCGCCGGTAGCCGTTCGCTATTCAAAGCAGGCTATTCGCAGGTTTGCGGGGCAAAACCTTGAGGCCGATCTTGCCTGCGAGGCTAAATTATTCGGGCTTTGCTTTAGCACAAACGATCAGAAGATGGCGATGCAGGCGTTTGTAGAGAAGAGAAAGCACGACGGATTTAAGGGGGAATAAGGGCATGAAGAACATATTTGTACTTGGAGCGGGAACCATGGGCCTTGATATAGCCCAGGCGTTTGCAAACAGCGGTTATTATGTAACTGTGCGCGATATAAACGACGATATTATAAGCGCGGCTTCAAAGAGACTGCATAAGGGGCTTTTAAAGCGGGTAGAGCGAGGTAAGCTTGAGCAGGGAAAGATGGACGAGCTTCTCCTCATGATCAATTTTACTACGGATATGAAACAGGCCGCCGAGGCCGATCTTGTAATTGAGGCAATCGTTGAAAACGTTGAGGTTAAAAGGTCGGTATTTGCCGAACTGGACTGTATCTGCAAAGAGGGCGCGATATTGGGCACCAATACCTCATCCATATCGATTACGGAGATCGCGTCGGCGACTAAGCGCCCTGAAAAGGTTATTGGGATGCATTTTTTCAATCCGGCAACCGTTATGAAGCTTGTTGAGGTTATACGCGGGGTGCATACGTCGGACGAGACATATGCCGCGGTATGCGAGGCCGCCGCTTCAATAGGCAAACAGCCCGTAGAAGTAAAGGAATATCCGGGATTTGTAGTGAACCGAATACTGATACCCATGATAAACGAGGCTGCAGGCCTTGTGGCGGAAAATATAGCTTCTGTAGAGGATATAGACGCGGCTATGAAACTGGGCTGCAATCACCCGATGGGGCCGCTTGCGCTTGGGGATCTTATCGGGCTTGACGTAGTGCTTGCCATAATGGACACGCTCAAGCGGGAAACGGGCGACCCGAAGTACCGTGCGCATACGCTGCTGCGCAAGATGGTGCGCGGAGGCCTGCTTGGTAAAAAAACGGGGCGCGGATTCTACACATATAGGTAAGTCGCAGTTAGAGTGATAATAAAAAACTAAATACGTATTTAATAAGCCCCAGCGGATCCGCCGGGGCTTAAGCGTGTTAAAAAAGTCCATAGGCCTTAGTGCTATTCAGCACTTAGCGAGTTTAACCCGCGAGAACCAGTCTTCGGCTGCAAGCAGCTATCAGGCTGTATTCATGGGGCTTTTGCCCCATCCCCCGCCAAAGGGGACTTTTTGTAAAAAGTCCCCTTTGGAATCCCGAAAAACAA
>UQXE01000035.1 GCA_900544965.1 uncultured Eubacteriales bacterium | reverse complement strand
GTTCTTAGAACCTTTTTTGCAAAAAAGGTTCTAAGCCGCCGGAGGCAATTCTTAATCCGTAATTTTGGGCGGCATGTACGGCCAAAATTACACCTTATGTATGCGTGCTGATGCGCCGACCCCCTGTGAAACTAACATATACCGCTCAACGGCCCGAGGTCAAGACCGCTGAACCGATTTAAAAACCCCATCACCTCGGCTGCAATCATTCTGACGCCCCCGGGCACATTGCTTTCTATGTTTAACGGGATAAGTGGATCGTGGAGCGACATTCTTATCAAAAACCATCCTTCCGCTCCATCAATGTTCACCCTTACCCCCTCATAATTATCCGCTTCTATTCTCCAGCCGCTTTTCTCCGCCGCATATTCATCCATCTTTTTAAGTACAAGATCACCATAGGCGGAAAAATCGGGTTCGGTTATCCTTAGCCTGAACTCTTTGGCCTCTAGGGGTTCCTCAAGCCCGTATATAAGGTTTTCAAGACATGATCCATCCTCGCCCCGCGCTATTTCAATCAGCAGCTTTGCAATGAGATATGCGCCATCGTCGAGGAAATAATTGTCCCTAAACGCGCCGTGGCCCGATGTTTCCATTGCAAGGGGACAGTCCACGCCCAGTGAGTTCAAGCGCTTAGCCTCATTTATCACATTGCGGTATCCCCGCTTAAAACGCCTGTGTACCCCTCCTCTTTTCTCTATGAAGGATTTGAGTCCCACGGATGTAATGGAATCAGTTACTATCGTAGCATTTGGATGCTCCCTCAGCTCTATCGCGGCCATCATGGCGATAAGACCGTTTCGGTTAAGGCCACGCCCCCCTTCAAGCACCGCGGCCGCCCTGTCGACATCCGCGTCAAATATAATCCCGAAGTCAGCGTTATTCTTAATTACAGCGTCTTGAACGCTCTTCATGGCAGCAGGATCCTCGGGATTTGGCGAATGGTTTGGGAACCGTCCATCCGGCTCTAAAAATACGCTTCCGCTTATATCGGCGCCCAATGGCTTGAGTACCTTATCAGCAAAAAAACCTCCCGCGCCATTACCCGCGTCTACAACTATGCGCTTGCCCTTGAGCGGACGCAAATAGTCGCGGGCATGCGCCTTCTCCCTTATCATTTCAGCCATATCGTGAGCGTAAACGGATAAAAAATCCTCGTGGCAAACGCTAGTCCCATAAGGTGGGCTCAACGAAGGATATGTCTGCGCGGCCTTCAATATCTCAAGTATATCACTCTTTTCAAGACCTCCCTCACGGGTGAAGAATTTGAACCCGTTCCTATCCATCGGCAGATGGCTGGCCGTAACCATTACCGCGCCGTCATACATGAACCCCTCCCTCACAGTGCTCATATACATGGCCGGCGTGCTGGCAAGGCCAAAGTCGGCTGTCTTTATTCCGCTCAACGCAAGGCCTTGGGCAAAATACCATGACAGCTCGCTGCCGGTTACTCTGGAATCGCGGCCAACTGCAACCCTGGCTCCAATACCGGACCGCGCTTTAATCCATTCGCCAAATGAATAGCCAATCCTTCTAACAGCATCGGGCGTAAGCACGGCATGCTCCCCCATGGCGGCGCCCCTTATATCGCTTCCATTTTGTAAATTTAACAACTCCATCGCTTTAATCCTCTGTAAAATAAGTATGATCCGCTATGCTTTTGTTTTCAACTCAAAACGCCGCTCGTTCCCCACGCCCTATACAGCGCTCAACCAACCAAGCTTTGACGCATATAGCCGCGCACTAGAGTTTAAAATCAGCGCCATTAAAGGGATAAAAAGGCGCCCATAACGCCTTTTTAAAACTCTTTAACCTACACAATGGAGAAAGCGGCGAAATAGAACCTATTCCAGCCTTCCGCAGGGCTCCATGTCACTCCATGAATGATCCGCCATACTCATTGTTGTAAATCTCGTTTCCGATTAAGTTAAGGTCACCTATCTCCAAATCGCACTCAAAGTAACTTCCCGAGCGCCATACCTTTAAATGCATCTTATCGCCTACCCCCTTGCTTTGTATCTTGGCAAGGAAGCTTTCCTGCGTTGGAGCGGTTATTCCGTCGCACTCCACTATTATATCATCAGCTCTTAGACCAGCCTTGAACCCTGGACCGTCCGCTATAACCGTATATACAAGCAAGCCCTGAGGCCTTCCATACGCTTCTGAATAGACCTCGTCGATGTGTATTACGGAAACGCCTATGCCTGGACGTTCCATATGCCCCTGAGTGATGAGCGCCGTTATGATCTCAACAGCTCCGTTTATTGGGATTGCAAAGCCCAAACCCTCCGCGGAGATTGGATTCCCGCTGTCGTCATAGCCGGCTGTGATGGTCTTTGCGCTGGTGATGCCTATGACCTCGCCGCGCATGTTAAGCAGCGGCCCTCCGCTGTTGCCGGGATTGATTGCGGCGTCCGTCTGGATATACGTGTTGGTCTTTCCGTCGATATTCACGTCCCTTGACGTTGAGCTGATTATTCCAAAGGTCGGAGTGCCGGCCAGATCTGTCCCTGTGGGATCGCCGATTGCGACTACAAACTCCCCGATTCTCGCGCCTCCGGAATCGCCAAGCTTAAGCGCCTCCAGCCCTGCCGCATTTACCTTAAGCACGGCGACGTCAGCCGTATAATCCGCTCCCAACACCTCCGCGTCAAGCTCCATGCCGTTGTTAAGCGTTGCCGTTACCCTGTCCGCGCCCTCAATTACATGCGCGTTGGTTACGAGATAGCCGCTGCTGGATATTATAAAGCCTGAACCGGTGCCCTGGATTCCCTCTGTAAACAGAGCGCCCAGCCTGTAATCCCCGACATAGTTCGTTATACTGACAACGCCCGGCGAAACCGCCTCTACTATCTCGGGTATTGGATTTGTGGTATCGGATATCTCCGGCGCTACGCCGTCGAGGGCCGCCATAGGCCGCTGAGTGGTATCAGGATACGGCGTGACGTCAGTATCCCCGCCTGGCTCTTCCGTTTGAAAGGGATTGGGCGTCGTAAGGGAGCCTGGCCTTGTCGGAACGGGGGTGACGATTCCCTGATTAGGCCGCTGGCTGTCCGGAATAAAGATCGAAATGATCAAAATGCCCAAGATCACCACTATAAGGACAATCGCCAAAACGGTGCCAAAGCCGCCCCTTTTGTTCGGCGGCTGCGGCTCTCCTGTAAATTCATTAAATCCTGTATAACCGCTGTTATCGAAATTGGTGTTAAAGCTCATGAATGCACCTCCTGTTATGATTATACCCTATAATCGACGCTGTTCCAACTTTAAATTGGTATATATCAATTTTTATCGCCATTAACCGCGCTCTTGGGCGCCTGCGGGGCGCTGACCCGCTTCTTCGCCTGTGCGGCGCGCTTTAGGGTAAAGGTGAAGCATGCGCCTTCACCCACGTTGGACTCGGCGAATATGTCCTGGCCGTGCTGCTCCAAAATGCGCCGGACTATTGATAGACCAAGGCCTGTACCGGACGTGTTTGACGGCGTATGCGCTTTTTCCGCCTTATAAAACCTGTCAAAGACATACGGCAGATCCTCTTTGGAAATTCCCGCCCCGTTGTCCTTTACGCTTACATAACAGGAGTCGCCGTTAAACCGCGTTTTTACAGCGAGAACGCCGCCCTCGGGGGAAAACTTTATCGCATTGTCGACAAGGTTTCTTATAACCTGGGTTATCCTGTCCCTGTCAGCCTTTACCCCACTGTGGTTTTTGGCAAGCTCAAGCCGCATGTCGATGTTTTTCGCGTTTATCTGCGCTTCAAAGGTTATCAGCGTCCTCACAAGAAGCTCGTTTATATCGAATACGGTTATATTCAATACGCTCTGGCCCGATTCTATGCGAGCAAGGTCGAGCAGGTCGTTTACCATCGACGTCATGCGTCTGTTTTCTGATAACACGATATTAAGGTATTTACCGTATTCCTCCTTTGGAATCGTACCATCGCTCATCGCCTCAAGAAAGCCTCTCATTGAGGTCAAGGGCGACCGCAGCTCGTGTGAGACGTTAGCGACAAAGCTGCGCCGCGCCTGCTCCAGCGTGTTCAACTCGTCCGCCATATGGTTAAAGCTGCGCCCCAGCTGGCTAACCTCATCCTGTCCACGCATATCAACCCTTGCGTCAAAGTCGCCGCGGGAAAACCGCATTACCGTATTGTTCATCAGCTTAATGGGACGCGTGATTATGTTGGTTATGTAAAAAACTGCAAGCGTCGCAAAAAATACGGCAATCAGCGCCGACAATAAAATATCCATATACACCTGAGTAATCGACTCATACAGACCCGTCATATCGATATGCATGAAGATAACCCCCAAAGCATTGCCTCCGTCGTCCTTCATGGTTTGAAAGACGGTCATGGTGGGGAAAGAAATCAGGCTTGAGAACATGTCCATAACTATC
The DNA here is from genome assembly GCA_900544965.1 of uncultured Eubacteriales bacterium. Classification (GTDB taxonomy): domain Bacteria; phylum Bacillota; class Clostridia; order Christensenellales; family CAG-138; genus UMGS946. The sequence continues at coordinate 12,587 of UQXE01000035.1, read as the reverse complement.
GAGGTGCCGTCCGACGCCATAATCGCTTCGGTTTCCTTGCTCAGGTCCACCTCGTCGCATGACGCCCATTTGTCTCGGGAGTCCTCGTCAAAAAAAGAAACCTTCCCCAGAGAGGGGTCGGTAAATCTGAGCTGGATAAACGAATCATACTGACGTGCGCTGTTGGTAAGCTGCTCCACCGCAACCGCGCGCCTCTCTTCGCTTGTATAACGGGACGCTACAACCGTGGCAAGCGCGCTGCACTCGCGACGCATCTCCATTTCCCTCTCTGAAACGTACCGCCCACGAAAGATGCCCGCCATCGTTACGCCCAGCACAATAAGCATGCCGAGCGCAAGGGCGAGATATATCGTGAGCATTTTGGAAAACAGCGTCTTAAACATCAATTCGTCTCATACAAAATGGAGCGCATGTTCAACCTTCATCCTTTGAAGCCTCAAACTTATAGCCCACGCTCCATATCGTTTTTATCTCCCAGCCCTTTGCGTCGGCAAGCTTTTCACGTATTCTCTTTATATGCACGTCTATGGTCCTCGAATCCCCATAGTAGTCAAAGCCCCATACCTGCTCCAAAAGCTGCTCCCGGGTAAACACCTTTCCCTCGTGCGCGGCCAGGAAGTGAAGCACTTCCAGCTCCTTTGGAGGCATTTCTATACGCTTTCCATTCAGCCTGACCTCATACGTTTCAAGTGATACGGAAAGGTTGCCGTATGCAATATTGTGATCCTGCTCGTTTCCCGGCGACCGGCGCAGCACCGCTTTTACCCTGGCGATCAGCTCTTTAGCGTCAAAAGGCTTGACAATATAATCGTCGGCGCCCTGTTCCAGACCCTGTATCCTATCCATTGTATCACCCTTTGCGGTAAGCATGATTACCGGAACGTCGCTATGCTTGCGGAGTTCTGAAAGCACCCCCCACCCATCCTTGCCAGGAAGCATTACGTCCAGGATTACCATAGCGGGATTGCATGAGGCAAACGCCTCCTCGGCTAGGTCGCCGCGCTCACACGTATGGACAGTGAATCCGGCCTTTGTGAGATACATCTCAATGATAGCCAGTATATTTTTATCGTCGTCTATAACAAGTATAATATTTTCCATGGCGCCCCTCAATTTTTTATATTTTTCAGTTTCCCAGCCAAAATAAATTGTATACACATAGCTAAACGGGTTTCACCTCTATGCCCTCCCTTTTAAACAGCGCGGCTGTGACCCCGTCGCCTTCCCGCAGCGTACCGGTAAAGCCGCCGTCATATATTTCTCCCGCTCCGCAGGAAGGGCTTTTCGACTTCAGCAGAGCGGTCTTGGCTCCAGCAGCCTTTGCTGTTTCAAGCGCGGCATACGCTCCATGAAGGAATTGTTCCGTTACATCCCTGCCGCGCAAATCCTTCACCCTGGCACGGCCGTTTAGTACGTCCGCCCCGTCCCCTCCCGATATCTCGGCCGGCGGGCGGGGAATTTCAAGCCCGCCGAGACATTCGGGGCATATCCCGACTAAATCATTGCCCTTGAGCAGCTTTATTATTTCTTCGTTGGGCTTTGAGCCGCCGTCATATCTGCACTTGTGCCCCAGCAGGCATCTGGATACAATTATCATATATCTTTACCCCAGCTATATACAAGCCATATCGGATTTATTCAAAAAGTTTTTACATATATGTATCTTTTCCGCCTTATTCAAGGAGGTATTTTAAAATCGCCCCTCGCTCCGTATCCTTACTTTTTCAGTACAACGGCAGTTACGCCGGCGTCGCCCTCCCCGTACGCGCCTTGCCTGTAGCTATCTACAAGCCTGTGGGTGCGCAGATAGTTCTGAACGCCTGTCCTGAGCGCTCCCGTACCCTTGCCATGGATGATCGTTACCTCGTTCAATCCGTTCATCGCCGCGTTTTCAAGATAGCGGTCAACCTCAATGAGGGCTTCGTCAACCAGCATTCCCCTTATATCAAGGTTAAGACCTACCGGCTGCTTTTCAAGCGTTATCTTCTGCTTTACCGTATCCTTGCGCTCGGGCTTTGCAATTCTAAGATCGTTCAGCTTGACGTTTAACTTCATTATGCCCACTTGAACCTGAATATCGCCCTTTGCGTCGGCTGAAAGCACAGTGCCCCGCTTATCAAGGCTTACTACCAAAACATCGTCGCCCGGTTTAACCGATTTTGGCGGCTCGCCTGAATCCTTGGGTTTGTTTTCCTCCACGTCAAGCAGCTTGCCCTCCTGCCTGCGCATCTCGTCCCGGCTTTCCTGTATTATCCTGTCCGCCGCGCTTTGATCGATGGTCTTTATTGACCGTATGTTGGCGATCAGCTTTTCCATCTCACGCCTTGCGTCCTGAACCAGCCGCTTCGCCTCCTCACGCGCCTTTGCCTGATAGCCGCGCTTCGCGTCGTCAAGCTTTTTTCGCTCCTTCTCCGCCTCATCCCTCAGCGCGTCCAGCTCGGCCCGCGCCTGCTCGGCCAGTCTTCTCTCCTGCTCGGCTATCCTGCGCTGAGACTCGGCTCCCGATATTACGTCTTCAAAGCGTATGTCCTCACTTTTCAGAAATTTCCTTGCCCTCTCAATCACATTCTCGTCAAGCCCCAGCCGCTTTGATATCTCAAAGGCGTTGGATTTTCCAGGTATGCCTATGAACAGCCTGTATGTTGGGCAGAGTCTGTCTATGTCAAACTCCATGGAGGCGTTTTCCATACCCCCGCGCGCAAGGGCGAATGCCTTAATCTCGCTGTAATGCGTGGTTGCAAGGGTTACGGCGCCCCTTTCATGCAGCGATTCAAGAATGCTCATGGCCAGCGCCGCGCCCTCGACCGGGTCGGTCCCCGCCCCCAGCTCGTCCAGCAGCGCCAGAGAATCGGAATCCGCATTGTTCAGGATGTCGACAAGCCTCGTCATATGGGATGAGAACGTTGAAAGCGACTGTTCTATCGACTGCTCGTCGCCTATGTCGGCATAGACGTTGCTAAACACCGCAAGCTGGGTGCCGATATCGGCCGGAACAAACATCCCCGACTGTGCCATAAGCGTAAACAGCCCCACCGTCTTGAGGGTAACGGTCTTTCCGCCGGTGTTCGGCCCCGTTATAATAAGGGTCTTAAAATCCTGACCAAGCCATATATCTATTGGCACCGCCGTTTCCTTTGGCAGCAGCGGATGCCTTCCGCGCACTATCCTTATGCTCCCTTGGGCGTTCATCTCAGGCCGTACCGCCCTCATGTCCCTGGCAAGCGCCGCCTTGGCGAACCTGAGGTCGATTTCCCCGATAAGGAGGAGCGCCTCGTAGATATCGTTCCCATATGGGGCGACCATTGCCGTAAGTTCTGTCAAAATCCGCTCCACCTCGTCCCGCTCCTCAGCCATGAGCCTCTTATACGAGTTTCCGAGCTCCACTACGGCGGACGGTTCGATGAAAAGGGTTTGGCCGCTTCCCGACCTGTCGTGCACAAGGCCCGGAATCTGACGCTGGTTCTCCTGCTTTACAGGTATGACAAACCGTCCGTTGCGCATCGTGATAATGGGTTCTTGCAGGTATTTCTGGTATGTTGACGATCTGATCATACTGTTTAGCTTTTCTCGGACGCGCTCGTTTACCACCTTTATCTCCCGCCTGATTCTGGACAGCGCTGGAGAAGCCCCGTCAAACATTTCGTCCTCATTGATTATGCACCTTTTTATCTCGTCCTCAATGAACAGGTACGACGGCAGGTTTACCGCCATCGCTTTCAGCCTGGGCTGCGCGTCCTCCTTTGTCAGCGACGTCTTTGCGACGCGTATGGCTCTCAGGCAGGAGGCTATGCACAGCAGCTCATGCATGGACAGGCACGCGACCGCGCGGATACGTTTGAGCGCGTCGCGCATATCCGGAAAATCGTCTACCGGCGAATTGCCAAGCTTATACAGCAGCGCTTCGGCCTCTGCCGTCAGCTCCAGTTCGCCGCAGATCTCGTTTTTATCGCTCAACGGGCGCAGTCTCGCCGCGTTTTCCTTGCCCACGCAGCATCTGGCGTACGTGCTAAGCATCGAAAGTATCTTGTCGTATTCCAGTGTTTCAAGCAATCTTTTATTCATGCCTGCCTCCTTGGCTGGTAAGATTAAAGTACATTTCTCTGCCAGTGTCCGCGCGTAGTTCCCCGGGGCGCTTCAATACCGCCGGTTTCCCCGTTGCGCGCTCTGACAGCGTCGCTTATGATTCTTGATACAAGCTCCGGGCTTTCATCATAAAATGAAAGGATCCACGCGCTTACCCCCCTTAATTCCGTCGCCCTGTCGATAATATACGTAGGGTTGCAGTTCAGCATCCTTACGATGCAGCCTCCGCCCAAAACGGTATTTATCATTGGAAACAGCCTTCCATCCCCATCCGTTATTGTTCCCGCCATGCCGCGGCATCCCAGACAGCCCTTATGCTCCTTAACCGGGCAATGGGCAAGCTGCATGAGCACGGTCCTGCCATATACGCAAACCGCCGCGGGCAGCTTTTTCAAAATATCGCGCAGCTGCGGCCTGGACAGCTCCTGAGAAAGCGTTGAGCGATTCACGCCCAGTCTTTCCATCAATCTTAACGAGCTTGTATTGAACAGGTTCATGCCCGCGCCAGCCATACAAAAACCGGCTTTTTTAGCCATGTCAAGCTGGCCCGCGTTGTTTATCTCAATCCCATCGAGCTTTTCAGGATCAACAAGCTCCATTATGCCCTTATAATCATTTCCATTCAGCGTTACCGCGGGCAAAGCCAGCAAAAGCCTCTTTCCCTTTTCCCTGATAAACTGCAGCTTCTCTATAATCTGTACCCCATATCTAACCGGATCAATTATTACTTCATCGGCTCCGGCCTTATCCGCCGCTTCCGCCTGATCCTCATTTATTGCTCTGGCAATGAGCTTAGGCGGCAAATCATACATATTCACCCCGTCATATTCGGGAATGGACATGGCCGGCGCCTCTCTTTTGAAGCAAAGCGGCTTTTTCAATAGTTCGCAGGCCTCCCGCCTCATCGCGTTTATCTCGGACGCGGGCAGGAATGCGCCGTCATCCATATCCACTGCAATGGATTCGGCATAAAACGGAGTGCCCCCCAGCCTGTCCAGCTGCCGGATATAAGCCTCGCGCTCCCTTGGCGCAACGGCGGCCTGAACGGGTTTTCCAATCACATGCGCCGACGCTTCGGCTCCTACCGTGATAAGAATGTCTGCCGGTTTCCCCACATGCATTGACAACCGCATGGACACGCCAGTTCTTTTCCGCTCTCCCGAATAGGTGGATTTTACCCTGTTAAGCAATGCGTTCCCAGGTTCGGCGGCGTTTTTCGCTCCGGTTATAACCCCGTCTCCGTAATAATAGCCTGTGGTATGCCCCCTGCTGAATATTCTCTCAACGTCCTTTAAAAGACCTATTAGCTCCTCTTTTGGGATTTTGTCAATAGCGGCCCTGTACGCCCGCGTTACTGACGCTACATACTCCGGCCGTTTCATCCTGCCCTCCAGCTTTATGCAACACACCCCCGCTTCAATTAAATCCCCAACTTGCAGCAGCATGCAAAGATCGGCGGGGCTGAGACAGAAATCCGATTCTTGCGGATATCCCGCAGCCGACGCGGGCTTGCGGCACGGCTGTGCGCACATCCCTCTGTTTCCGCTGCGCTCTCCAGCCATAGATGAATAGAGACAGCCCCCTGAAAAGCTCATGCAAAGCGCTCCATGTGCAAAGGCCTCTATCTCCACCCCTGTTTTAGCCCTGCTGAGCCTGCTAAGCCCCTCCAGGCTTACTTCCCGTGAAATTACCGCCCGCCGCAGTCCCAGCCTGCGGCACGCCCGAAGCCCGCCTTCGGTATGTATGCCCATCTGCGTGCTCGCATGAAGCTCCAAGTCAGGAATACGTACATTAAGCTCTGAAATCAGGCCGGTGTCCTGTACAATCAGCGCATCCGCGCCGATCCGGTATAAAAACTCGGCATACCTCAGGGCGCTTGCCATCTCGCGGTCAAACAGCAGCGTATTCATCGTAACATATGCGCGCGCGCTCCTGATATGGCAGTAATCTATGGCGCGTTCCAGTTCGGAATCGTCGAAGTTTTTTGCGTTCCTCCTTGCGTTGAACATGGTTCCGCCCATGTAAACGGCGTCAGCTCCGTTTTGAACGGCGGCGACCATGCTTTCATAGCTTCCGGCGGGCGACAGCAGCTCCATTATTCTTATCCTTCCGAGTCCTCATTGTCCGCAATCGTGAAAAGTCCATGCCTTTCAATCATGCTATCAAGCTCCCCGCTTTCCATCATATCATATATCATCATGTCGGCAATTTGCACAAGCGCCGGAGAATCCGTGCTGCTTGCGATTGCGTAGTTTACCGTTCCAAGCATCGTCCCATGTATATTGAGGCCGTGTTCTTCCCTGTACTTTATATAGTGGGTCCCCGTAAGGGATATTCCATCCACCACGCCTTTGTCAAGGGCTGCAAGCATATCCGGATACGACGCGAAGACGCTTGTGGAGATCCCCTTGTCGGGATTGGCCCCTGCATATGATTTTAGAGCGGTTTCGCTTGGCGTTCCCTTTACATAACCAATGGACAGGCCGTCGATTGACAGGCCCTCCTCCCCTGCCTTTACGGCAAGCCATACCGGATCAACGTAATATGTTCCCGAATAGACGCAGCTTGAATATCCGTCCTTTCTCATCATGCATATGGCCACGTCGATTGAGCCGTCGTCCAGCTTGGCCGTAACCGTTTTGGCCGTAACAGGAACCAGCTCTAGGGCGGAGGCCAGGTCCCTGCCCGGCAATATGTAGGTTACAAGCCTGTTGGCCAGCTCGACCTCAAGGCCCTCCCCTTCAAAACCCAGGCCCGGCATATCGGTACGCACCCCCACCCTTAATACGCCGCGATTTTCTATAGACCTTATCTCGGCGGATTCAAGAAGCATGGGTTCCGGGTTAAAAACTAAAACCGCCAGCAATATCGCCGCCAAAACCACAGCGCACCCGACAGCAATCTTTGCTCGCCGTTTGCCCTTGTCTCCCTTAAAAAAATACGGTATGCGCCGTTTCAACATCATTACTGTATACCTCATAGATAGGGCGGAATCGTCCTATTCAAAACGCCCGTTTTCGCCCATATAACACTTAACTTTTCCAATGCTTCATTATATCAGCAGCATGGCGCATTGACAAGGCGCGTGGCGCTAGGGTATAATTTTTCGGATTGACAGAGATATATAAAGAGGTATTATACGGCATGAAAAAGCTAACGTCCAATGAGCTGCGAGAGCTTTATCTCGAGTTTTTCCGGCGAAAGGGGCACACTATCATTCCCTCATCGTCGCTTATACCGGAGAATGACCCCTCCGTTTTGTTTACTACGGCCGGCATGCATCCGCTTGTGCCATATCTTCTCGGCGAGAAGCATCCCGCGGGAACCAGGCTGGCAGACGCTCAAAAATGTATCAGGACGGGCGATATCGACGAGGTTGGCGATTCATCGCACCTCACGTTCTTTGAAATGTTGGGAAACTGGTCGCTTGGCGACTATTTCAAGCATGACGCCATTGCGTGGTCCTGGGAATTTCTCACCGATGAAAAATGGCTGGGAATCGATAGGGACAGGCTCTATTTCACATGCTTCAGAGGAGACGAAAACGCACCGCGGGATACCGAGGCGTATGACCGGTGGATCGACATGGGCGTGGATCCCTCCCACATATTCTATCTGGATAAAAAGCATAACTGGTGGGGACCGGCCGGCGTAACCGGACCATGCGGGCCGGATACCGAGATGTTTTACGATACGGGAAAGCCCCCCTGCTCAGAGGGGTGCGACCCGTCGTGTTCATGCGGCAAGTATCTTGAGATATGGAACAACGTGTTCATGCAGTACAATAAAACCGCCGACGGCGCCTTCGAGCCGCTTGACAAGAAAAATGTGGACACCGGCATGGGCCTTGAGCGTGTTGTATGCGTTCTTCAGGAAGTAAGCAGCGTGTACGATACGGATTTGTTTTCTCAAATCATCAAGCGCATATCTGAAATAAGCGGCTCTGTTTACGGAGAATCCGAGCAAACCACCAGAGCGTTCAGAATCGTTGCCGACCACGTACGCTCCGCGGCGTTTATGATAGGCGACCAGCGCGGGGTGTCCCCTTCAAACGTAGATCAGGGCTATATACTTCGCAGGCTGATCAGACGGGCTCTCAGGTTTGCGATGAAGCTCGGCATGCCGGACAGATCGCTGTCTAGGGTAGCGGAAACCGTTGTAGAACAGTTCGGCGGGCTTTATCCTGAGTTAGCAGCAAACCGGCAGCGCATAATCAGCGAACTCGATATGGAAGAGGAACGATTTAAGCGCACGCTGAACAACGGAATGCGCGAATTCGACCGCATTAAGGGCGGGTTCCCTAACGGGGTTATAGATGGGAAGAGCGCTTTCAGGCTATACGACACGTTTGGCTTCCCGATTGAATTCACACAGGAGATGGCTCGTGAAAACGGCCTGTTGGTTGATACCGAGGGCTTCAGCGCCGCCTTTGAGGAACACCAGAAGAAATCGCAGGCAGGGGCGGAACAGCGCTTTAAAGGCGGCCTTGCCGACGCCTCCGAACAGACGGCCAGGCTGCATACGGCTACGCACCTTTTGCAGGCGGCGCTGAGAAGGGTGCTTGATGAAAGCGTATCGCAGAAGGGTTCCAACATCACAGCGGAACGCCTCAGGTTCGATTTTTCATTCCCGCGAAAGGTAACGCGTGAGGAATTGAACGCTGTCGAGGCGCTGGTTAACGAATACATCCAGGCGGACTACCCAATAGAGTGCGAGGAAATGACCGTAGACGAGGCGAAGGCTCAAGGGGCGATCGGCCTGTTTGAGAGCAAGTACGACGCCAAGGTAAAGGTATATACCATGGGCGGCGCCAGCAAGGAAATCTGCGGCGGCCCCCATGCCTCGAGGACGGGTGAACTCGGACGTTTCAAGATAAGCAAGGAGGAGGCCTCAAGCGCCGGCGTCAGGCGTATTAAGGCCGTACTTGCCCAAGATTAAGGGGGCGGGCCGCTGATTGAGCGTTAAAGTTTAAAGCGGCGGCCCGTCATTATTCGTTTGGAGGCTTTTATGAATCTTCCGTGTTCATGGCTTGAGTATGATTGGCAGATTGAGCGCCAGGCCGCGGTGTTTGGAGTTGATACAGGGCTATATAAGAACGCCCCAACTCCTTCGCGGGGAGTTTTATTTTATGTTCACTGCATGCCTTCGGATAAGAAGCATCCCGAGATGAATGAAAGGTTGATAAAGCGAATCGATTCCGTGGTAAGGCGAAAGCTCGATCAGCTTCCGTTTACGCTTGCTGGTATGGTAAAAACCGCCGATCAGCTTCAATATTACTACTATGGCCCGTCGCTGGAACAGCTGGATGTTCTTGAATCGTGCATAGGAACCGATAAAAAGCTTATAATACGCTGCGGAGGCCAGCCCGAACCGGAATGGCAGACGTATTTTAAGCTGTTATACCCTGACAGGGCTAAATTACAAACCATAGAAAATGGAAAAACTATTGAGCTGCTTAAAAAGCACGGGGACAGCATAGCGCCGGCCAGAAGGATAAACCTGCATGTGTTTTTCCCAACGGAACCGCTGCGAATTGCCTTTGAGGAGCATGCGCGGCTGGTCGGCTTTGCCGTAGGCGGCGCGGAATTTGATGATGAAAGCGATCTGCCCTATGGCGTGGCGCTGCATAAAATATCATCCTTATTCAAGCGTGACATAGACGCTTTGACCACCAGAGCGATTCGTACCGCTGAAAAATACCGTGGCGCGCTTGTTTATTGGGACTGCTCCATAGCGGCCAGGGTATAATAACGGCCTGAGACACCAGACCGTTATTATCTAAATTATCCAATAAAGTTAATGTATGCGCCGCCGATTGTTCCTTGCGGTTATTAGGCGCTGTTCGTACAGAGTATAGCGTCTTTTTTATAGTCTAGTCTATAGAAAGCCTTGCCATCCATTTTGAGAAGGTTACCCAAGGTTTCGGGAACCTTATACAGCAAGCAGGCTGGGATTGTGTCTGCCCACATATTCTACCGCGGCCTTGAAAATCAGCTCCTGTCCCTTCTCGTTGGGATGTATGCCGTCATTGCATATATAATCGCGGTAATTCGATGTGCGCAATAGAGCGTATCGTATATTTATAAGCGCTGTAGACGTAATTTCCGCCACATATTCAAGCGCGGAATTGTATCTTTCGTGCCACCAGTATATGCGTCCAACCTGACCGAGCCACTTGAGAACGCTTTTCCCCATCTCTACGCTTCCTTTTGTAAAAAACTCAAAGTAACGATCAGCGTCTATTGGCGGCAGGTTTATAAGAACCGGTTTTACGTCAAGTCCACGCACGCTCGCCACTATTCCCTGCAACGTTTCAATGTATGAATGGAGCGGCGTTTTGGGCTGATGGTCAAAGTCCGGCTGGTCCGCTATCCTTTCCCAATCGAAATCGCTGTCATTGCCTCCCACCTCTATCGCCACTATGTCCGGCCTGGCTTCGCCTTTTGCGAATATCTTATTAAATCTTTCATTGAGCGCTTCCTTCAATTCGGACACGCTCCAGCCAAGCTTGGCAATCTGTTCAACCTCTACGTTGAGCGCACTCCTTATCCCATCTCCAAAGCCATCCCTGTTGGCACGCACATAACGTCCCCTGTCCGAGTCGAAGATTATACCCTTGGCTATAGAGTCTCCAGCCAGTATCAGCCTGTCTTTCATAGATACCAACCTCCAATTACCTAATGTGCTTTACATCATAATTTAATATTTCCATGCTAAGGGCTATCAATCCAATTCGCCGAGTATAAGCCCAACCAGCATATCTCCCGTAAGCCCGTCTATACCCAGATTGCTTTGCAGTATAAACCCGTCGATCATGGCCATAAATGCCTGTGAAAGCTTTCTGAGCCTTTCAGAAGCGGGAGACGCCAGCTTTAAGGAGCCGACTTCTATCATTACGGTCCATTCCCGATATTTTGCCGCGAGCTTTTTTTGCAGCGAAACATTTCCCTGCATGGCCTCAAGGCATAGCACCATATGCAGCTTGTATATGCTCTCATCCTCAGTAAAGGCTTCAAATATAACTGAAAGCGCGTCCCTTGGCCCGGTATCCCTGTCCAGCGTCTCTATCCAAACAAAGATCATATCGGTTATGCGCCCAAAGTGATAGTCCGATATGTCGTTTATAAGGTGATCCTTGGACGGATAATAATAATATATGGTTCCTTTGCTAAGTTTTGCGTCCTTAGCAATATCGGCCAGGCTCGCCTCGTGGATGCCCCGGCTGGTAAAAAGCTTTGCGGCGGTTTCAAGTATCGCCGCCCTCACGCTTTCAAATTCACCATGCTGCTTGGCCATATGTACCTCCATAAAGCCGTTATGCCATTCGGCCGTTCAGCCGATAATATTAGTATAAAGCCGCTGGTTTCAAATAGCAAGCATGTCATTGTGAACTATTCGTGTATTCAAGCTTTTGTCTTAACAGCCGCTGGCGTTTAGAGACGTCCAGGATTTATAATAGTTACGGACAGTCCGCGCTTTCGGGCATAATCCAGCGTATATTTTGTCCCTCCGGTTCCTCCGCCGTATATCGCTATCAGATGCGTTGAATTGTCCACCATATACCTGTTGCGCTGGTGCATGCATCCTGAAATGTACTCCTTACTTATCAACACCACATCGTCGGCAGTTTCCAGAATCGAGAAGTAACGATTTTTATAATTTATATCCCACCTTGACGATTGGCCAGCGTATGGGATCACGGCCGTTAGCCTGATATCCTGTTCCGGTCTTCTGGCTTTATAATCCATCACCGCCTCGGCGCACCATATATCAGCGCCCTGCGCCATGCCGCTTACAAAACGCCTTACCCCCAATTCTATATGCCTTTCGATCTCAACATAAATCCTGTCCTTGATCAGCCCGCACAACCGGCTTTCTTCATCATATCCAAACGGCATTCCTTTAGGCCTGTGTCCTGTAAAACAGCAAGTAAAAAAATCCATAAAAAACTCCCAGCTTTTATAATTTAGAATAAGATAATGGTATTGGCTAACGTGATGTTATCACATAACGGTTTATCAGAGAGCGTATCTTTATAATAGCGTCAATTCTCTTTTATGTTAACATTTCAATAAAAACCATTCAAGAATAAAAATCGGTTTTTAGCTGTTTATGTCGATATTGTTTTTAACATATTTTTTATGTTGTGTATTGAATACTATATGTTATAGGTATATAATTAAAATTGTTAGTCAAGGTAAGTCTTATAGGTATTTCTATGAAAAAGGTGTTTCTAAAAGTAATCTGCATTCTGATATGTCTTTTTACGTTAATAAGCGGCCATGTCGGGGCTTTAAATTCAGGCAAAGAAACGGGAAGCAACAAGATCACGCGCGTTGAAGAACTAATTGGCGAACGCACCGCCAATTCAAAGACCTACCTTATGTCCGACGGCTCGTACGAAGCCTCCGTTTATGCGGCGGACGTCCATTACGTAAGCCAGGCTGGGGCATATGAGGATATTGACAACCGTATCATTCCCTACCAAAAGAGCGTTGACAATA
>UQXE01000034.1 GCA_900544965.1 uncultured Eubacteriales bacterium | reverse complement strand
CTCAAAAAACGGAGCCATCCGTTTTTTGAACCGCCTATGGCGGTAATAGGTTCTAAGCCGCCGGAGGCAAAACCCTCATAGGCGATTCCAGCGTGTCAAAAAAGCCGCTATGCCACTTATTTGAGGTTACGGGTTTTGCTTTTGGCCCCTCGATGCTAAAAAAGGCGCCTTAGGCGCCTTTTTTCTTTATTGGGAAAGCTTCCTCATCGCCGCATTGAAGCGGTTTAACGCGGCTTCCCTGTCAAAGATATCAGTCCGTAAGCCTTGCCTTGTAGTAATTCATCAGGCAGCCGTCGAGAAGTATTTCCTTCTCGTCTTCGGTAAGGCCCTTTACATAGAGCTTAATATCATGCACGCCGCTTTTGGCAATCACCTTAGCTGGAATCTCCTCCGCGCCCGTGGCTATGGCTTCTCTAATTCCAGGAACGAATACAAAATCGCCCACCTCATAGTCGAAGCTCTCATCCGGGTTTATGGTGAAGGGGATAATGCCCCAGTTGATGCAGTTGCTGCGGTAGCGCTTTGTGGCGTACTCGTAGCAGATGTTGGCCGCGCCGCCAAGCACCTTTTGGCAGGAGGCAGCCTGTTCGCGCGCGGAGCCGTCGCCAGGCTTGTTTGCGAACAATACGGATGCTACGCCCGTAGTGTTCACAAGCCCGTCGGGATTTCCAACCTTGGCCAGAGCGTCCTTTACCTTTATGGGCGCATTGCCTTCACGGCGCGCTATATCCATGGCGTTTATCTCCTTGCAGCGGCCCACATATTCGGGTACGCGGCGGGAGAGGGCAAACTCGGCCAGCCTGAGCGGGTTGGAACGATACGAAGAGGTTTCGCCTGACGGGATAAGCTCATCGGTCGTGGTTACGGGATCCTTTATAACGGCGGCAAGCTCCAGCAGGATGTTGTCGGTCAGCGGATACATGGTCGGCCAGTCGGTGATATTGGGGCCGAACTTGAGCTCGGTGTCGGGATCGGGCTTTCCAAATCCGTTGTATATGCGTTTTCCATAGATGCTGCCGTCAAAATGGTACTCGGGCACGCTGTTGTCGTAGTCGATCTCAGTGGCCGGCGTAATCACTCCGGCGTTGCGCGCGGTAGCGGCGATTGAGCGGGCGTCCATAAGCGCCACGGCCGAAATCTGGCCGTCGCCCGGCTTGCTGCCTTCGCGGTTGGGGAAGTTGCGCGTGGTATGCCGTATGGAGAAGCCGTTGTTGGCCGGCACGTCGCCCGCGCCGAAGCACGGCCCGCAGAACGAGGGCTTGATAACCGCGCCAGCCGCCAGAAGCTTTGCGGCGGCGCCTATCCTGGTCAGCTCAAGGCTAACGGGTACGCTTGTCGGGTAAACCGACAGCCCGAAGTAGCCGTTTCCCGTAGAGCCGCCGTCAAGGATTGAGGCGGCCTCGACGATGTTGTCGTATAATCCTCCGGAACAGCCGGCGATTATGCCCTGATCCGCCATCACGCGGCCGTCGGGCAGCACCTTGCTTGCCAGATCTATTTTTATCTTTTTGCCAAAGGACTTGACGGCTTCCTCTTCGACGCCGTGCAATAGATCCTTGGCGTTTGCCGTAAAGTCTTTGATGGTATATGCGTTGCTTGGATGGAACGGCAGGGCGATCATGGGTTCTATCTTTGAAAGGTCGATCCTGATCATGCCGTCGTAATATGCGCACTGGCCGGGTTTAAGCTCTTTATACGCGTCTTCACGTCCGTAGGCCCTGAAATAGTCGTGAACCTTTTCATCCGTCGACCAAATGGATGATAGACATGTGGTTTCAGTGGTCATTACATCTATTCCGTTCCTGAATTCAACGGAAAGGTTTTGAGCGCCTGGTCCAGTAAACTCAAGCACCTTATTCTTGACAAACCCGTTCTTGAATACCGACCCCACAAGCGCTATCGCAACGTCATGCGGTCCTACGCCGCGCTTTGGAGCGTTTTCAAGATATACCAGAATTACTTCCGGCGCGTTTAAGTCCCATGTGTTCTGCAAAAGCTGCTTTACAAGCTCTCCGCCGCCTTCGCCCACACCCATAGTGCCCAGGGCGCCATAGCGGGTATGGCTGTCCGAACCGAGTATCATCTGGCCGCAGCCCGCCATCATTTCGCGGGCATAGGAGTGGATAACGCTCTGATTCGTCGGCACAAAGATGCCGCCGTAGCGTTTAGCCGCGGAGAGACCGAATACATGGTCGTCCTCGTTGATCGTGCCGCCCACGGCGCAGAGGCTGTTGTGGCAGTTGGTCATTGCGTAGGGCATGGGGAACTGCTTCAGTCCGCTTGCGCGAGCTGTCTGAATGATTCCGACATAGGTGATGTCATGGGAGATAAGCTGGTCAAACTTTATCCTCAGCTTTTTGTCATCACCGGAGACATTGTGCGTGCTCAGAATTGAGTAAGCAATCGTGCGTTTGCGCCCCTCTTCAGGCGTAACTCCGCATTCGCATTGACATTGTGGTACGCCGTCTTTAAGATAGACGCCATGATTGATGAGTTCTATCATCTTTCTCATTGCTCCTTTTCCATTTTTGCCCGAAACACGCGGCTTTCAGGCACCTTGCAAGCCTATGTTACATTAGTTATACGTCGTTTTCAATAGGTTGAAGGAAATATACAGTTATACCGAAACGCCTTTTGCCAATAGACGGGAGCAGGACCAAAGATGTACACTTTAACATGACAAAAAATAGCATATATTGCAGTTAAATGTATGTGCTATAGTGTTTAAAAGACATATCATATCGGACAATCGGCAAAATCAGCGGCGGGGCTTCCGGCCCTATCAGTATCACTTAACAGCTTTACCCGCGTAAATTAATCGCAGTCGCGTATGCCGCTATTATATAGATTGCACAAAATTTTGTTAGGTATGATTAACCTCTATCAAATTTATACCGCTTCATGGGCGGTAACAATTAAAAACCATGTAAATATATCACAATTCCAGCTAAGGAGGATGGTTACTCATGACAAGAACGTTGAAAAGATGTATAATTGCGCTTCTGGCCGCCTTAATTCTATCAGCGGCAATTATGCCGTCATACGCCCTGTATATCAGGGAAACGAGGGATTATGATACTCAAAGGCTGCGCGAATTCCTGGAAATAACGGATATAAACGGAGTGAAAAACGGGGACAAGGTAAATCCGCACGGCTATGACCCCGACGACGCCGCAACCTGGACGGGGGTGGACTGGGATGGTTCGTCGGTTACCGGCATTATGTGGATGGGCCTGGATCTTGAGGGCGTTATGGACCTAAGCGGGTGCGACCGCCTTACCGTACTTTTCTGCTCGGACAACTCGCTTACCGGATTAAATCTGGGCGGCTGCTCGGCGCTTGCCATTGCGGAATGCGCTAGAAACAGCCTGTCCATGATCAACCTGGGCGGCGGCGTATCGTTAAAGCGGCTGGACTGCGGCGGCAATTCGCTTACGTCGCTCGATCTTGACGATTGTATTGACCTTGAGCAGCTGTTCTGCACTGAAAATTATCTGCAAAGAATTGACCTGTCGAACAACACATCGCTTACCGAGCTTAGGACATCCGGAAACCCTATTGAAAATATTGAAGTCAACGCCCCGTCCCTTGGAGCCGGACAGGTGCTGATAAGCTCTGGACGCGGGGGAGCGGCATATCTTGAGCGCTACTCATACTGGAACGACGCGGGGGAGCAGGAGATGACGGAACTCACCGCATCGGCGGTTCCAATGGAGGGCTATGTTTTCGACGGCTGGTACGATCAGTTAGGCGTTTGTTTTTCGACGTCTCACAGCGTAACGCTGACAGGAGGGGATTATAGTTTAACCGCGTCGTACTCACAGGCTGGAGATATAATTGGAAGCCTTGAAATCGCGCCGGCGACCGCCCTGGCCGGGGGAGAAGCGTCAATCCCGCTAAACGCTTATGGCGTTTCGGATATGACCTTTACGCTTTCGTATGACGGAGGGGCGCTCAACTTTCTAAGCTGGTCCGCGCAGGAGCCCGAAGGTATAGCTGTAAATAACTGCGGCCCTGGAGAGCTTAGCGTAAGCGTATCCGGACAAAGCGAAAATATAAACGGCGAGTTTGCGCGCCTTGTGTTCAGCGTCAATGAGAGCGCCCGCGGCCTGAGCCGGCTTGAAGTCTCGTCGTTTGAGGGCTGTTCGTTTATAAACGGGGTTCCAGCCAGCCTATTGCCGGAGCAGGTAATCTTAACGAACGGAACCCTTGTTATAGTCCCCGTATATACGGTTACGTTTATAGACGGGCTGACGGGCGAGAGGATTATGGATCAGGAGGTGCCGGAGGGTTCCGGCGCGCAGGCCCCCGAACCGCCCGATCATGAGGGATACGAGTTCACGGGTTGGCATGGCGACTTTTCCGAGGTTTACCGCGACACCGTGATAATAGCGCGTTATGAGCGGCTGGGGCTTGACGAAACCGAGCGGATCCGCGCGTTTTTGGAGCACGCGGATGAAACGGGGGTATCGAATGGGCTTAAACTCAATCCAGATTATGATCCTTACGACATATCTACGTGGACGGGTATTACCTGGAATGGCAGCAGCGCTGAACGCATAGAATGGACGGGATTCGGCCTTTGTGGGAATCTCGACCTAAGCGGATTTCCCGAACTGCTGCATCTGTCGCTGGACGGCAACCTGCTTGAAACGCTAAACCTGAACGGCTGCTCAAGACTAAGGGAGCTCATATGTGAGAATAACAGGCTGGAAGGAGCGGACCTTCTTGGATGTACGGCGCTTGAAGATTTGAACGTTTCATACAATGCGCTGAATATCCTGAATCTTGACACAAACCCAGAATTAAGGTCCATTAACTGCGCGAATAACGACATTTCCGAGCTGAGCCTGCTGGACAAGCCCATGTTGAGTGCCCTGGATTTCACAAACAATATGCTAACCAGCATTGATCTGAGCCAAAACCCGAATTTAAGCCTGTTAAGATCAGGCGGGAATCCGCTTGTATCCATAAGCACTGATTCGGAGGCGCTTGGCGCAAACCCCGTAAGCGTGGCCGCGCCGGACGGAGGAATCGTGGAATTAAATACTATGGGCGAGGCCGGTTTGGGACTAACCGCCAAAGCATACAGAACCTATGGGATGTTTGATGGATGGTATGGCGGGGAGGGGGAAAAGCTGTCCGGCGATACTGAATTTGATATACAAGGCCCATGCGATATTAACGCCAGGTTCTTCGAGTACGCGGGCATGCTAGAGGCGTCTGGAGGGACGGTTATGCCCGGAGGCGACGCCAGTATTCGAATTCATGCAAGCGGGCTTTGCGGGGCTGACTTCACATTGGAGTATGATCCCAATGTTTTAGAGTATATCGGCTGTACTCCCTTGGTGGATGGAGCGTCGCTGCGGGTGGTTCAGCATGCACCAGGAAGGCTTGGCGTTGAGTTTGACGGCATTTGTAGCGATGTGGAAACAGCGCTTGCCGATTTAAGCTTTAGTACGCCGGCGCAGGCTGAGGGCAGTCATATCGTGTCGGTTAACCCGCGCGGGGGAAACGCCCTGGGCTTTTGGGGCTCTTTTGAAATAGATCCATCGGACATAGTATGCGGCGACGGACAGCTGACCTTCGACGAAGCCTATGTAGTTACCTTTGTCGACGGCGTAACCGGCGAGACGCTTGACGAGCAGGTAGTACCCGCGGGGCTGCCGGCCCAGGCCCCGCAGCCGCCCGAACATTATGGCTACATGTTTATAGGATGGGATAAGGATATCAGCGCTGTATTATGTGATATGATTGTTACTGCGCAATACGGGCTTATAGGGGATATGGATATGAACGGCGTGGTCAGCATTACCGATGCCGTGATGATTTCGAGACACTGCGTCAGACTTGAAATGTTCAGCGAGCTCCAGCTCATGCTGGCCGACGCGGATGGAAACGGCAGGGTGAACAACACGGACGCAGTTAAGCTTATAAGGTATGTATTGGGACTGGAGCCGCTATAGCCGCGCACAGGCCGTATTACGGTATATCTCCTCCCGCTGTGTGCGGCCTTGTGAGCGGCGCTGTCCTATAATTATGATAAAGAAATTGGTTGCACGGCATACATGATTCTTGTACCGTTTCAGGCTTGTACGTTGGCCTAACCGGGATGGGCGCCAATACAAAACAGCCGAATAGTTTCTCACATAATTAAGCTATTCCACATATCCTTATAATGGGGTGCACCTACTCATTCAACGGAGATGAATAAAAGTATGGAGGCTGAAAGACTTACTCTTGATATGATCGACACGGACGAAACGGCAATTATTACGAAGCTCAACACGCAGGGCGGAATGCGTCGCAGGCTTCTTGACATAGGCATGATAGAGGGTACTAACATAAGGTGCTTGTTCAGAAGGCCATCGGGCGATCCTACGGCATACCTGATAAGGGGGGCGGTTATAGCCCTGAGAAGCGAGGATTCGCATAGTGTGGAAGTCATGAGGATATAGTCAAAATCATTTTTAAGGCGGGGCGGGAGCCCTGCTTTTGTTTGCCGTAACGCGGAACATGCTGTATAATAGCAGATGGATCGACATGCGGCTAAATGCTGCCGGCCGGCTGACGCGGCCTGTGTGCGGTCTGGATAGAATAAACGGAGGTAGAGCAATGGTAAAGCCAACCCTGGTCATAATGGCGGCGGGCATGGGCAGCCGGTACGGCGGTCTTAAGCAGATGGATCCGATGGACGAGCATGGAAACGTGCTTATGGACTTTTCGGTATTCGACGCGCTTCGCGCGGGATTTGAAAGCATTGTATTTATTATAAAGCATGGGATAGAATCCGATTTTAAAGAGCTCATAGGCAACAGGCTTGAACGTCATGCCGATGTTAAATACGTGTATCAGGAGCTGGATATGCTGCCGGAGGGCTTCGCGGTTCCGGAAGGCAGAGTAAAGCCCTGGGGTACGTCGCACGCGATTCTGTGCTGCCGTAACGTGGTAAAGGGGCCGTTTGTAGCCCTCAACGCGGATGATTTTTATGGGCCTGCCGCGTTTAAGCTGGCTTACGGTTTTCTTTTGGAGCATAAGGGTGAAAACGAGCACGCGATAATCGGTTACCGGATCGGCGAAACGCTTACCGACCATGGAAGCGTGAGCCGGGGCGTGTGCGTCGTAGACGAAAGGGGCTACCTCTCGGACATCAGGGAGCGGACCAATGTAATACGCCATGGCGATAAAGCGGCGTATGAGGATGAAAACGGAAACTATATCACCCTGCCCGCTGATACAACGGTATCCATGAACTTCTGGGCGTTCAATCCAGGCTTTATGGATCATCTAAGCGGCGATTTCCCGCGCTTTTTATCAAGCGCTATAGAGAAAAATCCCCTGAAGTGCGAGGATTACCTTCCCGAGTCCGTCAGACGTGCGCTTGGAGACGGCAGGGCTGCCGTAAAGATGCTCTATACGCCGGACAGATGGATTGGAGTTACCCATAAGGAGGACAAGCCTCATGTGGTCGCCGCTATACGTGGATTGAAGGACCAGGGGATATATCCGGAAAAGCTATGGAGCTAAAAGGGCTGCATATTAAAATAAAAAGCGGACGAAGGCCATAAAAAACCCTTCGTCCGCCTTTATAATTAAATCATAGCTTAGTCGATGCGTATAAACCTATCCTTTGAAACGCCGCATATCGGGCATCTATAGTCGTCGGGCTCGTTTGCAAGCTCGCCGTCGTAAATATACCCGCATACGGTACACCTATATTTAACGCTGGGTTCCGGTTTGGCCGCGGACTCGTCCTCAGCGCGGTACGTCGGCGCGTTTTTAGGTGCGCTGCCCTTTATCACCCTATGGTAATATTCATAAGTCATCGGGGGATTATCGTTTTTGCCAAACGCGTTTGTAACCTTGGCAAAAAATACGGTATGCGAACCCTGCTCGTGCCTGCCTACTACATCGCATATGAGATGGCCGCATGTGTTTTCCCTTAAAAGCGGCAGCCCGTCTTCAACATATGCGTCAAGCCCCGCGAACTTGTCGGCGTCCCTGCCCGATTTAAATCCGAGAGCGCCAATAACGGAAGCGGGCGTAGCTTCGCTTAGGATGCTTACAGAGAAGCGCCCGCTTCTCTCTATAAGCCCGTGCGTATAGTTATTCCGGTTCATGCTCAGCGCGATTACGCCGTCGGATGTTATCTGAAACACCGTGTTGACGATACACCCGCACATGCGGTTTTGATCCATCGCGCCAATAGCGTATAGGCCATAGGATAGCTTGTAGAGAACAGTGCCGTCCATAAATATGTCTCCTTAAAATGTATTTGTTAATCTCTCCTGCTTCCGCGCGCTATGAACAGCAGCCTAAGCAGCGTAACAAGGCTTGACAGAACAGCCACAACGTATGTCATCGCGGCGGCGCGCAGCACCTTTTTTGCGCTGGACTCCTCATCGTAGGTGATAAATCCGGAGCCGACCAGCATTGACACCGCTCTGCTTGAGGCGTTAAACTCAACAGGCAGCGTTACAAGCTGAAACAGGAGCACGGCCGCGAACAGGATAACGCCGGCAATAGCAACCTCATAGGAGCCGAACATAAGGCCCAATATGACTATAAACGGCGAAGCGCTCGACCCAATCTGGGCGACGGGGAGTATGGCGTTACGTATCCGTATGGGCAGGTAATCGTCCTCATACTGCATGACGTGGCCAATCTCATGGGCCGCCACCGCGAGGGCGGCGATTGAGTCGGAATGGTACACTGCGTCCGAAAGCCCCACCGTATGCGTTTTTGGATTAAAATGATCGGTGAGATAACCCCTTACCTGTGTGATAGACACCCCGCTGTTGGCGTTTTGCAGAAGCTGGCGCGCCATCTCGTTGGCGGGAATTCCGCTGGACGCCCGCGTCTTGGAGAACTTCTTATATGTGCTCTGCACCCTGGCCTGAACGATAAGGCCAAGCACCAGAACCGCGAGAAGCGCGAACAGCATTATGCTGTCCCCTCCGTAAAAGTAAAACCAGTTTCCTAACATCCATATCTCCTTTCATCCTGCCGCCGTTTAAGCATACGGCGGCGAAGCCTTGAAAAAGGGCGTCGCTGATACTTGCCCGTATCGCAAAGGCGCTGATGCGCCCAGGTTTACGTAGCTTATCTTAAGTCGCACGCGCCAAGCGCGCCAGCTACTTTAACATTTTACCACGTTTGCTCCCGTATTATGGAGCGGCGCGTAAATTTCACAATTAGCTTTCGCCTATCCTCAGCTCCCCATCCGCATAGTCTACGGTAAACACCGTGTCCGGCGCAGGGTCATGACCGATTATCTCGCGCGCTATCAGCGTTTCAAGCTTGCTTGTAAGCAGGCGCTTCAGCGGCCTTGCCCCATAATGCGGGTCGTAGCCGGCCTCCGCAAAGTATTCCTTAGCAGCGTCCGTAAGCCTGAGTCCAAGCCGCAGAGCGTGCATACGTCCTTTAAGCTCTTCAAGCATCAGGTCGGTTATCGCGTAAATCTGCTGCCTGCTCAGCGGCGTATAGAACACTATATCGTCTATACGGTTTAGAAATTCGGGCCGGAAGCTCTGCTTAAGCAGCTTGGATACCTGCTCTTTCGCCTTATCCGTCAAAACCCCGTTTTCAATGCCGTCAAGTATGTAATTGGAACCCAGGTTTGAGGTCAGGATTATTACCGTGTTTTTAAAGTCCACAATCCTTCCCTGCGAGTCGGTCAGGCGTCCGTCGTCCAGCACCTGAAGCAATACGTTGAACACGTCCGTATGCGCTTTTTCTATTTCGTCAAACAGCACCACACAGTAGGGCTTGCGGCGCACGGCTTCGGTAAGCTGGCCGCCCTCCTCGTAGCCCACATAGCCTGGAGGGGCGCCTATCAGCCTGGATACGGAATACTTTTCCATATATTCGGACATGTCAATCCTAACCATATTGCGCTCGTCGTCAAACAGCGCCTGGGCCAGTGCCTTTGCAAGCTCGGTTTTGCCCACTCCAGTGGGTCCCATGAACAGGAAACTGCCTATCGGCTTTGACGGGTCCTTAAGTCCGGCCCTGGTTCTGAGTATCGCGTCCGTAACGGTCTTTACAGCCTCGTCCTGGCCGACGACACGCTTATGCAGTATATTTTCAAGGCCAAGCAGCTTTTCACGCTCGCCCTGCATGAGCTTGCTTACCGGTATACCGGTCCAGCGGGAAACGATCTGGGCTATTTCCTCCTGCGTCACCCTGTCGCTCAACAGGCCGTTGGCGCGCTCCCTTTCAAAGGAACTTTCAGCCTCGTTCAGCTTTGCCTTAAGGTCGGGCAGCCTGCCGTATTTAAGCTCGGCGGCACGGTTAAGGTCATAGTCCCTTTCGGCCCGCTCCATCTCGGCGTTTAAATTTTCAATATCCTCGCGCAGTTTCCGTATGTTTTTAATCGCATCCTTTTCGTTGTCCCACCGCGCCTTCATGGAGTTGAACTCCTCGCGCTCCTGGGCCAGCCGGCGGCGAAGGTTTTCCAACCGTTCAACGGAGAGCTTGTCGGTTTCCTTTTCAAGCGCGGCTTCCTCAATCTCAAGCTGCATGATGTTTCTAGACAGCTCGTCAAGCTCGGCCGGCATCGAGTCCATTTCAGTCCTCAGCAGCGCGCAGGCCTCGTCGACCAGGTCTATCGCCTTGTCGGGCAGGTAACGTTCGGAGATATAGCGGTTGGACAGCACCGCCGCTTCTACCAATGCCGAATCGTTGATCTTTACCCCGTGGAATACCTCATACCTCTCTTTTAGTCCCCTGAGTATGCTTATGGTGTCCTCAACGCTTGGTTCGTTTACCGTAACCGGCTGAAACCTTCTGGAAAGCGCCGCGTCCTTCTCAATGTATTTGCGGTACTCGTCCAGCGTGGTCGCGCCGATACAATGCAGCTCGCCTCTTGCGAGCATCGGCTTTAGCAGGTTGCCCGCGTCCATGGAGCCCTCGGTACGGCCGGCGCCGACGATGTTGTGAAGCTCGTCTATAAAGAGGATAATCTGGCCTTCGCTCCTTTTTACCTCGTTGAGCACCGCCTTTAAACGCTCTTCAAACTCGCCGCGGAATTTCGCGCCCGCTATGAGCGCGCCCATGTCAAGCGAGAAGATACGGCGTTCCTTTAAGTTTTGGGGGACGTCGCCTTTGACGATACGCTGGGCAAGCCCTTCGGCTATTGCGGTCTTTCCTACGCCAGGCTCGCCGATAAGCACCGGATTATTCTTCGTCTTTCTTGATAGTATGCGGATAACGTTCCTTATCTCACCATCGCGGCCGATTACCGGGTCAAGCTTCTGCTTTTTAGCGAGCTCAACCAAATCCTGGGCGTACTTGCCAAGAGCATCGTATGTCTCCTCAGGCGAGTCCGTCGTTACCCTGGCGCTGCCGCGTACGCCTTCAAGCGCTTTAAGAAACTCCTTTTTATCTATTTTAAATTGCTTGAACAGCTCCTTTATCGCGGCGCCGGGGTTATCGCAGATCCCTATGAAAAGGTGCTCAACAGACACAAACTCGTCCTTCATACGCGCCATTTCCTTTTCTGCCGCCTGAAGGGCCTTATTGAGGTCGGCCGTGACGTATACCCTGTTTGGGTCTATGCTCGTTCCGGTTACTTGGGGCTGGGCGTCTATAAGCCTTTCGGTTTCCCCTATCAGGGATACAGCGTCAACCCCCATGCGGATCATCAGCTGCTTTATCAGCGAATCCTCCTGCGTGAGCAGCGCGTACAGCAGATGGGCCTGGTCCACCTGCTGGTTTGAGTGATCGACAGCTGTCGACTGCGCGGCGCTTATTGCCTTTAAAGAATTCTTTGTAAAATTGTTAAGATCCATAAATAACACCTCCTGGACGGATTCAGGTTTTGGAGCAAGGTTCAGCTCCATTCAAGAATCCTGGCTGTTACCATTATGTTTGACGAAAAATGATTATAATAGACGTCTACGGCAAATTGGCTTTAAGCTGCCGTCGGCGGCAGGGGCGGCCGCATTGCTCAGGCAAAACCATATGTAGTCCAACACAATGAGCGGTTTTTATATAATTATTGTAGGCAGCGGGATGAAACATGTCAACGTAATAGCTGTAATAAAATTGGAAATAATTTGTGGCGCAATATTGAAGCGCAGATGCGCGGCCGCGGGCCTAATTGTAAAAATTCTTTGACGAGTTTTTATTGCAATGATATTTTCCCATATTTGTGCTATACTACCCTGAGACGGGCAGAATATGGCCCGCGCAATATGGGAGGAATGTTGATGAAGGTCGGCAAGTTTTTAATATCAATAGTCCTTGTCGCCGCATTCGTGTTTATGGTCGTATGGGTCATAGGCAACTCGGGTTCGGAAGGGGTATCAAGCTATTCAATATCGATAAATGAGGTTATGACGTCCAACAAGGGGTTATTTCCCGACCCCGAGGGCAAGTTTTACGATTGGGTCGAGCTTTATAACGGCTCAAATGAAAGCGCCGACATATCCGGATGGGGGCTTAGCGACGACGCGCTTTCGGGCGTTAAATATGTATTTCCACAGGGCACGGTAATAGAAGCGAACGGTTATTTGGTCGTATTTTGCTGCGGCGAAACCCGCGACGGGCTTTACGCCCCGTTTAAGCTGTCCTCTACGGACGATCTGGTGCTCATGGACACAACCGGACGGATAATAGAAAGCCTTGCGCTAAGGGCGACCTCCAGCGGGTCTTCGCTTGGAAAGGACGCGGCGAACGGGCTGTGGGTTGAATTTGGCTCGCCGACTCCAGGTTTCCCCAACACAGACGAAGGAGTTCAGGCGTTTAAGGACTACCTGGAGAGCAAGGGAGCGGATAAATCCATCGAGGGGCTATATATCAACGAGTTTATGGCGTCAAACGCTTCTACCATAGCGGATTATAACGGAAATTATTCGGATTGGATTGAGCTGTTTAACTCAACGGACAAGGAAATTGATTTAAGCGGTTTCTATGTATCCGATGACCTGGGAAACAGGATGAAGGCCCAACTGCCTGATGGAACCGTCATCCAGGCGGGAGGCTATCTCCTTATATTCTGCTCCGGCGAGGAGGGCAGGATGGAAAACGGAGAGGTGCATGTCCCATTTGGCCTCCGCGCTTACGAGGAGGATGTGGCGCTGTCAGATCAGGGCGGTTCGCTTATAGACAGCTATTCCTATTCAAAGCAGGAAACCGACGTCTCAATGGCTAGAATTCCCGACGGTACGGGCGAATTTGCGGCGAGCAGGCAGCCCACGCCAGGCATGCAGAATTCCGAGTCCAGCTATGCGCTGCTTCAGTCGGCCAACTCCGCGGCGACGGGCGACCTGTATATATCCGAAATGATGGGGGCCAATTACAGTGTAAAGGTTTCAGACCGTAGCGATTACCCCGACTGGGTGGAGCTTCATAACCGCGGGGCTGAGGGGATAAGCCTTTTGGGCTATAGCCTTACGGACAGCGCGAAGAATCCTGCCAAGTGGACGTTTCCGGATGTTACGATTCCGCCAGGCGGATACTTGGCGATACCCTGCACCGGCGAGGATGTGGAAGGCCTGGAGGCGAATTTCAAACTGTCTGCCGCCGGCGAGGCAGTCTTTTTATATGCGCCTGACGGCAAGCTGGTCGATAAGCTTTCCGCGGCCAGGTTTCGCGCCGACCAGAGCATAGGGAGAGACGGCGGCGGAAGCTATGGAGTATTTAAAACCCCAACACCCGGATCCGCCAACACGGGCTTCTCAAGCGGCTACGCTCAAAAGCCGGAGATTACAGTTCAGACGGGCGCGTATTCAGGTTCGCAGCAGGTAAGCATCAGGGTACCGGAGGGCTGTACGGTGTACTATACGCTGGACGGATCGGTTCCAAACCAGTCGGATGCCCAGTACACCGGCCCCATTGCCATTCAAAAAACATGCACGCTGCGCGCCGTATCATATGCAAACGGCATGCTGGAGAGCGACGCGGCCACAGCCACTTACCTTATCGACAGCCCGCATACAATCCCAGTGATATCCATTGCAACCGAGCAGTCGGATTTTGACAACATATATGAAAACTACAGCCAGGAGATAGAGATACCCGCCCACTTTGACCTGATCGACGGGAGCGGGGCCTATGAATACGGCGACGACGGAGTTGTTAGAATTTTTGGCGCGTACTCGCGGCAGAAGGAGCAGAAGGGGCTTGCGCTGATTGCCCGTGCGGGGTACGGAAACTCAAGGTTTTATCATAATTTCTTTGACAGCCGCGACTTCGGCGATTATAAGTCTCTGATACTCAGGGCTTCCGGACAGGAGAGCACTATCTCAAGGATACGCGACGTTACGATAACCAGCCTGCTGGATGAGCATACCGATCTGGCGGTGCAGGCGTACAGGCAGTGCGTTGTATATGTAAACGGTAATTACCGTGGGGTATACAATCTGCGGGAGAAGGTAACGGTGCATTATCTGGCCCAGCATTACGGCATACAGGACCCTGACAGCATTGACCTGCTGGTGGGGAACGGCAATAAGGCGGGCTATGTGCTCAACGGGAGCAATGAGGACTATCTTGATCTGCTTGAGTATGTGAAGACGCATGACATGTCAAATAGGGAGAACTATGAATATGTATGCGAACAGGTTGACGTAGACAACTTTGCTGAGTATACTGCAATGCAGATATACGTAGCAAACAGCGACACGGGCAACATCAAGTTCTGGAGAGCGCCAGGGAGAAAGTGGCAGTGGATAGCGTATGACTTCTGCTGGGCCATGAACGCCAGCATAAACGGTATGCGCGGCTACCAGCTTGACGCGGTTGCAAAATACCTGAATCCCGCGGGCCACGGAGTCGGGAAGGGGTTTTCAACCACGCTTATACTGGGCCTGCTGAAGAACCCCGAATTCAAGGAACTATTTTTGCAAAAATGCGCGAAGATGGCCGACGTGGTGTTCTCGCCCGAGAACTTGAAGTCGCGCGTAGCCGAGCTGTCGGGCAACATACGTGAGGAAATGAAGCGGGACACCCAGCTGTGGAGTGAAATGTCGTTTGAGGGCTGGGAAAGGTCCGTTAACAGGATTAACGACTTTGCAGACGCAAGAAAGCCATACTTTGTCTACCACCTCAAGCAGTATTTCGGGCTTTCAAGCGAGAAGTGCGTTGAACTGTTCGGCATCCCGGGCAGCGCCCCGGCAACTCAGGGATAGGACGGTGAAACGATGAAAAAGCCCGGATACCGGCACGAGATAAAGTACTATATAAACGAAGGCGAATACATGCTTCTTTCACAACGGCTGAGGAAAACCATGTCTGCCGATGAGAATGCCAACGAGTATGGTGAATACAGGATCCGCAGCCTGTATTTCGATGATCCGGAAGACAGCGCCATGAGGGACAAATTATCAGGCTTTGACGGGAGGAGCAAGGTGCGCCTGCGGATATACGGCCTTTCGGATGAGGTTATAAAGCTTGAAAGGAAGAACAAAGACAATGGATATATCCTGAAGGAATCCATCGGGCTTAGCAGGGAGGAGTGCGGCGCGCTCTTGGGCGGCAGCTATGGTTTCCTGATATCAAGGCCCGAAGAGTTTGCGCATGAGATGTACGCTGAGTTCAGGCTTAGAAGGCTGAAACCGGCCGTAATCGTTGATTATGTGCGCGAAGCGTATGTATTTCCAGTTGAAGATGTAAGGATAACCTTTGACAAGGATATACGTACAGCCCATCGTAGTGCGGATCTTTTTAACAGGGATCTGCCCACCTATCCCGTAATAGATGGCTACGATATGGTTCTTGAGGTAAAGTATAATAAATACCTCCCCTCGTATATACGGGGATTGATCCAGACGGGCGCCGCGGACAGGAGCGCAATAAGCAAGTATGTCTTTTGCAGGAAGTATGAGCTATAGGCAAAAAAAGTATTGAGATAACCTGGAAATTGACGTAAAATGTTAACTGATGTACAAATGTACAACCGATACAATTTATTTGGAGGACACAACGATGCTATTTTCCGACGCTGCCGGCACGACCGGAGGACTGGGTCTGTCAGACCTGATATCTACGACGATAAGCCCGCTGCAGGTGCTGTTAACGCTTGTGCTAGCGCTGGCTGTGGGCATATTTATTTTCTTAATTTATAAGAAAACCTTTGCCGGCGTCATGTATTCGCGCAACTTCAATATCAGCCTTATAATGCTTACCCTGGTAACGTCGCTGATGCTGATGCTCATAAACAACAGCCTTGTGCTCAGCCTGGGCATGGTCGGCGCCCTGTCGATAATCAGATTCCGTACGGCGGTAAAGGACCCCATCGATACGGTGTTCATGTTCTGGGCTGTAGGCGAAGGCATCGCTATTGGCACCAGGTTCTATGATGTGGCTATAATCTCGGCCATCTCCATAGGCGTATTCCTGATTATAATCAGCCTTGTAAGGTTCAGGTCAACCGAGTCGTACCTTTTGATAATACATTATCATGAAAGCGCGGGATCTGTAGTAAAGCAGTTTGTCGCCAAGCTGCCCAAAACAAAACTCAAGAGCAAAACCGTACAGCGCGACGGAATAGAGATGACCCTTGAGCTGCGCCTTAAGGATTCGGAAACAGGGTTTGTAGATAAATTGCTCAAAATCGAGGGCGTATACGACGCAACGCTTATCAGCCATCATGGCGATATGGCGATGTAAATTGAATACGCGTTTGTTTCAATAAAAATGAATAGCGGCGCGGCGGTTTATGCCGCGCCGTTTGATATACGGTTTTAGAGAAGAATCTTTTGCACAGCGGCTGCTTCCATATATGATTATGAATCGATACGCAGGAAAACGTAATCAATCAGCGCCTATAGCCTGTAAGGACATAAACACTGATGCAGGCCAGAGGAGCTCTTAACTTTTACAGATAACGGTACCTCTTCAGAGTTTGCAGCGTGTCAACAAAGGGGTTTAGCTGCTTTGTTGAGGTTACGGATATTGCTTCCCGCCATTCGGGCTTCCGTGCGGCAAAGCCCGCAAAAAAGGCCATAGGCGATTCGCATCGTGCTTGTTCAGCACTTAGCGAGCTTAACCCGTAAATGCGGCCATGAGGCCTTTCGCGAAGCGCTTGATCAGCGCATCGCGAGTTTAACCCGCAAAAGCCGGCCTTCGGTTGCAAGCAACTATCAGGCCGGCTTTTGCT
>UQXE01000033.1 GCA_900544965.1 uncultured Eubacteriales bacterium | reverse complement strand
TCCTGGCTCTCCCCCATGATTTTCTTGCCGCTCATCCTCTTCGACATGTTTGACATAATCATGAAGTCACACAAACTTTTCTGAAGAAGTTAGAGGGAATGTGATGGCTGACCGCTTGACTCTATATATCAAAATGTTCTGGAACTCATCCTATTTTCTTGGTCGGCTTGGACTCGCACCAAAAGTTTATCCCTGTATAGAATTTCCGAAATTCCCAGAAGGTCAAACAGGACAACGCGGTAAAGCAGAGATAACTTCATTAGATATATCACGCTTTTATCCCCATTAACCAAATTGGTCCGAGTCTTTTGCTTTGCAGTATCCCGATGACATTTCCAGACGTAACAAAACCTCAATGTTTCCTGTTAATGTGCTCATGAGCAGTATAACATGGAGGTTTCTATAAAAGGAAAGCTATATTTCAGCCTCTATCACAAGACTAAAATATAGCTTCCCACTTGCATCAGGCGGTTAAAAACGATGTTGCCCTCAGTGGGAGGGGCGTTCATGCCCGCAAACGGTTGGCAGCGACGGCGAGCTGCGGCGAGGGCGCTTGCAACCGAGCAGAGCGTGACGGTTTGCGGAAAAGGAGGAGCAAGCGATACATAGCTTGCTCCGACGTGGCACGCCCGGCGCGATTCGAACGCGCGACCTTCCGCTTAGGAGGCGGACGCTCTATCCTGCTGAGCTACGGGCGCATATGTAAAATACTTGATTTTGCAGACGAGCAGACTAGAACCGACCGTTCAAGGTACGGACATATCCTGCGAAGTCATATGACATATAGCGTGATCAACTGCCAGGATGCCGATAATTTCACATTTTTCCGTGAAGAACATGCCCAGCGCATATGGTGGATTGTATTCAAACTTCTACCAAAAGAACACGCGGAACTAATTATATGTTATGAAAGCTGTTTTGTCAACGCTGATTATGAATCTATTTTAATTTTAGCTATGCGGCATTAAAGGCGGAACAATGTCTGAACGCGGATGTTTATGGACTAATTATATATTACAATATTTTGGTTTGCTATTGCAATGATATACCGCATATGGTACAATTTAAAACGAACACCACAATATACAGGGCAAAGGGGAATAATCTGATGTTTACAACTATTCGCAAACGAAGTGGGGATATAGTTCCGTTTCAATCTGAGAAGATAACACGCGCAATATTCAAGGCGGCAAACGCCGTTGGAGGCAACGATTGGGATAAGGCCGAGGACCTGACACGCAAGGTGCTGGCATTGGCTGAGGAACTCTATCCTGACGGTCAAGTGGATGTTGAGTCCATACAGGACCTTGTTGAAAAGGTGCTGATAGAGAATGGACATGCGAGAACATCCAAGGCGTATATACTTTACCGCGAAAAACGCCGCAGCGCAAGGGAGGCTAATGCGCTTATCGGGGCTACTATAGAGATGTTCTCAAACTACCTGGGAGATAATGACTGGCGTATAAAGGAGAACGCAAACGCCCAAAAATCCATAAACGGAATGAACAACTACATTAGGGAAACGTTTACAAAGCAATACTGGCTTCATGAAATATATCCGGAGACTATTAGAAACGCGCACCTTTCAGGAGATATGCATATACATGATCTTGGCCTTTTTGGACCATACTGCGCGGGCTGGGATTTAAAGCAGCTGCTGACCGATGGTTTTGGAGGCGTTCCAGGAAAGGTTGAGTCAGGCCCCGCCAAACACCTGCGCAGCTTTTTGGGCCAGATAGTCAATTCCACGTTTACCACCCAGGGCGAGGCTGCGGGCGCCCAGGCGTGGAGCAGCTTTGATACCTATTGCGCTCCATTTATACGCTACGACAACCTTGATTACAGGACGGTAAAGCAGGCCCTGCAGGAGTTTATTTTTAATTTGAACGTGCCTACGCGGGTTGGTTTCCAATGTCCGTTTTCAAACCTGACGTTTGATATTAAGCCTCCGCGCACACTTAAGGATCAGGCCGTTATAGTCGGAGGCGTGCCACAGAATGCAACCTATGGGGAATTCCAGAAGGAAATGGATATGATAAATCTGGCGTTCTGCGAGGTCATGATGGAGGGCGACAAGAAGGGCAGGGTATTTACATTCCCAATCCCTACAATAAATGTGACAAAGGACTTTGATTGGGACAGCCCCGTCATAGACAGGTTTATGGAGATAACCTGTAAGTATGGCATACCGTATTTTTCAAACTATGTAAGCTCGGACCTGTCGCCCGAGGACGCGCTTTCAATGTGCTGCAGGCTTAGGCTTAACACAGGAGAGCTTCGCAAGCGCGGAGGGGGGCTGTTTGGTTCAAACCCGCTTACAGGATCAATAGGCGTTGTTACGCTTAATATGCCAAGGCTGGGCTACCTCTCCAAGGATGAGGCTGAGTTTAAATCACGCCTTCTCAAGCTTATGGAAGTTGCTAAGGAGAGCTTAGAAATCAAACGCAAAACAATAGAGGAACAAACCGAAAGGGGGATGTATCCTTACTCGGCCCATTATCTCAAAAATGTCAAGGAGCGTACAGGGGATTACTGGTATAATCATTTTAATACGATAGGGCTTATCGGAATGAACGAGGCCTGTCTTAACTTCATGGGCAAGGATATTACAACAGACGAGGGAAGGGGCTTTGCCCTGAGGATCCTTGATTTCATGCGGGACGCCATATCAAGATTCCAGGATGAAACCGGGCATGTTTACAACCTTGAGGCAACGCCTGCCGAGGGCACAAGCTACAGTCTCGCCCAGCTGGATAAAAAGAGGTATCCAAATATTATAACAGCGGGCAAGGACGCCCCCTATTACACGAATTCAACGCATCTTCCCGTAGGGTTTACCGATGATATTTTTGAAACGCTGGAGCTGCAGGAGGAGCTGCAGTGCAAATACACAGGGGGAACCGTGCTGCACCTGTACCTTGGCGAGCAGATAAAGGATACTGATATAGCAAAGCGCTTGATCCGTAAGGCCTTTAGCAATTATAAGCTTCCATACCTATCCCTGACTCCGACGTTTTCCGTGTGTCCGGATCATGGATATATAAACGGCGAGTCGTATTCATGTCCAGACTGCGGGATGGAAACAGAGGTGTGGAGCCGTGTTGTAGGATACCTGAGGCCAGTTCAGAACTTTCACAAGGGCAAGCAGGAGGAGTACAACGAGCGCATAAAGTATGTAATAAGGGCTGAGGAGTTGGGCGCGTGATATTTGGCGGCATTCAAAGGAGCAGCACAATAGATTTTCCGGGTCTTCTGAGCTGTGTGTTATTTACAAAGGGATGTGATTTCGATTGCTTTTACTGTCATAACCGCGGCCTGATTAAACCTGATGGCGAGGCTATCAGCGAAAAGGATGTCTTAGACTTTTTGAAGAGGCGTCAGGGCTTGCTTGAGGGCGTTGTTATAAGCGGCGGTGAGCCGACAGTTCAAAGCGGCCTGCCTGAATTCCTGCGCCGGCTGCGCATGATGGAATACCGGCTGAAGCTTGATACAAACGGACAGCGGCCTTCGATGATCAAAGGACTTACGGAAGCTTGCCTTCTTGACTATGCGGCGGTGGATATAAAGGCTTTGCCTCATGATTATAAGGAGGTGTGCGGTATTGAAAACGGGTTCGATAAGGTATTGGCCTCCATTGACGTGCTGGAAGAGAGCGGGGTTGAATATGAGGTAAGGACAACGCTGTATCCCGGAATGACTTTTGAAATGCTTCAAGCCCTTATGGGCAGGGTTCCTTATAAACCGCGCTGGCGGCTGAACTATTTCAAAATGCCTGTTTCCTATAAACCAGAGGATGAAAAAAGACTGAGCTGCAGCGTAGCACTGACAAAAAAGGATATAGAATGCAATATGGATTTGCTTAGGAAATTGCAGCCGCGAATTATATCCGCCTAAGAAATGGGCTGAAATCAATTTGGCATTTACGTTACATACGAGGCGGTTCTGGTTACGGAACCGTCTTTATCGTTGAATACGCCAATACAATATATGATGCTTAATGCGTGACATATAGTTTTAAATCTGATATATTAGGATGAAATGAGCTGTGCAGGGAGAAGTTAGATGAAGCGTGAAACAGGTGCTATAGCGCAATGCCATATTAGCGGTACGCAACGGGTTAAGAAGACAAGTGCGGGTAATAGGGATATGCTGTGCGTCTATTCGGGCTGTGCGGATGTGGACGTTGCAGCTGGCTCAGGAACGGCCGCACTCCTGAGCCAGCCGGTTGGAACAGGGAACATAATAAACTGTTGTGGATATAGGATTTTGATCCTATCATGCGCATGATTTATATCAATGAAACAAACTGTAACCTGGGGCCTGGCGCCGCATGTCGGGTCCTATTTTATGTTTAAAAGGCTTCCTATCATAGGGGTTGCATATAAGGGGGGCGCGATACTTGATACAGCGTGGAGCGAACTATTCAAGAATGGAGGAGACGCAAAATGAAACTAAGAATGTTCGAGGATAAGAATTTCTGGAAGTCAATGCTTCGGCTGGCGCTGCCGATAGCTTTTCAGAACCTTCTGACCACATCGCTGTCCCTGGTGGATACGCTTATGATAGGCCAGCTTGGGGATGTATCCATTGCCGCGGTTGGAATAGCGTCTCAAGTAGCGTTCTTTGTGAACATAGCGATGTTTGGAATAGCGTCGGGCGGGGCGGTATTTATAGCCCAGTACTGGGGGCGCGGAGACCGTGACGGCATATCCCGCGCATACGGAATGATGCTGATATGCAATATCCCAATAGCGCTGATATTGAGTACAGTGGTATTTTTGTTCCCAAACAGCGTTATCGGACTATTTTCAAACGATCAGGTTGCGATTGCCGAAGGAGCCAGATATATTAAAATCGCATGTTTTTCATACCTTGGCGTTGCGCTGAGCCAGACTTTTTCCATTGTTCTCAGGTCTACCGAGGAGGTAAAGCTTCCCGTGGTATCAGGGGCTGTAGCGGTTGCAATAAACGTAATACTTAACTATGTGCTGATTTTCGGAAAATTTGGATTTCCAGCCATGGGAGTTGAAGGAGCCGCGCTTGCCACTACGATATCAGGCTTGTTTTCCCCGATACTCATTCTGGTTATCTCCATATTTAAAAAGAATGTGCTGGTACCTCCGATAAGGAAGATGTTCAGTATCTCAAAGGAGTTCGTGGCGGAATTTTTCCAGCGTGCTTCGCCTGTGCTTATAAACGAAACGCTTTGGGCATTGGGCGTGATGGGCTACAATGCGGTGTTCGGGCGCATGGGTACAGGTAATTACTCGGCGCTGACCATATTCAGAACGGTGGAAAACATATCATTTGTGTTTTTCATTGGTATATGCAACGCATGCAACGTTATGATTGCAAAGCGCGTGGGAGCGGGTGATATAGAGGAGGCAAAGCAATACTCTAAGCGGTTTTTGCTGCTCGTTCCGGCGTTAGCCGTAGTGGTGGGCGCAATGGTTATTTTGTTGCGCGAGCCGATACTCGGCATATTCAATATTGCTTCTGAGGTACACAGTACCGCGTCTATCCTGCTGTTGATTTACGGGTTGGAAATGGGATTAAGAAACATACCGTATGTCAGCGTTGTAGGCATATTCAGAGCCGGCGGGGACACGAAGACGGGCATGAAGTATGACTTGCTGTCGCTTTGGCTTTTGGCACTGCCCATTACCGCGGTGTGCGGGCTGGTTTTGAATATGCCGTTTATCTGGGTCTATGTCATAATGCTCCTGTGCGAGGACCTGTTAAAGAATGTGCTGTGCATAAGGCGCTATTTAAGCATGAAATGGATTCAGCCTGTAAAAAATGAAGGCGGTGGGGATATCTACAGCGCGGACGCCGCATAATCGTATATTATATTATGCCGCATAGCTTTAGCAGGTAAAATATAATAGCGTTTTCAGCTGTTCTATTGGCTGCGGTCAAGTTCACATTTTTTTCACCTGAGCTTTATGAAAAAGACCGTAAACCCCTTTGAATAGCTTTGCCATTTATGGTAGTATCATAAGATAGTTGGAGAATTGTTTTGCACAATGCGCAACAATAGGAGGTTAAACTTGAAGAAGCTTGGCGGAATGCTATTATTTGTAGCTGTTATCGGCCTTGTGGTTATATTGCTTATCGGCAGCGATGTGTTTACTGAGCAGCCTGAACTGATTACATATAAGGATTTTTTGACTTATGTAAAAGAGGGTAGGGTACAGGCCATTCAGATTCAGTCGGACGTGCTGTATGGCTTGAATGCTGATTCACAATTTACAGCCGAGCAGTTTTTTGACAAAGGCAAAGTAGACTTTTATTGTAATATACCATCTACTGAAACATTGGCGGCGGACATGGCCGTTATAATCTCAGAAACCACCGGTAAGGATCCGAGTCAGGTTACCACGTCCGATTATCCGTTTGAATATCGCACGAACCAGCCCGAGGGTGTTTCGCTGTTTCAGATGATCCTGCCCTACATAATAATAATCGGGGCAGTAGTTTTGCTGTATTATTTCATGATGCGTTCGCAGACGGGCGGCCGCCAGATATCGAGCTTTGCAAAGAGCCGCGCTAAGGCGACGATTGGAAATCCTGAAAATGTAACGTTTGCAAATGTAGCGGGAGCCGACGAAGAGAAGAACGAGTTAAAAGAGGTTGTAGACTTCCTGAGGAATCCAAAGCGGTTTACAAAGATGGGGGCCAGGATACCCAAGGGCGTACTGCTGGTCGGCCCTCCAGGGACTGGAAAAACACTTTTGGCAAAGGCCGCGGCAGGCGAAGCCAATGTACCGTTTTTCGCCATATCGGGTTCAGACTTTGTCGAGATGTTTGTCGGCGTTGGCGCAAGCAGGGTGCGGGATCTGTTTAATACGGCTAAAAAGTGCGCTCCGTCCATAGTTTTTATCGATGAGATAGACGCTGTCGGCCGTCAGAGGGGTTCCGGAATGGGCGGCGGGCACGATGAGCGTGAACAAACGCTGAACCAGCTGCTCGTTGAGATGGACGGATTTTCGGCAAACGAGGGGATAATAGTCATCTCAGCGACCAACCGGCTTGATATACTTGATCCCGCGTTGCTGCGTCCTGGCAGGTTTGACAGGAGGATAACCGTAAACTATCCGGATGTAAGGGGACGCGAGGAGATACTAAAGGTACACGCGAAGGGAAAACCGTTTGAGGATAGTGTTGATTTAAGCGTAATCGCGCGTTCAACGCCTGGGTTTACTGGCGCAGACCTTGAGAACGTACTTAATGAAAGCGCGATACTGGCAGCAAGATTCGGAAAAGAAAAGATATCCATGGATGAGATAGAGGAATCCATCTCCAGGGTTATTATGGGGCCGGAAAAAAAGAGCAGGGTAATGACGCAGGAGGACAAACGCACCACTGCTTACCATGAAGCGGGCCACGCGATAATAGCTATGAAGCTGCCTGGTTGCGACCCTCTTCATGAAATTTCGATTATACCGCGCGGGATGGCGGCGGGATATACTATGACCCTTCCTGAGAAGGACAGGACGCATATGACAAGGCATAAGCTGCTGGATGAAATTGCAATGACGCTTGGAGGACGCGCGGCCGAAACCATTGCCATGCCGGATATAAGCACAGGGGCATACAATGACCTCCAGCGCGCGAGCGCAACGGCCAGAAGCATGGTTGTTGAATACGGTATGAGCGATAAAATAGGGCCTATATTCCTTGGCGGGCAGTCCGAAGTGTTTATAGGAAGGGATTTGGGCCACATGCGTAATTTTTCCGAGGACCTTGCTTCCAAGGTGGATTCCGAGGTACGCTCAATCCTAGACGAGCAGTTCGAGCGCGCAAAGGAGATAGTTTCATCCGATATGGACGCGCTTAACCGCGTAGCCGATGCGCTGATGGAATACGAGAGGATGACAGGTGAAGAATTCGAGGCCATGTACAAGGGTGAGGATGTAAACCTTGTCTCTTATAAGGAAAAGCAGGATAAGCGGGAGCGCGACATAGCCGAGAGGAACAAGCGCGAACAGGAAGAAGAGGAGGAGCTGAGACGTCAAAGGGAAGCGGAGCTTGAAGCGGTGCTGAAAAACGTTTCGGGGGACAAATCCGGCGAGGGGGGAGCTCAGGCCGGGACTAACCGGAAGAATAAAAGGTAATATACGATTGATGGCGGATGCGGAGGATATCGCATCCGCTTTTGGCTGTAATAAAATCAGGTGATTATAAAAAACGCCCCATGTTTCTGTTAAGGATTGTAGCTATTGTACAGGAGTGGCCATAATTTGAGTATCAGAACACATGTTGACGGAGTTATATTAACCGGCTTTTAATTCGGCGGCAAATAATCAGCAAGAGGTAATATGGATTTTAAATGCGGTTATAGGGGCAACAAGGCGGATTTGCATACCCATTCATGCATATCCGACGGAACTTATTCCCCAAGCGAGGTCGTAAGGCTTGCGGGAGAAGATGGAATTGGTCTGCTGGCGCTTACAGACCATGATACAGTATATGGGGTTAACGAAGCGATGCTTGCGGGTGAACAGTTAGGAGTATTTGTTATACCAGGCATTGAGATCGACACCATGCACAGCGAAGAAATCCATATGCTGGGCCTTGGTATAGATCCGTCGAACGCAAAGCTCGCCGAAGCGCTTAAAAATCAGATGGCAAGGCGAAGCGAGCGCAACGTTAGGATGGTTAGTAAGCTGTTCACGCTGGGGTATGATATAAAGGGCAGACTGGGCGCAAACAGCCCGTCCATGACCAGGCTTCATATAGCAAACGCTCTGGTGGACTGCGGCTATGTTTCAAGCAGGGAAGCCGCTTTTTCAACGCTGATTGGGCAGGGCCGTCCCGCTTATGTTGACTTTGACAGGATTAGCACAAAGAGGGCTATTGAGCTGATTGACGGCGCCGGAGGCGTAGCTGTAATGGCGCACCCATGCAAGCTAAAGGGAAATGTTCATTCCATTGTAGGCGAGCTTGCGCGCGCCGGTTTGTGGGGCGTCGAAGCCTACTATCCGTCAGCAACCCGGGGGCAGAGACAGCTTCATATATCGTTGGCAATGCAGTACGGGCTGTTTGTAACCTGCGGCAGCGACTTCCATGGGGCAAACAGGCCAAATGCCGCCCTTGGCTGCACATATACCGGGGACAGGCTTCTCAAAGAGGGCTTGTCAGCGCTTATGTCCTTATATCTAAATAATAACGCTGGAGATTACTAGGTAAAATGTAAGACCCCGGGCCGATATATGGCCCGGGGCAAAAAACAGCATTTTGAACCGACAAATAATCATTCGGTTTCGTTCACAGCTCCATGCAGGCTACGCCAGGAATGCACCCATTTTCCCCTGGCATAGCGTATTAGGCTTAAAACGCCGCGCACGACGACATCAGCCACCATGCCGCACCACGCGCCCAGCAGGCCCAGACCGCAGGGATACGCAAGGACGTAAGCAATGCCAAGCCTTATGCCCCACATGCCTACGGCGCTGATGTAGAAGGGCCACTTTGTGTCGCCAGCCCCGCGCAGGACGCCCGATATTACCATGGCCAGCGCAAAGCACGGCTGAGCCAATGCTTCAATTTGCAAAACCCTGCCCCCAAGCTCAATAACTTCGGCGTCAGGGGTAAAAATAGTTATCAGCTGCCGCGAGAAGAAGTAAAGCACAAAGCCCATAAGGGTCATGAATATCACGCCGCCTATAACGCAATACTTACTAAGGCGTTTTGAAAGCTCGGGCTTGTTTGCGCCAAGGCCTTGGGACACCAGCGTAGTGGCGGCAGCCGAAAAACCAAATGCGGGCATATATGTAATCGATTCGGCGGTTATTGCAAGGTGATGCGCCGCGATAGCTGTCGTACCGATTCCTGTAACAATCCTTGTCATTAAAATCTGGCCCGTTGAAAGGGTGATCCTCTCAAGAGC
Organism: uncultured Eubacteriales bacterium; assembly: GCA_900544965.1. Lineage (GTDB taxonomy): Bacteria > Bacillota > Clostridia > Christensenellales > CAG-138 > UMGS946. Next base: position 8,489 of record UQXE01000033.1, on the reverse strand, counting down.
GACCGGGTAGGCCAGACGCAGCGTTTCCTTCCAAACATCCTTTTGAAAATGGAATTTATCCCTTATGCTTATCTTTGCCGGATAGTCCTTTTTAAACAGGGCTGCGAACAGGATTACTCCCGATACCGCTATGGATATGGCGGTTGCGATGGCCGCGCCCCTTACCCCAAGGCCGGCGCCCCACATCGAAAAGCTTGTATTGATAAGCGGCTCGGCCATAAAGGAGGGATGTATGAATATATCGATGCTCCTGGTTGGGTATATTAAAAGGAAGTTGAGAACAACATTGATTACGTTTGCAAAGATGTTGCATATAAGCGGGGTTCGCGTATCTCCCGAGCAGCGGATTATGTTGGCGGAAACATTGACGGATACATTAAAGATATAAGCGGCGCCAACGATGGACAGGTATGCCCTCGCATCGCTCCAGATGTCCGGCTCAGCCCCCAAAAACCGTGGAAGGAATGGGGCCGCAATCTGTACCAGAGCGGTCAAAGCCACGCCAAACACGGCTATTGCCAACACGGCCTGCCGTACCACCCGCTTAGCCTTATCATGGTCTCCAGAGCCTATGCTGCGGCCGACAAGCACCGAAAAGCCGATGCCAAGCGCTGCGCAAATACCGTTTATCAGCCACGTTGTGGATGCGTTTAAACCAACCGCGGCGGTTGCGTTTGCGCCCAATGAGCCTACCATGGCCGTGTCAACATACTGAACAGCCGTTATAAGAAGCTGTTCAAGCACAGTGGGCCAGGCTAAATACCATATTATCTTTTCGGGACGTATGGACTCGTCCAGCAGATTAATTTGTCTTCTCATGTCATGTATTATATAGTAAGCCCTGTGTGTTGTGCAATCACCAAGTAGGCAGTATAATTTATATTGGAATGAAGAAGATGCACTAAGATAAAGCATGGATGGAGGCAGCAATATGGACTTATTTGCCCAGAACGCTAAAATTAAAACGCCTTTGGCCGACCGTATGCGGCCCCGTACCCTGGATGAATTCATAGGCCAGCGGCATATTATTGGAAAGGGCAGGCTGCTTCGCCGCGCTATTGAAACGGATACGCTGCAAAGCTCCATCTTCTGGGGGCCCCCCGGATGCGGCAAAACGACGCTTGCGTCCATAGTGGCCAACAGCACAGGCGCTAACTTTATTAAGCTCAATGCTGTAACCGCGGGCGTAAAGGATGTGAGGGAAGTGATATCCGACGCTGAGATGAGGCTTAACATGTATGGTTTAGCTACGTATCTGCTGCTTGACGAATGCCATCGGTGGAGCAAGGCGCAATCGGACAGCATCCTTCCGGCGCTTGAAAAGGGAATAATACGTTTCATAGGCTCTACAACCGAAAATCCGATGGTCAGCATGACGGGCGCTATAGTCAGCCGCTGCCGGCTGTTTCAGTTCTATCCGTTGGACATTGAAGATATAAAAAATGCGGTTGTGGCCGCGCTTGAGGACAGCGTAAGAGGATTGGGCGCGTATCCTGTTGAGCTGGACGGCGACGCGCTTGAGCATATCGCCAGGATAGCCAACGGCGACGCGCGGAGCGCGTTAAACGCGATAGAGCTGGCCGTACTTACAACGCCGCTTTTGGACGATAGGATACATATAACGCTTGAGATAGCGGCCGAATCCATACAGCACAAGGCGGTAAACGTTGACGACCAGCAGTTTTACGATATGCTGTCCGCCTTTTGCAAAAGCCTTAGAGGGGGGGACGCCGACGCTGCCCTCGCCTGGTTTTCAAGGCTCATATACGCCGGCATAGATCCAAGAATCATCGTCAGGCGGTTGATCGCGCACGCGTCCGAGGACGTGGGGCTTGCCAATCCGCATGCGATGCTGCAGGCTGTCGGAGCCGCCCAGGCGCTTGAGTTCATCGGCATGCCTGAGGCGCGGCTTTCGATTGCCCAGGCAATAATCTTTATATGTGAAAGTCCAAAATCAAATTCAGTCGTAAGAGCCCTTGACTATGCGTTTGCAGACGCTAAGGATACTATCGACGAGCCCGTTCCGGTTCATCTTAGGGATACGGCCTATAAGGGAGCTGAAAAGCTTGGCCATGGCAAAGGATATAAGTATCCGCATAATTTTCCCGGGCATGTAGTAGAGCAGGAGTATATGCCTCCATCCGTAAGAGGAAGAAAATACTATATTCCAAGCGAAATGGGAAATGAGCTTAAGATAAAGACAAACCACGACAAAAGGGACAATAAATTACGGGCGTTCCAAGATGATGGGGGAGCGGATCAAAAATAAAACGCATTGAGCCTCATGCATGGCTTAGAATGGCATAGTGCGGTTCACAGCCATGTATGAGGCCCATGCGTTACCGAGATACCAGGCCGTTATTTGGCCATATAGCTTCCGCAGAGACTTTCGTCGGCCGGATCGCCCGTATGGCAATCGCAGCATGGCTCCACCTCAATACGGTTGAGCATGCAATAGCTTCCTTCATCGTTATAGCGGCAGCTAGTTACCGCGCAGCCAATCGTCTGGCTGCCTGCTTTACCATGAGACATGATGGTACCTCCTGTTCTATATTGCGCTGTATACGCAGGTATATGTTGTCCAAGGCGGGCTTCAAGTATTCCAGCCAGGCAATCAAAAGTGACGCCAGCGATTAACTAAATGTAAATAAAAATGTTCCGGCTTTAATTTCGTTGTTATTTTTATTGGTATCGAATATAATAAAAGACAAATCCTTCAAGGAGGCGCACATGATGATCTGGATCGCCATTATTTTAGGGCTTACCCAGGGACTTTGCGAGTTTCTTCCCGTTTCCAGTTCGGGGCATTTGGTGCTTTTACATACCATATTTGGAATTGAAGAAGGGGCTATGTTCTTTACCGTGATGCTGCATGTGGGAACGCTTATAGCTGTATTTGCGGTTTACTGGCGCCAGATATGGGAGATAATCTGTTCAATCGGGCGGTTTTTAAAGCTGCTTTTTACAGGCAGGTTTAAAGAGCTTAAGGCATATATGCGCACTCCAATTCAAAAGAAGATTGGCCTGCTCATAGCGGCCACGGTTATTACGACCCTGATGGCGGTAATATTTAAGGACTTTTTTACCGAAGCGTTTGAAGGGGCGTTTCTGGGCATAGGGTTCCTATTCACTTCCGCCGTGCTGTTAATGATGAACTCCTTTGGAAAGCATGGCTCAAGGCGCTCGGCGCTGCGAATTCCAGGGGCTATAGGCGTTGGATTCATGCAGGGCATAGCTATCCTTCCAGGGGTGTCCAGGTCAGGATCTACGATTGCCGGCGCTACGTTCTTCGGGCTAAAAAAACAGGAGGCGGCTGAGTTCTCGTTTTTGCTCTCAATACCCGCCATATTGGGATCGCTGATTCTTCAGATTCCTGACATAGTCGAGACGGGCGTTTCAAACATTGAATGGATGCCGGTTATAATCGGGATGATAATGGCGGCCGTAAGCGGATATCTGGCGATAAAGCTAATGATCAGGCTTGTTGTAAAAAAGAATCTGAACGCGTTTGCGATATATACGGCCTTGCTAGGCATTTTAGTTTTGCTGGACCAGTTTGTGTTCCATCAGTTTTTCACAAACCCGTTTTTAGCTTAAATCGCATTTTCCCTGTTGACTGATTGGGCCAAAGCGCCTATACTCTTCTGAGTGCTAAATCGGAGGCTTAATAAACGGATGCCAACAAGCAATATTAATACAAAATTTGACCTTAAGCAGGATGCGGTAACATTTGTTATCGTAATAGCCGCCTGCTTTATACAGGCGCTCGCCATAAATGGCTTTTATGTGCCGCATAGCTTTCTTTCCGGGGGCGTAACGGGAGTGGCACTTCTGTTGGACTATGTATTTGATATACCATCGTGGATACCAATAATAATTCTCAATATACCGATAAGCATTATCGGCCTTAAGTACCTTAACGCAAAGTTCATAATATTCAGCGTAATAGGAACGCTGGTATTGTCCGGAGCGTTGGCTTTAACAAAAAACTTTAACATTGTAATCGAAAACGAGCTGGTGGCCGCGGCTGTAGGTTCCGCTGTCATAGGCATCAGCGGCGCGCCGGTGGTGAGAAGGGGCGCTACCCTTGGAGGAATAGACGTAATTTCCGTAATACTCGGGAAACGCTTTTCCATGTCGATGGGTACGATAAATATAATGTTCAACATCATCATTATGAGCGTGCTGGGCTTTGTAAGGGGAATAGAGATAGCGCTGGTTTCAATGATAGCGATGTTTGTAAGCAACGTTGCATTCAATTACGCGGTTCAGGGCTTGAATAGAACTGTAACGGTGTTTGTTATCTCGGACAAGTGGGACGAAATCGCTCCCGAGGTTATGACGGTAATGCATCGCGGCGTTACATACATACCCGCACAGGGCGCTTATACCGGCGCTGAGCGAAAGGTAGTGTACTGTATCGTTAAGACGGTGGAGCTTTCCGCTTTAAAACGTATTGTATACACCAGGGATCCAAAAGCGATGGTATCCGTCATAGAAACGCGCGAAGTAGTTGGCCGTGGATTTGGAGCATTAAATTAACAAATAACGATGAACACAGGAGGAAGAATTAGATTATGAACGCCATAGTTGACAGATGGATAAGCGATCATAAGGATGAGATCGTGAAGGCCCTCCAAGAGTCTGTGCGGATACCAAGCGTCGAAGGGACGGCGGAGGCTGGGGCGCCCTTTGGCGCCAATGTTAAACGCGCTTTGGATCATGCACTTGAGTTGGGAAAGGGTTTTGGCTTTGAAACCCGCGATATGGACGGATACATTGGACTTATTGACCATGGTGAGGGCGAAGAAACCTTGGGAATTATGTGCCACCTTGACGTAGTTCCCGAGGGCGAAGGCTGGGACCATCCGCCTTATGGGGCTGAAATCGTCGATGGAAATATAGTCGGCCGGGGTACTATGGATGATAAAGGTCCCGCCATCAGCGCGATCTATGCCCTTGCCGCGGTCAAGGCCGCGGGACTCAAGATGCGCCGGAAGGTGAGGATAATGCTTGGATGCGACGAGGAGAGCGGCTGGGGCTGCATGAGTCATTACTATGAGCATGAGAAAATGCCCGATATGGCGTTTTCTCCTGACGCCGATTATCCGGTGGTAAACTCGGAAAAGGGCATCGTACATGCAACATTTATAAGAAGGTTCAGCTCAAAGCTTCGTTTGGACGCCGGAACCCGTCCAAACGTGGTATGCGGAAAGGCTGTGGCCAGCGTTATGCTGAATGAGGCCAGGGTTTTGCCCATTGTAAACGAATTCAGGGCTGAAAGCGGCTTTGAGTGCTCATGCGAACCCTGCGGAGATGGCGTTAGGATTGAAATCATTGGTTTAAACGCGCATGCGTCCATGCCCGAATCGGGCAATAACGCGCTTCAGGCAATGTTTGATGTTTTAAACAGGCTTGGATTGGAAGGTGAGGACGGAAAGCTTATTGAAGCCATTCATAAATTGTTAAGGATGGATATGCATGGGGAGAGCCTCGGCCTTGATCTTACCGACGCTTCAGGCAGAATGACGCTTAATCCGGGGGTAATGCACTGGGATGAAAACGGTTTGGCCGAGTTCGCAATCGATATGAGGGTTCCAACGTCGCGCAAAGCCGAGGACGCGCTGAATACGGTAGTAAAAGCGTTCGCCCCAATAGGGCTGGAGCTGTCGGGCAGCAGCATACAGCCCGGGCACTATGTAAGTCCGGACAGCGAGCTTGTAAGCAAGCTCCTTCACGTGTATGCCCAAAGGTCCGGCGAATACCTTCCCCCGCTTGCGATCGGCGGCGGCACGTATGCGCGCGCTGTGGAGAATGCGGTGGCCTTCGGCTGTGAAAGGCCAGGCGTGCCCGCGCTTGTGCATATGCCAAACGAATCGATAAGCATAGATGATATGATGTTCAACACATGCATGATAGCGGACGCGATAATAGCCCTCGCCTGCGTGGAGTAGGTATATATAGGGACACGTATGAACGCTCGCTAAAAGCAAAGTAATGAGACTTGTACATCTAACGGGCAGACGTCCTCCTGACGCCTGCCCAATTTATGCGACTGATCATTATTAAATATTTATAGCGACTCTTAAAGGACTGTCCAATTTTTGAACATGCCCGACGAATGCCCATGGATGATGAGAAAAACGCCCGTTCATCAGGATCGTATTGAATTAGGTTAATTTTGTCTACAACATATAGAACTTTTTAATAGGTAAGGCCAGGCCTTTTCCACATCAAAAACACAATATTGGTATATAATCAAGACTTGACTTAGTGTATGAATTATTGTAACATATTTATATGATATAGCGGATAAGCGGACAAAACTGAAGTGACAGCTGCCTAAAACAGGAGATTTAATGATGAAAGCATGCAGGCGCATAATGACCCTTTCAATTATTCTGGCGTTTTTGATTATATTGCCCGCCGAGGCGTACGCTGCTGACCGGAGCGAGGACCGGACGCGTGTAAAGGAGCTTGTAAGCCTAAGGCGCGGCAACTCGAAAACATATCTGCTTGAGGACGGCACATACGAAACGGCGGTCTATTCAAATGATATTCACTACCTGGATAATAGGGGGAAGTATTGCGATATAATAAACCGCCTGGTTGGAGAGAAGAGCGAAAAGGCGGAAACGGATTATAAATATAAAAACCAGTCGGGCGCATATACGGTCAGGTTTGCCGATAATATCGGGGGTTATCCGGTGCTTGTGGAATACGGCAAATCATCGGTGGCGTTCAGGCCGGTGGACGCGGATGAGTCCGAAGCGTACAGATATAATAAAAGCCGCGTGGCTGAGCTGGGTATAGACAGGCGCAGCAGTATAATATATAAAGATGTATATGCCGGCGTCGACATGGTATATGAGGCTGCGGACAATGGCGTAAAGGAATACATAGTTCTAAAGGAGTTCTCTGGGAAAAGCGGCTTCACCTTTGAACTTAAGCTGGACGGCCTGCATATAAAGGAATATGGGGGCTCCATATGCTTTGAGGACGGGCGCGGCAGAAGTATATTTAAACTGGGGGAGCTGTTTGCGGTGGACAGCGCGGGCGCATATACCGATGATGTAAAATGCGAAGTCATTGAGAGCAGAGGGGTAATACGGCTGAAGATAGCCGTGGCCGAGTCCTATCTAACGGACCCGGACAGGGCATATCCGGTGGTTATCGATCCGTCGGTTATGATAACGGGCAGCAATAATACATTTGACTCGTATGTAAACAGCCAAAACCCGAACACCAATTACTATATGAACCAGTACATTAGGACGGGACACAGCCCTACGCTGGGAACGCAGAGGACGTATATCAAGTTTAATCTGCCTGACAATATAGCGGCAGGCGCGGTCACCAGCGTTAAGCTGAGGGTCAAGAGGTACGGAGGATCAACTCCAAGCATAAAAGCGTACAGGGTTACCTCCGGATGGACTTCCAGTACGTTGACCTGGGCGAATAAGCCGGGCTATACAGGAACAAACGCTTCGTCTAAGGCGGTAAACGACAGCGGAGAATGGTACAGCATGGAGGTAAAGCCCATTGTGCTTGGCTGGATGCAGGGAAGCTACAGCAAGTGCGGGTTTTTGCTGATGTCGGACATGGAATCCTATCCCTCTACTTCAACGGCGTTTTATTCCTCTGACGCGCCGTCGCCCAATAAGCCGGAACTGAGGATATATCATGAAAGCGTTCTTTACTATGGCAACAGGCCCTACCTGTCGGTGCCGTATGGAAGGACCCACAACTGCATGGGGTACGCTTTGGATATTGCAAGATATGTAGGTCAAGATGAACTTGGCACAAACGGGGACAGTTTAAGCTACAGGTCGCTTGACGACATACTTAACGACCTTAGAATCAAGTCAGAGGTATGGATGAACGGCAATTTAGGGAATAGAAGCTATAAAAGGATTGCAAACTATGATTCCCCCATAGGGCTGAATCAATATAGGGTTGTGTTAAGGTTCTGGTTTCATGACGTTGACGGGGACGGCGTGGCCGAGCTGGCGTACGACCCGGAATTTATTGATGTACTTTCCGGAGAGGAGTACTGGAATTTTCATTGGTGGTATCAGACCAGGGATGGGACGTGGGCTGATAAGGATGGCATAAGCGCGTCGCGGCTGATCCCTGGTGTTACAGACCCTGGGGCGGTAAACTGGGCGAGCGATGCTTTTACATACAGCGGCTGCGTCTACTACGCGGTTGATTATGACAGTACAATTTAATAATAAATATCAGGAGGTTAAAAATGAAAAAGAATTATTTATTGTCGATAGTGCTTGCGGGGTTTATCCTGTTAAGCGCGTGCGGCCCCGCAGCCGTACCTGATCCAACGTATGATGTCTCTCCAAGTCCAACCTCGGTTGCTACCCCTGATACAGGCAACGTGGACGCGAATAAGGTTACGCCAACGCCTCTGACCACCAAGGAGCCGCTCAGGATGCTCCCCGAACAGTATGACCACGTAGGTATGATCAAGGTGG
>UQXE01000032.1 GCA_900544965.1 uncultured Eubacteriales bacterium | reverse complement strand
CACAGACTGCAAGCCCTTCAGGCTGCTTGAACTATTTTCCTTCCAAATCTTTGTCTAACTTTTGGGGTCACTTCACAGGGGCAGCGCCTTTTTTCACGGATTCTCTCACAATCGCGGCTACCGCAGACTGAAAAATATTTTTCCAGTCGGAAACTGTACGGATTTTCCGTCCTACACCATGCATGTATCGGGGTATACGGCGTAGGACGGGATTTCATAAACCAAATATACAAATAGCCTGAACCTGTTCCCTTGATAGGGAAGCTGTAAGATTGAAACACTTCATATCAGACCAAAACAAGGGAACCGGCCAGCAGCGCGTGGCCATTGTCCGGGCGTTGGCAAGCGAAGCCCCGATGATTTTTACGGATGAGCTTAGCGACAATCTGGATGAGGATACAGCGCAGGATATTACGGGGATACTCAAAGCCAGTTCCCACGAACAGGACAAGTGCGTTGTGGTCGTAACCCACTCGAACGAATTGGCAAAGCAGGCGAATGTTGTTTCCATTATCCGAAAAGGCGCGCTGAAGATGGCGGAGCATACGTTTATAACGCCGAAAATTGATAAAAATTTTCTAAAAGCTATTGACTCTCACCATACGTTATAGGCTATTATATAGTTATCAAGAACAGGAGAAAAAGAAGATGAGAACAGTAAGAGAGGTTTCAAACCTGACAGGGATTAGTTGCGCACACTTCACTATTATGACGAGATCGGCTTGTTAAAGCCATCTGTACTGAGTGAGGCGGGGTATCGGCTTTATGACTATAAAGCCTTGGAAACCTTACAGCAGATAATTCTTTTCAGTCCTTCGTGTTTCCGCGGAGGCGATGAATGATGGTTGCGACTATATGCAGATCATTTGTATGGGAACCATCTTTGTTTTTGGCTATAACGCGGTTTGCTCACTGATGAAAGGTTTTGGAGATTCCAAAAGCCCGCTCTATTTTGTGGCGGTGGCAACCATTGTGAATATCGTTTTAGATTTGCTGTTGGTCGGTCCTTTGGGTATGGGAACCAAAGGAGCCGCTTATGCAACCATTTTTTCTCAAGGTGTGTCCCTGCTTATTTCTATTTTTCATTTAAAGCGGAAAAATTTCATATTTGACTTCAAGCTGAAAAGTTTTGCTATTCAGAAAGAAAAGCTGATTGTTATTTTGAAAGTCGGCCTGCCAACTGCGATTCAAATGTTAGTCGTAAACATTTCCTATCTGCTCATCACTGGTATGCTGAATACGTTTGGCGTTTCGGTGGCGGCGGCCTCTGGTATTGGGCTGAAAGTAAACACTTTCGCGGGGATGCCGTGCTGGGCCGTCGGACAGGCGGTAACCGCCATGGTGGGGCAGAATATGGGCGCTCAGAATATAGAAAGAGTGAAAAAGACTACAAAGAGCGGCCTGCTGATCAATGTATGCGTTACCCTTATCGCTGTTGTATTGGTCCAGCTTTTTTCCGAGAACGTTATCATGCTTTTCGATCCGGTCGGCACAGACGTTATCAAAGAGGGGGTTCTATATCTTCGGATCTGTTGCAGCATTAACAGCTTGGTATATGCCGTCATGTACACACTCCATTCCTTTGCGATAGGAATAGGCTCCGCCAATGTCGCCATGTGCAATGCTCTTTTGGACGCTGTGGTTGTGCGCTTGCCTATCTGCGGTTGTTGGCATTTATCTTTCAAATGGGATTTACATAGGCCAGGCGGTTTCTCCTGTTCTACCCGCGATTGTAGTGTTGTCTATTTCACAATCAAGAAATGGAGTTTAAAATAAACTAATCAGTAACGTGTTACGAATGTAACTTTGAAATCCCCATATACTTTGGTGGTATACTCCGGCAAACCTTGACAAAACTAATCCAATTAGTTATAATGAAAGTAGCTAATTGGATTAGTTTGGAGGGATACATGATGGCACGGGCAGGACTCGACAAAAATATCGTTGTAGAGAAAGCAGCGCAAATGGCAAACCAAATAGGACTTGACAATATCCAATTAAAAGCACTGGCCGAAAGGCTGAACATCCAGCCGCCGTCGCTTTACAACCACATCAAAGGGCTTGACAATTTACATTATGAATTGATGCTCTATGGCTGGCGGCACATGGAAGAGCGGATGATAGAGGCTGCGGACGGCGTCAGCGGGTATGCCGCATGGGAGGCGATTTGCAGGGCGTTCTACGCATACGCGACTGAGAATCCCGGCGTGTTCAGTGCTATGCTCTGGTATAATAAGTACCGGGATCAGGAGACGATGATGGTCACAAGAAAGGTCTTTTCCATTTGTTCTGATATTACAGCCTCGCTGGGCATTTCTGATGAGAACTGCAATCATTTGATTCGCACCTTCCGGGCGTTTTTAGAGGGCTTTTGCCTGCTGGTCAACAACCATTCATTCGGCCACGCGCTGCCGGTAGAGGATAGCTTTACGCTTTCTTTGCAGGTGCTGATAGCTGGAATGAAGGAGTTGGAGGGCAAATAGACGGCTACTACATTCATTACCAAGAATGATTTAGCAAAGGGACTGAATGTACGGGAGAATGCCCCAATAAGGTTTAGCAAAAAAAGTCGAGAAGAAGTTTTCCTATTGGAGTAAGATAATGCTACAGAGGGGGTGAGCAAGTGGAGGAACATATTGAGGCTGTCCAGCGGATGCAAGACTACATTGAGGAGCATCTGACGGAAAGGATTACGTTGTCAAAGCTGGCGGAGATATCGTTTTTTTCGCCGTGGTATTCCTATCGCCTGTTTGTTAAGCACGTTGGCATGACGCCAGCCGATTATATACGGCGGCTGCGTTTATCTAAGTCCGCACTCAGACTGCGGGATGAATCCTGTAAAATCATTGACATTGCGTTAGAGCTTGGGTTTGGCAGCGTGGACGGCTACCAGAGGGCGTTCTTTCGTGAGTTCGGCTGCAATCCACGGGAGTATGCGAAAAGTCCGATCCCTATCTACCTGTTCACACCCTATGGCGTCAAATATCAAAAGCCAAGAAAGGAGAACCAAATGAAAACAGTCAGAAATGTATTTGTCCAAATCATCGAAAAGCCACAGAGGAAGGTGATTATCAAGCGTGGGATAAAGGCTGCCGACTACTTTACCTATTGCGAAGAGGTTGACTGTGATGTCTGGGGGCTGCTCACCAGCATTCCGTCCATCCAAGGCGAACCTGTCTGCCTATGGCTGCCAAAGGCGTATATCACGCCCGGCACCTCGGAGTATGTACAGGGTGTGGAAGTAGCTATGAGCTATGACAAAACGGTTCCGGAGGGGTTTGATATGATCGAGTTACCCGCCGCGAAATACCTCATGTTTAAGGGTGAGCCTTTTGCTGAGGAGGATTATTGCGAAGCCATTGAGGAAGTGCAGGCATCCATTGCGAAATATGACCCCGCCATCATTGAAGCACAGTGGGACGCCGGCAACCCCCGCATTCAGTTGGAACCGATTGGTACCAGAGGGTATATTGAACTGATACCAATTAAATAATTACGTAAGCACAAGGCAGCTGATCCCAGCTACCTTGTGCTTACGTCTACATTACCTGCCAAATAAATGGAACTGTCAGGGCAATATGTAGACTGGGTGGAGGCTTACTTATCCTCTGACCTCAATTTTATCTTGAAGGATTTAGCGGAGCCGTTTTGTGGAGGAATTTTGATGTACGAGAGGATGCTGAACAAACAAGAAGAACCGACCATAGCGCAGATGACGGCGTACTGCAAAGACTGCGCGGAGTTGTTTACACGGCTGAACGAGTGGTTGTCCGGAACGTTTAGAACAGCTCAGTCAGTCACGTTCCCCTATGGGAATCAATACGGCTGGGGAATCGCCCATCGGAAAGATAAAAAACTGATCTGCCATGTTTTCGCCGAGGAGAACGCATTTACCGTGATGATGAGGCTTTCAAATGAGCAGTTTGATTCCGTATACTGCCAGTTGCGGAGAGAGACGAAGGAACAGATCGACCACAAATATCCTTGCGGGAATGGCGGGTGGCTTCACTATCGCGTCACATGCAGGGAGCAGTTTGATGATATTCAAACGCTTTTAACGGTCAAATGCACATAGGCCAACAGTGGTGTTAGGGAAGCTTGCCAGGAGGATTTGATTTCGCCTTAGGCGGATAAGGCGAACGACAGGCTTTTGTATTATACGGTGGTTTTGATATGAAAAAAATAATGAAGTACTTTACTTTTTGGTGTCTGATAATATCTGTTACCGAGATTTTTATGCACCAGATTGGTCAAGATTCCAAAAGCACTGTGCTCATTGGATTCAACCCATTACTGAATATGATCGCTGATTCCCAAGGCTCTTTATATGATTTGATGGGTTCTGGCTGGCAGGTGCCGTGTAATACGATTAACGGACAAATATCCATCTATTGTTATATAGGATCAGTTTTGACTTTCCTGTTTTATGGCATTGTCTTAGATGGGATAAAAATGCTATTTCGCAAGTTTAACCGAAAAAGGCACGTGGATTGATTAAGTACGTCTTTTTGGTAAAAGGCGCACACCGGCAAAGCGGAGTTGAAAGAGGCATTTATGATTGAAACAAACCGATTAAAAATATATGCAGCGTCTCGTGATGTAATGGAAAAATTTATAAAGTTACAAACAGTTGAAGAACTGAAAACGGCTTATACGGAAGTGTTAGAGGGTTGCCTAAAGTACCCTGAACAATGGGAGTGGTATGCGATTTGGATGATTGATTTGAAAGACGGAACACACATTGGAGAATTGTCTTTCAAAGGTATTGACTTAAATGGCGTAGTAGAGATTGGCTATGGTGTTTCGACAGAATATGAGGGCAAAGGTTATGCCACGGAAGCAGTTTCAGCAATCGTGCATTGGGCTATTCAGCAACCAGAAGTGACCCGCGTAGAAGCTGAAACAGAATTTGAGAATGGAGCGTCTCAAAGGGTTCTTGAAAAAAGTGGATTTATGGCAACTGGTATCATTGGTACACAAGGACCCCGCTTTGTTTGGTCTCACTGATAAATCGAAAGTTATGGGAGGAGAAAATAAGGAATGAATTCTATAGAAAACACGGATAAAAGCTATTTTGAATGCTTTTCCTTTGGCGATAGCCCTGAAATGGCAGACGAACTTTTGGCTCTGGTACTTGCCGGAAAGAAAACCGCAACAGTTTCGGTTGTATTGGAGGATGAGCAGACGCCAAGCGTTGGTGATTTATCACTGGTAATCGACGGGCATGGCAATCCAGCCTGTGTGATAAAGACGGTGCATCTTGAAACCGTCAAGTTTTGCGACCTAACTTGGGATATGGTAAAACGTGAGGGTGAGGACGAAAACTTTGAACAATGGAAGTCGGGCAATATACGCTATTGGACACGAGACGCTGCCAAGCGCGGTTATACCTTTACCGATCAAACACTTATCACTTTTGAACGCTTTGAGGTTGTCGAGGTGCTATAATGAATGGAGCTATTGAGCATATTCCAAGTTACGCCTATTGGTAAAAAGCGCCTTTGGCGGATAAGGCGCAGAACGACGAACCGGTATTTGACAGGGAGAAAAAAGCATGGCACAAGCATTACTTGTAATAGATTTGCAAGAGGGTTACATAGAAAAGTACCCGTCTTTATTACTTGCTTGCGTTAATGAGAGGATTCAAAGGGCGACTGCCGACGATGAGCTTATTGTATATGTAAAAAATACAAAAAGGCTTAGGGGTGGTAGGAAGAAAGATGAGTTGGCAGAGAATTTGAACATCCGCTCCGAATATATAATATCCAAAGAAACGGCCGGTGCTTTTTCTAATCCTGAGCTGCAAGAAATTTTGAAGCAAAACCAGATTACAGAAATTGAAATCGCAGGCATTGACGGCAAATCCTGTATAGCGAGTACTGCAATAGATTCCGTTCAAAATGGCTATAAAACGATATTGCAGGAGGAGATATAGGGGTGCAAAATGTCAAACAATTTGAAAAGACGAAAGTATCGCTTTTAGAGAAAGAAATTATTATAAAACAGAAAAATTCCGGCTTGTAGAGCTGGTTTAAATGCGTATTATTGGTAAATGACGACGAGCCGCCTTTGGCGGATAAGGCGAAACACGATAAATCGATAAATCAATGTATGAAAGCGAGTATCAATATGAATGATAAAGAATTTCATAACTTTATTTCCGTGACACAGGAGAATATTTGCCAGATTACCGCACTAAAAAACGGGATCGTGCTCATCAATGATACCTGGCATAATTACAAAACGACCGACACAGTACATGTCATGTCGGCGACAAAGAGCGTTGTTTCCCTGCTGATTGGAATTGCTGTTGACAAAGGTTTCATCAAAAGTATTAACCAACCAGTGCTGAACTTTTTTCCGGACTACACTATCAAACGGGGAGAAAAGACCATACAGCAGGTGACGCTCCGGCACCTGCTGACCATGACCGCGCCGTATAAATACAGGTCGGAGCCGTGGACAAAGATCTGCTCCAGCGATGATTGGACAGTCGCGGCCCTTGACCTGCTCGGCGGCAGGGCCGGACTTACCGGGCAGTTCAAGTATTCTACACTGGGCATCCATATTCTGACCGGGATCATTACAAAAGCATCGGGGCTGTCAACGGTGGATTTTGCGAATCAATATCTTTTTACCCCGCTGGGGATTGCGCCGCGCACAAATTATTATGCCGAGACGGCAGAGGAACACAAGGCATTTACCATGTCAAAGAAACCCCACGGCAACATCTGGTTTGCGGACCCCAAGGGCGTCGCTGCGGCAGGTTACGGCCTTTGCATGTCTGCGGAGGAGATGGCGAAGATCGGCCAGATGTGTCTTGAGCGCGGAATGTATGGAGGAGGCCGCATCGTTTCATCTGAATGGTTAGCGGAAAGCACCGAACCGCGCATTCAGTGCGACGGCAATTTTAGAGATATGCTGTATGGCTATCTGTGGTGGATTATTGATGAGAAGAAACATATCTATGCCGCCATCGGAAACAGCGGGAATGTGATCTATGTGAACCCGGAAAAAGCAGCTGTAGTCGCCGTGGCAGGAACCTTCAAGCCGACTGTCTTTGACAGGGTTGATTTTATACAGGAGCATGTCGAGCCGCTTTTGGATGCTTCTGTATCATCCTAAACAAATTCGCGTTTAGTGAGGACTTGAACGGAATGAAAATTTAATAGGAGAACAACTATATGATGCGATATGCTGAAAAAACCATTGGGAACTTGATTGACAAACAAGGAGTATCCTTTATCGCCTCCATTTCTGAGGATGGGTTTCCCAATATGAAGGCCATGCTCCCGCCATGTAAACGGGTAGGGATTCGGAAATAATTTTATGACGAACACCTCGTCCGTGCGTGTGGCGCAATACAGAAACAATCCAAAGGCCAGCATCTACTTTTGTGATAAACGGTTCTTTCGGGGTGTAATGCTGGTGGGTCATATGGAGGTGCTGGAGGACCCTGCCAGTAAGGAAATGATTTGGCGGGAGGGCGACATCATTTATTATTCCGAGGGCGTAACAGACCCGGATTATTGTGTGCTGAAATTCGTCGCAGAGAGTGGTAGCTATTATGCGAACTTCCATTCCGAATCCTTTGAAGTAGTATAGTCGAATGGAATGATTATTTCATCTTAGACGGATAAGGCATCTCCGAGAAATCTTAGCTTACGGAGGAAAGGACTGTGAATAAAAGCAACCATTTTATTGTTATATGTATGTTTGTAGGCATGCTGCTCGGGCTGGCTATCGGCTGTGTGGTAGGTATTTCTCAAGGTAACATAGGAATCTCGATGTGTTTTGGCCTTGTTTTTGGAATGATAATCGGAATTGCCATAGGAACTGTCATCAAGAAATCCAAAGATAAAGAATGAGGTTCTTTCCCGTTTATCAAGCTGATTTAGTGCGCCTTACTATTGGTGAAGTACGTCTTTGGTGGAAAGAATATGCATCATTGAGAAAAATGAAATTTGAGGATAAAAATGAAGATTAAAAATTCGATGTTAGTTGTGAAAGATTTAGAAAAATCAAAGGCTTTTTATTGGGAAGTGCTGGGACTTCGTACTCTCTCGGATATAGACATTCATGCCGTTTTAACAGGCGGCCTGGCATTGCAGACTGAGGAAAGCTGGAAAGGGTTTGTGGGTAAAGAAATCTCTATCAAGGAAATGATGTTGAAGTCTATTTTGAAGAGGATGATTTTGATCAATTCCTGGATAAACTTGGTTGTCTTAAAACCGTCGAATATGTCCATCCAGTTATGGAGCACGCATGGGGACAAAGAGTCGTGCGCTTTTATGATCCCGATTATCACATCATAGAGGTCAGCGAAAACATGAAAGTCGTCTGCAAGCGATTTTCGGATAAGGGAATGACAGTCGAGGAAATTTCCGAGAGAATGGGGGTCCCGCTGAAAGCAGTCAAAGCATATATGCGCTAAATTGGGCGCGTGGAGGACGAATACACCCAGGTGCAAAGCTTTGATGAGCAGGCGGACGATTATATCACCAAGCCGTTTTCCATGGTGCTGCTGGGGAAAACGGGTCACGGCGTTTCTGCGGAGAAGCGGGCAAAGCAGCCTGCCGGATACGACGACGTTCGGGGATGTAACCGTAGACTTTTCCGGATATACAGCTTGGGATCAAAGATGAAATCGGTATGCTGGCCGGCAATATCAACGGTCTATATCAAAACCTGCTGATGACCATTGAAAAGCTGGAAATCGAAAAACAGCGCGTGCGGGAAATGGAGCAATCCAAGGTGGATTTCATGCGGGCTGCTTCACATGAACTGAAACCCCCTCTCACCGCACTGAACGCCATTGTGGAGAACATGATCCTCGGCATTGGCAAATATCCAAATGTTGACGTTTATCTGCCTCAGTGCAAGGAGATGACGGAGCAGTTGACGGGAATGATTCAGGAAATTTTGGAAGCCTCTAATTTTTGAACCCTTTTATCGGCCCGACTATGCCCTAACCCGCGACGACGGCGGGAATGGGCTGGGCCTGTATATCACCGCAACGTTTTTGAAAGCAATGGAGCCGACGGGCATGCGGTTTGTGATTCATTTATAATCTAAACATGAAAAGCTCTCTGAGAACTCGGAGAGCTTTTTGCATTCCATACCCACTCCATATGCGTTTCATATACCCTCCATACCGGCGTGCTATTTTAATGCTGCAATCAATATGGAGGTGTTCAATATGGGCTTTATCAAACGGGCGTTTTTATACGTCGCCAAAAAAAGAGGCAAAAGCGCTTTGCTGTTCATCATTCTGCTGGTGATGGCGACCTTTGTGCTCACAGGGCTTTCCATTGAGAAAGCGACGCGGGCCACGCAGGACAATTTACGTTACGCGCTGGGCGGGGAATTTGAGATGGCGCCCGACTACTCGGAAAACAATCCGTATTAAAAGATAGAAACCGACGAAGAGGGCAACTTTACCATTGACACGAAGATGCGCGTGACCCAGGAAATCATCGACAAGTTGATGGAGACAGCCGGGATTAAGAGCTATGACGGCATGTCGCAATGCCTTGTCTCCACCAATCTGGACGTCATTCCCAGTACGGTCCCCGTCAAGGACAAATACAGAGACCGTGTGTACGGCCGGTTTGTAACGGGCACGGAAAACAGCAAATTTTTCAGGGACGAGACGATGGGACTCATTGAGGGAAGCCATGTGCCGGTGGACGGTGGGCATGTGGCGGTCATCAGTAAGGCTTTGGCCGAGAAAATGGCCTGAAAATCGGGGACAGCATCACCTTAACCGTGGATGGCGGTGAAAAACCGAAATCAAAATCATCGGGCTGTTTGAGGTATTAAACATGAGCAGGCATATACCAACGTCAACTCCTTTGATAAATTGGAAAACCAAATCTTTTCCGGCATTCAGGCCTATCAGGAGCTGATGTCAGATTCCGCGGCGGGATATCAAAGCGTCGTATTTGGGGTAAACGACCCGGCCCAGTTCGACGAGATTGTTGCCGGGCTAAAACAGAACGACGCCATCGACTGGCGGGCGTTCAAGGTGGAGACCAACAATAAGACCTACAAGGCGGCCGCCGCGCCGCTGGAGAAATACCAGTCCCTGATTACCACAGTCCTCATCCTGATCGTGGCGGTCAGCATCGTGGTACTGTCCCTTATCTTGACCATGTGGGCAAAAAGCCGCGTCCACGAAACGGGCGTGCTGCTCTCAGTTGGAATCAGGAAAACAGCGATCATCGGTCAATATCTGGCGGAGGTGCTCCTTATCGCGGTGTTCGCGTTCGGGTTGTCCTTCTTCCCAAGCAACCTCATCGCAGGCCAGATCGGCAACAGTCTGTTGCAGGCGCAGGTGCAGTCTACAGAAGAGCAACCCGCGCCGCAGGACGATAACGGGCTGCAAATTAATATGAAAGACAAGGCCGATGGACACATCCAGCGGCGCCGCCGGAGCATTCTTCTGTACGGATTCCCCGCCGTAGCCATCGTTATTGATCACAACATCGTCCTGATTTGCGTATGGTTCTGCTTTATCTCATCGGCTTTACCATCATCGTTCTTTCGGTTGGGGTCTCCTCGGCGTCTGTTATGCGCCTGAAGCCCAGGGAAATTCTATCAAAAATGAGTTAATGAAGGGAGAAACATCAAATGGCTGTTTTAGAAACCAAAGAGGTCTTTTATTCCTATGCGAAGGGAAACAGGGTTTTGTCCGGTGTGAACGCCGTATTTGAAACGGGAATGATGTATGCGATTCTGGGGCCGTCCGGCTCGGGCAAAACGACGCTGCTCTCCCTCTTGGGCGGGCTGGACTCCCCGACAAAAGGAGAAATCCTGTTTGACGGGGAAAACATTGCAAGGCACGGCCTGCCATATTACCGCCGCAACCATGTGTCCCCGATTTTTCAGAGCTATAACCTGATCGATTACATGACGCCGGTGGAGAACGTAGAATCGACCGCCAAACAGGACCCCTTGCCCATTTTGGAGCAGCTGGGGCTGACAAAGAAGGAAGCGAAGCGAAATGTGCTCAAGCTCTCCGGCGGGCAGCGGCAGCGGGTGGCCATCGCCCGCACGCTGGCACCTGGCGCGCCCTTTATTCTGGCAGACGAACCCACCGGCAATCTGGATGAGGACACGGCGGCTGAAATCTTAGGTTTCCTGAAGAAAAGCACCCATGAGCTGGATAAATGCGTAATCGTCGTGACCCATTCAAACGAACTGGCAAAGCATGCGGATGTGATTTTGAAATTGAAACGCGGCGGCCTGCAGACGGTGAAATCACATTAGCAATTCGCCGGCATCCAATGCTGGTTCCTACAGACGCCGAAAAGCGGAGCGGAGGATATGCTGTGCCGTTCAATAAAACAAAAGACTATGCCTTAAGGCTCATCCTGTATTTGGCTCGAAACGCGCAGACCGTATCCTCTTTCAAGCTTTCAGCAGCCATTGGGGTCTCTCCGCGGTATCTTCTTCAGGTTCGCGCGAAATTGCGGGACGCGGAACTGATTGTGGCGACGCACGGCCCTGCGGGAGGATACGATCTAAAGAAGCCGCCAATAGAAATCAGCTTGTTCGATATCATTCTCATCATGGAGGAAAGGCAAAAATCCAAGCCAGGATCGGAGGATATATTTGAGCGAACAGAATTCAGGATCCTCGATACCGCCTATGGGTACGTGGATGAGGTACTGCGCGAAATACTGAAGAGCATCACGATAGAGAGTCACCTTTCCGAGTCCGTGGAAACGTGGTATCTGGCGCCATTCCTTTTGAAAGGGGATGTTAACTACAGTCGGCTCATCCGGCAGGCGATAGATGTTTTCTGAGGAGCTACCGCTTTGAGACCTTTTTTAGCTCATGGGAAGGAAACCATAATGGCCAGTCTTCCTTCCCGATAGTGCGCCTGAATGGTTCCACCCATGCGCTCGGTTAAAAGCTTGGCAATGGAAAGGCCCAGCCCTGTGGAGTTATGGGCGGTTTCCACGGTATAGAAGCGGTCGAACAGGCGGCCCACCGTTACAGGATCCATCGTCCCGCACCGATTGGAAAAGGCGACGGTCCCGTTTGTATCCATCACGACACGCAAATCACCGTCGCTGTATTTCATGGCGTTGCTCAGGATATTGCCGAAAACCCGGCTGACCGCGGAGGGAGAGAGCATCCGTTCCATCTTTTCATCCGGCATCTCAATTTCTGGATGAATCCCTTTTTGCCGCATGGCGCCATAGAAGGACAGAAGGGACTCCTCCAATAACCGGCACAAATCCACTTTCTCGATGGAGTCTTCCTGAGCGCAAGAGAGCACCGAATAGCAGAACAGTTCTTCCGTCAGCTGTCTGAGTGCCATTGTGCGATCTTCAATTTGGGATAGGTACCGCTGTACATTCTGAGACTTCTCTTCCTGCTCTAAGAGGTCGAGATACCCGCAGATAGCGGTCAGGGGTGTACGCAGGTCGTGCGAAATATTGGTTACGGCCTCTTTTAGCTCCAAATCGCCCTGCTGAAACCGACGGCGTTCCCTGCGCAAGCTGCGCAGGGAACGATTGATGCTCTCAGTCAGCCGGCGCATCGTTTTATCCTGATGAGAAATCGAAATCAAGGTGTTGGTATCGGCTGTAAGCCGCCGGGCAAATCCCTCTTCAATTTCCCGCGCCGTCTTTCGCATGAGAAACAGCTTGATCACAAGGGCAAGGACGACGCCTGCCAATATGCCGACAGCGGCCCATAACCAAAATTCCATGAGAACTCCTTTACTTCAGATCTTTTCGCCGGAAGAAAAATAGCCCCAAGCCCGTCGTCAAAACGACGATCACGGCTGAATAGACGGGCAGCATGGGCGGGTGGACGGCTTCCATGGTCGAGCACTGCACAGCCTGGCCGCCTGGGAAAAAGTCATACAGGAACTGATAAACGTCCCGCTCGGTTCCTTCCAAATAATCCGGATTTTCAATTACCGTGGAAGCGGTTTCTTCGCCGCTTATATTGTAGCTGGGATAGGTCTTCGGTTCGTCCAGCCGGGCATTGATATAAGCGCCCGCGCCAAGGAGCACAAAGGCGCTCAGGATACAGGTCACGGCGACTACAGCCTTGTTTTGATTGAGCATGGCGATCATGGTAAAAATCGCGTTGAAAGAGATGCAAAGGGCGAAAACCGCCAGGGTAAAGAGAAGTATGACCTTCACATCCGCCGTGAAAAAGCCCAACAGCGGCATGCCCAAGCCCAGGTAAGGGAGAAAGAACGCCAGGCACATCGCCACGCCGGCCGCCGCGCAGGTGATCAGATTGGACAGATAGATCGCCGAGCGTTTTTGACCAACCACCACTTTGTTGCGAATCGTGCCGTCGCTGTATTCCGTTCCGATAAATAAGCTGCAAAAAACAGAAGCCAGGACGCCGATAAACAACGCGCAGGCAAAAAAACCGTTGTCCAGAGTATTGACCGTGCCGGATTTCTGCATATCGACATAGCGCATGACGGGGAAAAAGACGCCCGCCGCAAGCATGAAAATCATGCAGACCCAGAAGCATTTGTTCTTTTTGAGGCGAAAGAAATTCGCGGATAACAGCTTAGTCATGATTGCCACCCCCCACCAAACCAACATAGTAGCTTTCCAGGCTTTCATCCCGTTCCTGCATGGAAATCACCTCGCAGCCTTCCTTGGAGAGGGCGGCCGTCAGCTTCGACACGTTTACCTTGGCGAAAATATCCGCCGCGGTATCGGAGAGGATGTTGTATTCCAGCTTCATGCCGTCCAGCACACGGCAAAGGATCTTCACATCCGATACCTCCAGGCGGACGCATTTGCGGCAGGCGGCCTCCAGTTCAACGGCGCTGATTTCCTTTACCATGCGGCCGCCTTCGATAAAGCCGTAATGGGTGGCCAGCTTGGACAGTTCGTCTAGAATATGGCTGGAGATGAGCACGGTGATTCCATGCTCCCGGTTGAGCCTGAGAATCAGCTCCCGTATTTCGATAATGCCCTGGGGGTCCAGGCCGTTGACTGGCTCATCCAGGACGAGAAAGTCCGGAGCCCCGGCAAGGGCGACGGCAATGCCCAGCCGCTGGCGCATCCCAAGGGAAAAATTCCTGGCCTTCTTTTTCCCTGTGTTTTCAAGGCCCACCAGCTTCAAGAGTTCCGGAATGCTGTCATAGGACGGCAGCCCCAGCACGCGGTACTGCTCCTTGAGATTGTCGGCGGCGGTCAAATCCATATAGATGGATGGCGTCTCAACAACGGCCCCCATCCGACGGCGGGATTGTGTGATTTCAGCCTCTTGGCTGCTGAGACCATACAGGGTATACTCCCCGTATGTGGGCTGCTGTAAGCCGCAGATGAGCCGGATTAGAGTCGTTTTGCCGGCCCCGTTTTTGCCGACGAATCCATAAATCGCCCCTTTTGGGACGCGCATGGAAAGGCTGTTTAGCGCTTTGAAGCTTTTGTATTGCTTGCAAAGCCCTTTTGCCTCCAATACATATTCCATGGGGTTTGCCTCCTTCTTTTTGATGACCAAAGTCTACCGGAAAATCGTCAAGAAGGCGGTCAAGAAAAGAGTAAAGAAACCGTCAAGATTTTAGGATTCCGTCAGTTTAAAGCCGATCCCCCATACCGCCTCAATATAGTCCTTCCCTCCGGCGTCCCGGAGCTTTTGCCGCAGATTGCTGACATGCTGCTTTAAGGAGTTGTCTGTACAGTCCGGCGTGTCCTCGCTGATCCGGTCTAAAATAACCGCCTTGGCAATGGCCTTTCCGGAATGCTGGAGAAGCAGCTTGAGTATCGCGTATTCTGTTTTCGTAAGATAGACGGGCACGCCCCCGACGGTTGTCTCGTGTGAAAGGGTGTCCAGGCGAAGATCGCCGGCCTCATAAACCGGCGCGTGCGCCGAATCCGAGCCCTGCCGCAACTGAACGGCAACGCGGGCCAGCAGCTCCTTGACGTCGAAGGGCTTGGTGACGTAATCGGCGGCTCCACCCAAAAGCAGGCTTACCTTGTCGTCAATCCCGACCTTGGCGCTTACGACAATGACCGGAATCCCTTGAATTTTGGGAAGGACCTCTTCCCCAGGGAGCCCCGGCAGCATCAGATCCAGCAGCACCAGATCCGGCCGGCGCCGGGAGAGAAGATACAAGGCCTCCGTACCCGAATAGGCCCTCAGTACGTCATGCCCCTCCTTGCGCAGAATTTCCTCCAGCATATCGCCGATGGGGATATCGTCATCGATAATCGCGATTGTCTTCATGTTCTCCCCCCATTCCAGGCGTCGGCAGCGCGGCCGACGATTTGGTATAATCAAACGTGCACATAAAATTCTCCTTCATCCGTTATTATCTCCATATTTTAATTCAAAGTTGCTTTTATAATAATTGATCAGGCCGTCACGCTTCATGCTGGACAGCTCTCGGGATAGGGCGCTGCGATCCACATTGAGGTATTCGGCCATGGCGCTGCGGTCCGGAGGCATCTTGATAGAAAAACCACCCTGTTCACGGGACGCCCGGTTCAAATAGGCCATGATTTTCTCCCGAACGGTGGGCCGCAGCAGGCAGTCGCTCCGCTCATGCAGAATAAGGCCCTTCCGGGCGACGACGCCCGCATAGTTTTGAATCAGCCGCTCATGCTGGGGGCGGTGCTCGGCGCAACGCGCCATCAGGCCGGCAAACCAGACCATCAGGATGCTTGAATCTTCGTCCGCCTGCACCGACACCGGGCTTATGTGATCCGGACAGGCGGAGCGCAGCACACCGATCTTGCTGCCCGGAGATAAAAGCATGATGAGGATTACGCGGCCCTCGGCGTAGGTCTTGACTGACCGCCCGCTGCCGGACAGGAGTATACCGAACTGAGCGGCCGGCTCGCCCTCCTTGATAATACGGCCGCCCTTTGGGACCTTCACCTCTCTGGCGCCGATGCAGCGAAGCAGCCCCAGGATCAACTCCGGTTTGATCCCGGCAAACAGCGCTGCGCTTTCTAAAACATCCTTTTTCTCCACCATGTATTACGTTGCGTGAGCAACGTGAAGTCTTGCGCCTATTCTACTATAATGATCTCTATAATACAAATTTGAGCCTCTTGCTTCCAGTAATACCATCTTGACATTAAAATGCGCACACTGTTATACTGATAACTATAACAGTGTAACACTATGTGCTGTCGCATGGGAAGGAGGAGCCGTGAAGATTACCGTATCCAACAGCTATGAAGGCCCTATCTATGAACAAATCAAGCGCCAGATTGTTCACGATATTTTAAGCGGCGAGCTTGTGCCCGGCGATACGCTGCCTTCCCTCCGATCCTTGGCAAAGGAACTCAAGGTGGGGGTTTTGACCGTCAACCGCGCCTATACGGAGCTGGAGAACGAGGGATATCTGGAAACGGTTCAGGGCAAGGGCTGTTTCGTTGCCGAAAAAAGTTTGGAGATCATCAGGAGACATCTGCTTGATGAAGCGAAATCACTTATGGGGCAGGCGATTCAAAAGGCACGGAAGGCAGGGGCCGCCGAGGAAGAAATATGTACTCTGTTTCAAGAACAATTAAGGAGGACTCACCATGAATAATATGCTGGAAGTAACAGCGCTCTCTAAAACCTATACGGATTTTACCCTTGACAATATCTCCTTCCGTCTGCCGGAGGGGTTTATCATGGGGCTGATTGGCCCCAATGGGTCGGGCAAAACAACGACCATCAAATCCATCCTCAATATGGTCGAGCCCGACAGCGGCAGCATAACCGTATTCGGAAAAGACCATATCGCACAGGAGCAGGAGATTAAGCGGGACATCGGCGTGGTGTTTGACAACAGCTACTTTGTAGATGAGTGGAGCATGACCGATGTGGAAAAGGCATACTCTCTTTTCTACATCGGGTGGAACAGCGAAACCTATTGGTCCATGCTCTCAAAATTTCGTATCGCAAAGGAGAAACGCGTCAAGGAACTTTCCAAAGGGATGCAGATGAAGCTCATGCTGGCCTGCACCTTTTCCTATGACGCGAAGCTCCTGATTCTGGATGAACCGACCAGCGGCCTCGATCCGGTTTCACGTGACGAGTTGTTGAAGATTCTTTCGGGCTATATTGAGGACGGGCGGCACAGTGTTCTTTTCTCCACCCATATCACCAGCGACCTTGAGAAGATCGCGGACTATATCACCTATATCAACCTGGGCAAGATGATTTTTACAGGCAGCAAGGAGGACTTTGTCGAGGGATACCGCATTGTCAGCGGGGACAAAAAGGCATTGACGCCGGAACTTAAAAACCATATGATCGGAACCAGAACCTTTGCCACAGGGTACGAAGCGCTCATTCGAACGCAGGATATACCGGAAGATATGCAGGCTGACGCCCTGCAAGCGACGATTGATGATATCGTAGTGTTTGTAAGCCGACAGGCTGAGAAGGAGGCGCAAAGATGAACCTTTCCATGAAATGTATGAAGCTGGACTACCTGCTTCTCAAACCCTACTTGAAATCCATGCTGCTGGTGCTGCTGGTGCCGCTGCTCATCACTTTTTTTACAGGCACGCTCTTTGAGGGGCTGTCCTTTGCCGCCACGGTCATGGCCATGACCACCGGCTACACCTTTTCCGTGGTGGAAAAGAACAGTATGGAACGCTTCTACGGCTTCCTCCCAGCGAAAAAAAGCGCCCTGGTTGCTGGAAGATACCTGATCATATTTGCGATGGGCTTTCTGGCCCTGCTGGTCACACTGGGCGTACAGGCGGTTATTCTGCGGTTTAAGAATACTGCCCTAACCCTGCCAGAAATACTGGGAACCTTCCTTCTTTGCGCTATACTGTTCTGCATTTATGCAGGCGTCCAGATTCCGGGCTATTACCGCTTCGGCTCCATCAAGGGCAAGATGTTCATGGTTGTTCCGACAGTTGGCTTTTTGCTGTTTTACTATATTGTCCGGCTGCTTATGGGAGACGCAAACAGCTTTGACCTGGGTTTCCTGCAAAACAGCGCCTTGCCGCTATTGGGTGGTGTAGGCGCTATGGCGCTCGTCATCGTTCTGTCGGTAACGGCGTCCATACAAATTGTACAGAAAAAAAGAGCGTGAAGGGAGAATAGCTATGTGGGAAGTCATTGGATTTGTCGCATTAGCGATTGTCGCCATTGTGGTACGTAACATACTGATCAAAAAATTCCGTGAATGGAACAAGAAATGAGATATGTCATAAGTTTATTGATTATTTGATCACTCATTTCACTTTCCACAATGGAGCGAGGCGGAAACTTTGGCTTGAAATTTTATTTAGAGGCAGGAGGAAGCCGTTTGATTCTTCAAAAGGATAAGCAATTCAATGCTTTGCCATCCCATATGGGACTTGAAAAATATATCCAGTATTATAATGTCGTGCTCCCGGAGAAGGATACGTTCCTTCCCCAATACACACTCATACCGAATGCCTGCCGAACCCTATCGCTTGCGTTCGACGGTTTTCCATCAAGGGCGAATTGTTGGGAGCGACAACAATGCCCATACCACTGGGCTCGGAGCCAAACGGTTATCGTATGTTGCTGACCCATCTGATATTTTAGCGGATAATAAAGGAGGCCGACTATGAACTGGGAGCCGTGGACGGGCTGTTATAAAATAAGTGACGGCTGCGCAAACTGTTATTTTT
>UQXE01000031.1 GCA_900544965.1 uncultured Eubacteriales bacterium | reverse complement strand
TCCTGGCTCTCCCCCATGATTTTCTTGCCGCTCATCCTCTTCGACATGTTTGACAATCCTACACATTTTAGATATTGCGGATATTTGTGAAAACACTTGCGAACCAGCCCTATTTACTGCTATGCTGTTCTTGCTTTATGTATTAAAGTAGATTACGCAGGAGGATACAATATGATTAAGCACATTGTATGCTATAAACTTAAGGACAGCAGCAAACCAGCGGCTGAAAAAGCGCGGCAGATTCTTTTGTCCATGGAGGGAAGGGTTCCAATGATACGAAGCATTAACGTTGGCGTTGATATCATCCATTCCGAACGCTCATATGATTTAGTACTGGAAGTGGTTTTAGACGACCTGAACGCGCTTGAGGCATATCAGGGAAACCCCTATCACAAGAATACTGTCAAGCCTTTTATGCATAACGCGCGCGAAGGTAGCGTTTCAGTCGACTATGCTTTTTAACGTCAGACTGTCCAACTGTCAATTAGCCGCTTATGCATAATATCGCCTTAAATGGGAATTATATCCTATGGGGTGATGATATGAACAACCGTATTCTTTTAAAACGTTATTATAAGAACAGGCTATATAAAAACCGTACGGTTTTTGCACGCGCTCTGGACTTTATAGTACTCAGGCTGATTATATTCGCAGCCTTATACCTGTGGTTTAAATCGAACGGTACGCCCAGCGGACTGTCCGCGGCGCTGTCGGTTATCGTAACGCTCATGTGTTGTGTGGCTATTGAGCTGATAAAGAGCATACGCCTCGATAGATTTATAAAAAAGGAGCGAGTCCGGCTTAAGCGCGAGCATGCCCTTCAGACGCTGCTCGTATTGGACAGGGGCGAATTCTCCCGCATAGCCAGGTTTTGCTTTGAACGGACCGAAGGCGAAGGATTGCTCTTTGCCGTGCAAAAGGCCGCCCCCCTTGATCCCGACGACGTGCTTCGCGCGTATAGAATGGCAAAGCAAAAACAGGCTGAAGCTATACACGTCTTCTATGCTACAAGCGCAACCGATAGCGCGGTAAGGATGGCAGGGCGGTTCAGCGACGTTGATATTAGCCTGCACGGCCCGGACGACATTTTGGAATATGCTGACGAACTTGGCCTGTACGTTGACGCGGAAACGCTTGAGGCGTCTCTAATAGATGGTATAGTTGAAGAGAAACGGAACAGAAGAAAGAAAAAAATGGTCGTATTTACCTCGGCAAGGGCAAGGAATTATCTTTTGATAGCGCTGGGGCTTATAGCATTATCCTTTACCACCCGTTTTGCCCTGTATTACAGGCTTATGGCCGGCATATGCATAACCTTCGCCGGCCTGTCGTGGTGGACGGACCACGCTCTGGCCTTAAAAGGCGACGAAAACGCCCCCGCGGGTTAAACTCACATAGAATAATAAAAGGGCCGGCGCAGTCACATCCGCGCAGGTCCTTATTCCTGTTATCGCTGGGCTAGTCAAGTTCGATATGTTTTCCCTCCCTTGACCGCCTGTAAATTACGAATTTGCGTCCGATACATTGCACCGGCTCGGCGCGCAGCCTCTCGGAGAGTGTTTTGCACAGCTCCCGCGCGTCCTGAGCGCAGGTTTCAAGTACGGATATCTTTATCAGCTCCCGCGCTTCCAATACGCTGTCCAACTCGTCAGTTATAACAGGGGTAAGCCCCCCTTTTCCTATTTGGAATACGGGCTGCATACCATTCGCCATAGCCCGGAGGCGTGCTCTTTCCTTGCTCGTAATCTTCATATTGCCATACCCCTATTCTACAAAATCAAATTCCCACTCGCCCATTCGCACCGTGCTGTTTTCTCCGGCTCCAGCTTCCCTCAGGGCGTTGATTATGCCCTCGCGTATGAGATATTGCTGAAAACGCCTCATTGATTCCTCATCGTCGGCATTTGTGGTGTCAAGTATATATTCTACTGTCCCGCCCTCTACAACATAGACGTCCCCGTCCCTGCTGATTTTAAAGCCCTTTTCATACCTGTCGGCAACGGCTATCTCTTCTTCCTCAAATTCGTAAGTCTTTGGAAGTTTATCAAGCGTTTTTACAATCTCGTCCAGCAGCGGTTCAAAACCCTGCCCCGTGGCGGCGGATACGGGAAAAACCTCGACATCCCTATCCTTAAGCTCCTCCCTAAGCAGCTCCAGGTAAACGCCGGCGCCGGTTATATCCATCTTGTTTGCCGCCACAATTTGCGGCAGCTCATACAGGCGCTCGCTGTACCGCTTTAATTCATCATTTATTCTGTAATAGTCCTCAAGCGGGTTCCTGTCCTCGGAGCCGGAAATATCAAGGACATGCACCAGCATTCTGGTTCTCTCTATATGTCTTAAAAAATCATGGCCCAACCCCGCGCCTTCCGCCGCGCCCTCAATGAGCCCCGGGATATCCGCTAGCACGAACGTACGGTCGTAGCGCTTAACTACGCCAAGGTTTGGCGTTAGGGTTGTAAAATGATAGTTTGCGATCTTAGGCTTTGCACTTGTAAGCACCGATAATATGGTCGACTTCCCCACGTTTGGAAGCCCTATGAGGCCTACGTCGGCAATCGTCTTTAGCTCAAGCTCAACCTCCCTGTCAAGCGTTTTTATACCTGGCTGCGCAAATCTTGGAGCCTGCCTGGTAGGCGTTGCGAACCTGGCGTTGCCCTTGCCGCCTCTTCCCCCTTTAAGGACTTCGCGTCTCCTTTTTGGCCTGTTCATGTCGGCGATTATCTTTCCGCTCTCCACATCGCGCACAAGCGTGCCTACAGGCACCCTTATAATCAGATCCTCGCCGTTTTTCCCGCGCTGGAGCTGGGACCTGCCGTTTTCCCCCTTTTGCGCGCGGTAATGGCGCATAAACTTAAAATCAAGAAGGGTGTTCATTCCCTCGTCGGCCTCAAATATTACGCTTCCTCCGCTTCCGCCGTCGCCGCCGTCCGGTCCCCCGCGCTGCACATACTTTTCGCGGTGAAACGACGCGCATCCGTCGCCGCCGTCGCCGGACTTTATTATAATTTTGGCTTTATCTACAAACTGCATCTTTACAGGGCGCTCGGCTCGCCGGCCGCTTCCGCCCGCACCTCCGTTCCTTCCGCATAGTGCCTGCAAACACTTTTAAGCGTGCATTCGCCGCATTTTGGCTTTTTTGACGAGCATACGCGCCTTCCATGAAATATAAGCCAATGATGCGCTATCGACCACTTATCCTCCGGTATGTTTTCCATAAGCTGTTTCTCTATCTTGAGCACATCGTTTGAATCGGCAAGCCCCAGCCTGTTACTGACCCTTGCAACATGCGTATCAACAGCTATGGCCGGCTTTTCAAATGCGTTTGACAGCACCACGTTGGCGGTCTTTCTGCCAACTCCCGGGAGAGATACTAGTTCATCCATTGTTTGGGGAACTTCGCCGCCATATTCTGAAATCAGCATATTGCAGGTAGCAAGTATATTCTTCCCCTTTGTGTTAAAAAATCCGCATGGCCTTATATATTGGCTCAACTCATCCGGCGTCAGTACCGCCATGCTCTTTGCGTCGGGATAGTCTCTGAACAACGCCTCCGTGCACCTGTTGACCTGCTTGTCCGTACACTGGGCGCTTAAAATCGTGGCAATCAGCAATTCAAACGGGTTCTTGAATCTTAGCTCCGGCGCCGCGTCTGGATGCGCCTCGCTAAGCAGCCGTAAAATCTCGCTGCAATGTTCTGCATCGTAATACATATTATCCTCCAATACTTTTCCCATTTGATTATATACGCTTCCCGCCAAATTCACAAGCATTACGCATTAAAACAAGAATCATGCCCGGCCGGCGCGCCGGGCATGATTCTTTCTGGAGGATATCACTATATATAATGGATGCTATTTTCCGCGCTTCATCCCGTTCATCATCTGCATCAGCATCATGGGGTCAAGCCCGCCTCCGTTTGCCGCTCCCATCCCTTTTTGGCCAAGCATCGAGCTGAGAAGGGACATTGGATTGCCCTGACTTTGCCCCGTCGCCGGAGTGCTGGGAATATTGGGCATTCCTGCCCCTGGAGATGGCTTTGCCGCCTGGGGTTCAGCCTTTGGGCCTGAGGGATTCAGCCGTACCCCCATTGACTCGGCTATTTTCATCCTCTCGGCAGGCGCCACAAATGGCTCCATTGAGTTCAGGAACCGTTTCAGCTGTTCCACGCCCTGTTCTGAACGTATCCTTCTGGCCATAAGAAGAGCAGGTGAAGCCTCTTCGATTATATCGGGTTTGACTGGCATAGGCTTTGAAGCCGGTACGCTGTTAGGTGCCATCCTCTGCATTGTAGTCTCCTGTCCGTGCTGAGCACGATGTAATGTTATGCTTTATTATATGCGGCATTTTTTGATAAGTTCGCACAGCGCGCAGATATACGAGCATATTATTGTCAAAGAGGTGATTTTTATGAAACGCAGTCTTAAAAACATGGGTAATAAAAATAATCCCGTTACGCAGCAGCCTAGCGCTAGCAGCCAGGACATCCAGGGCATTACCGATGTAATCAACCGCTATTCCGACAACACGCCAGACGAGCTGATAGGCGAGTTGATGAACGCAAGGCAGTCCGGGCAAATCAACGATGCCGATATGCAGAACTTTTTGAATACGGTTTCCCCCATGCTGTCCGGTCAGCAGCTCGCAAAGCTCAATGAGGTAATCCAGCGGCTGTATCAAGGGCAATAATCCCTCGGCTTTAGCTTATTACAGCATAAAAATCCGGAATATAGCCGGCGCTTCCAGCATAAGCATATCCCAAAAGGGACAGGGAGCGTATGATATATGAGAGGCACAAAATCCTCCAATGAAACCGGCTGCAACATAATACCCCAGCTGATAAAGGCTGGCCTTATAGCCTCTGTGCTAAGCATAGCGCTGATAGTGCTTTTTGCGGTCGCGCTGCAACAGTCGTGGCTGGACGACGGCAGCATAGCGGTGGTAACATCGGTTATAAAGGTTCTGGGCGCCGCGCTTGCCTCATTCGTAATAACAAAAAAGTGTAAAAACCGCGCATGGGTATACGGGGCGCTCGCTGGTATTGTCTATGCCCTGATGGCCTTTGCAATCTTCTCAGCGCTGTCGGGTACATTTTCCATTACCCTGGCACTGCTGTGCGATATGGCTATAGGCGCTCTGGCCGGAATGCTTACGGCCATGATAATAAAGGCGTTAAGGGGATAGCGGGCGCCGCTTTACATGGGAATACCCGCCTGTCCTGTGCCATAACAAAAGGAGCCGAGTTCGTCTCAGCCCCTTTTTTGCTTTATTCATTCCTCTTCTTCCTCTTCGGGAAGCACCGCGTTATGATAGACCTCCTGAACGTCGTCATTGTCTTCAAGCCGCTCAAGCAGGCGCTCCACCTTCTGCACCATTTCAGGGTCTGCCGAAATGTCAACCGTGTTTTGGGGTATCATGCTCAGCTCAGCCGACAGGAATCCGTATCCTGCGGATTCGAGAGCCTCCCTCACCGCTGAAAAATCTGACACCGAAGTATATACCTCGTATACATCATCCTGGGGTATAAAATCCTCCGCTCCAGCGTCA
This sequence comes from uncultured Eubacteriales bacterium, assembly GCA_900544965.1. Classification (GTDB taxonomy): domain Bacteria; phylum Bacillota; class Clostridia; order Christensenellales; family CAG-138; genus UMGS946. The sequence goes on along the minus strand of UQXE01000031.1, from coordinate 13,534 downwards.
AGCGCGGCCATCATAAGCTCGTCCTCATCTATCGACGCGCTTCTCTCAATTATCATTACCCCACGCTTATCAAACATCCAGCCTACGCACCCCGACGAGCCCATGGAGCCGCCGTTTTTATCAAATATATGGCGCACATCCGCGGCTGCGCGGTTTCTGTTGTCAGTAACCACCTCTACGATTACAGCAGTACCTCCGGGGCCATAGCCCTCGTAGGTTATCTCCTCGTAATTCACGCTGCCAAGCTCGCCCGCCGCCTTCTTAATCGAACGCGAAATATTGTCGTTTGGCATATTGCTTGCTTTCGCCTTTGCAATTACATCCCTAAGCTTGGAGTTGTTTGACGGGTCTGAACCGCCTTCTTTGACCGCAATGGCAATCTCGCGGCCTATCTTTGTAAAGATCTTGCCGCGCTGAGCATCGGTCTTCTCCTTTTTATTTTTAATATTTGCCCACTTGGAATGACCCGACATTATGCTACCTCCTAATTATATAACTATAAAGCGCATTGACGCCCAATAATTATATACCACATTATTAGTTTACACAACAATTAAGTTAAGCGGCAGGTTATAAAGCCGCAAGAACTACGTTTACCCGCATGTTCTGTTTATTTATGGCTCTTTTGCCGGCTGTGACGCCAGCTCCTCAAGCTTTGACCTTACTGATTGAAGATCTTCCCACGACTCCCTCTTTTTAGCCGGATCCCTTAAAAGCGCCGCCGGATGATAGGTTGGAATGATATACACTCCCTTGCTTCGCTTCCATATTCCGCGGTCGCGGGTGATCTTAATCTGGGGATCATATATGTATTTAGAAGCCACCGCACCAAGGCACACTATAACCTTGGGCCTTACAAGCGCAACCTGGGCCCTCAAGTATGGCAGACAGGCCGCCGCCTCGTCATCGTTTGGATTTCGGTTGTTTGGGGGGCGGCACTTGACAATATTGGCAATGTACGCGTTATCCCTGCTAAGGCCTATGGCGTCAAGCATTTTATCAAGAAGCTTTCCAGCGGCGCCAACAAACGGAAGCCCCTGCAAATCCTCATCGCGCCCAGGTCCCTCACCAATGAACATTACGGGAGCCTTGGGATTTCCATCGCCTATTACCACATTGTTCCGTCCTTCGTGCAGGCCGCACCTTTTACAATCCTTCAGGCTTGAATATAACTCAGACCAAGCATACCTCATGTAAAGCACCGCCATATAAAAGTGTAATCGACTTTAACGATATTACATATTATAATATCATACACAGCCTTGGATTTAAAGTTGCTGATAAAATTATCCTCTAAAGTTTATCTTTATTCCGAACTGACTTCATGTTCCGTCAACTATATAATAAACAAAAAGAAATGTTTATATGTATAGTATTCTTCAATAACAACAGGATCCGCCGAACGCTATAGTTCGTGCTTTGGGTATGGTGGGATTCAGGTCTCATCGTGTAAAAAAACTGGCCGCGCTGCTTTTTTGAGGCCGCGCGCTTTGCTTCTCGCCTTCGCGCTCCCTAGCGGCAAAACCCGCAAAAGCCAGTCTTCGGCCGCAAGCAGCTGTCAGACCGGCTTCGTGGGGCTTTTGCCTCAAACCCCGCCAAAGGCGTCTTTTTTACAAAAAGTCACCTTTGGAATCCCGAAAAACAACGGTTTACTTTTGTTGTTTGGCCTCTTATCAGTCGCTCTCACGTTATCCTCTCTGATCTTTGATGGATTGTAAGATTTTGGCGATGCACTAAGCTAATATTATTCCCTGTGAATTTTTTGGAGTTCTTACAACCTTTTTTGCCACTCCTTGAATATTTAAGCGGACCGGAACCTGGATATCGCTATAATGAGCCGCTCTTAGCCCGCGGAGCTGTAAAAAACCTGTTGGCACTTGTATTATAGGCCGACAGGTTTTCGTTAATATATTTCTTGGTTTAAACCGTTATTATATTACGCATTTGAATTGCGTCCGATAAGCTGCGGCTATTCAACCCCCTGAGGGTTTGGCTTATGGGATTCCTTCCGCCCGATGTACATCGCGTGCTCAGCATACCCCAGGAACTCCTCCCTCTCACATAGCTTCTCCGCAACATCAAGCCATTTGTCAACAACTTCGCGCGGCTGTATAAGGAAATTTTCTTCGCACGGAGACATTATACCCTCCTGCCCGAACAGGTTGAGCTTTTTGAGAGGGAAACGCTCCATAAAGGGCATTATTCCCTTCTGGTTTATAAAAAACGCCTTTGTAAACGCATCCCCGCCATAAGAGTCTCCCCTTATGACGCTGTCAATAAAGGGTCCTTCAGCCTCGCCCATTATCATCTCCGGCTTATACTTCATAGAGTAAATCATACCGGAAAAAATCAGTATAAAGGAGACATACAGGTTGCCGCCTTCCTTTAAAAGCGGAAGCGCCGAGTTTATCGCCCGTGCTCTGTCCTGCTCATCCAGCAGGTGGTACATCGGACCCATTATAAAGACATGATCATACGAGCCGCTTACCAGCTCACCGACCTCCCTGGCATCGCCTACTATTCCATTAAGCCTCACGTTCAGCTCCTCCGCCTTCTTTAAAGCGAAGTTTACATTTGAGCTTGAAAGGTCAAGGAGCGTAACGTCGCAGCCCCTGCCGGCAAAGTAAAGCGAATATCTTCCGGGGCCTCCGCCTATGTCCAGTATGCTGTCGCCAGGCTTTATATACCTGTTCATCATCCTCACCGTAAGCTCGAACTCATACGGATGCTCTTCCAGACGGTTCCATTCCATTAAGACATCGCTGTCATAATAATTTTTTACGATATTTACATGGTCTTCCACATTATGCCTCCCTTATTGGCATTTCTGGACTTCAGTCGTGATATATAAATGATAGGGCCATGAATTCATGCCCTACCTTGAATCTCCATATTATGTCTTATACTATCTAGCTATATGCCGGAAATTTGTTTTTGGAGGCACCACCCGGAATCGAACCGGGGATGGCGATTTTGCAGACCGCTGCCTTACCGCTTGGCTATGGTGCCATATCAATCCCATTATATGCCCGTATAAGACCTAGGATGCATCTTCAGTTATATCCGTTTAAAAAATGGAGCGGGAGACGGGGCTCGAACCCGCCACCTCCGCCTTGGCAAGGCGGCGCTCTACCAAATGAGCTACTCCCGCAATGGTGCCTCAGAGTGGACTTGAACCACCGACACAGGGATTTTCAGTCCCTTGCTCTACCAACTGAGCTACCGAGGCGTTTATGGCGACCCGGAGGGGGCTCGAACCCCTGACCTCCAGCGTGACAGGCTGGCATTCTAACCATCTGAACTACCGGGCCGTTTTAAATCAAAAGCGGATGGTGGGAGCAACAGGGCTCGAACCTGTGACCCCTTGCTTGTAAGGCAAGTGCTCTCCCAGCTGAGCTATGCTCCCTCGCCATTCCGCGTCGACAGACGTTATTATAACTTATGCCTAAGCGCTTGTCAATGCGGTTTTTTTATTTTTATGAAATTAATGTAAACCATAAAAAGCCCTTTTACTATGCGGCTTTACGCGTTATTGCAATATAATGCGCCTTTATATATTCTTTTTCCTTACTTCTCGGCAAATGCTAAATATGTTAAGATTAAGTTCGGCATGTAACACTATAGATGAAACGTAAAATCACGCTTTGGAGGTGCCGATGGATATATTCGACGTCTTTATGCTTTTGGGAGGCCTGGTCCTTTTTCTCTATGGAATGAACGTTATGGGGGGAGGCCTTGAAAAGCTGTCCGGCAGCAAGCTTGAACGTATACTCGAAAACCTGACCAACAATCCTCTAAAGGGCGTGCTCGTTGGAGCCGGCGTTACAGCTATCATACAGTCCTCGTCCGCCACCACGGTAATGGTGGTTGGATTCGTAAACTCCGGCATTATGAAGCTTAAGCAGGCCATCGGCATAATCATGGGCGCCAATATCGGCACCACGGTAACGGCATGGATTTTGAGCCTTACCGGCATACAGGGCGACAGCATATGGATAAGCATGCTCAAGCCCACATCCTTTGCCCCGATACTGGCCGTAATCGGCATGGGCGTGATAATGTTTTCCAAAAGCGGGCGCAAGCGGGATCTTGGTTCAATACTTGTCGGCTTTTTTATGCTCATGTTCGGCATGTCGGCTATGAGCGACGCTGTGGCTCCGCTTGCCAACAGCGAAGCGTTTACATCCATTCTGCTCTTGTTTACAAATCCTCTGTTTGGCGTTTTGGCGGGAACGGTTCTTACGGCTATCATACAGAGCTCGTCGGCCTCGGTCGGCATACTGCAGGCGCTCGCTACAACGGGGAGCATAACGTATGGAATGGCAATACCTATAATCATGGGACAAAACATCGGTACATGCGCTACGGCGCTGATATCCTGTATAGGCGCCAATAAAAACGCCAAGCGCGCGGCAATGATCCATTTTTACTTCAACATTATCGGAACGATTATCTTCTTAGCGTTATTTTATGTTCTTGACGCAATAATTGGATTCAGCTTTACGGCCACAAGCATTAACGGGGCTGAAATCGCTATGATACATACGGTATTTAACCTAACCTCCACAGCCATCATGCTCCCGTTTGGCAATCAGCTTGCAAAGCTCGCCACGCTTACAATCCGTGAGGGCAGCAAGGAGGAGGTATTGCTCGACGAAAGGCTGCTCAACGTTCCCTCCTTCGCCATAGAACAATGCAAAAACGTTACTGTAGAGATGGCGGCGCTTGCCAGGAACACGCTGAATATGTCATTGGCCATGATTGACAAGTACGACGCGAAAACGGCCAAGCTTATCATTGAAAACGAGGATAAAATAGATAGATATGAGGATGTGCTCGGCACATACCTTGTAAAGCTGAGCGCGCGCGAGCTGTCTGAGGAGGATAGCAACGAGGTGTCGAAGCTTCTGCATATAATTGGTGACCTGGAGCGGATAGGCGATCATTGCGTCAATATTGTGGAATCCGTTCAGGAGATGGCTAATAAGGGGATTGCCTTCTCAAATATAGCCAAGGGCGAACTTGGAGTTATGGGCTCCGCTGTATCCGAGATTGTAGGTTTTGCCACCGATATCGTGGCCACGGAGGATTTGAAGCTGGCGTCCAAGGTCGAGCCGCTTGAGGAGGTAATTGACGGCCTTGAAACAGAGCTGAAAATGCGGCATGTGAGGCGCCTTAAGGACGGAAACTGTACTATCGAGCTTGGCTTTATATTCTCAGACCTGATTACCAACTATGAGAGGGTTGCGGACCATTGCTCCAATATCGCCGCATGTGTGATACAAATCAGCGTCGCCTCCTTCGACATGCACGAATACTTAAGCGTTGTGAAGTCGGAAACGCCCTTTGCCGAGCAGTACCAAGTGTTTAAAGACAAATACACCATCAATTAGGGGAATTGCTATGAAAACCGAGTTTCAGGGAATCGCCGCCGAACTGTACGATCTGCTCCACAGCGGCAATACCGACAGCGCGGTTTATCCCGAGCTGATAAAGCGGTATTTCGGAACGGATGTGTTGGAGCTGGGATGCGGGTCGGGAAGGCTGTCCATTCCCCTTGCTCAAAACGGCTGTAATGTAACCGGCATTGAGTACGAAAAGGACATGATTAGCCTTCTTTTAAGCAAAGATTATCCTAATGAAAGGCTTTCGGTTATACGGGGCGACGCCCGCGATTTTAATATAGGCAAAAAGTTCGACGTGGTTTTGCTTGCGTGCAATTTCCTGAATATGTTTATAGATCCGTACGACGTTTTAAAAATACTAATAAGCTCAAAGCGCCATCTAAAGCCTGGCGGCGCCATTATAATCGACAGCTCGATTCCCGATTTGACAAGCATGGCCGAGGAAAACGGCATGACCTTCGTAAGCGAATTTAAAACTTCAAGGGGGACGACGCTGCGCGATACTTTTACTCCACGCTACGATTTTGTGAGCCAGCTGGAAACCGATGAGATATTGATACAGGAGTTCGACGAAGCGGATAACCTATTGAGGGAAGAAACGATTGTCACCCAGCTTACTTACTATTTGCCAAGGGAGATAAGAATGCTTGCGCGGGAATCGGGACTTGCCGTATCGATGGAATGCGGACGGCTGGCATGTCCGTTGGTAGAGGAACGCATTGAGGACAACAGCCGAAATATGATATTTGTTTTAAAAGAACCAATGCGCTGACGGTTGTATTCTCAGGATGCCTCTAACTCATGCTGCTGCGCCGCTTCATCGCGTTTCGTCGGCCCTTAGAGCGCCATGGTGTTTTGCTCGGTATAGCCAATAACGGGTATAAAAAGTTTTTATAGTTTATATAGGGTGCAAACCCGCGGCACGTCCGCGTAAGCCTTTTTATCGAATTCTTGAAAACGCATGTGTAAACAGGTCTTATTTTGTATTGTATTGCCGTTTTCTAAAAATTGAGGTAATATTAATCAATAATAAGTCAAGACGCTTGGAGTTTGAATATGCAGGCTTATGGTAGATTTGCGTATATCTACGACCGGCTTATGCGGGGCGTGGGGTACGACGATTGGGCAAAATATATATCGCGTTTGTTGGGAGACGCAAAAACGGTTATAGAATGCGGCTGCGGAACAGGCGAACTTACGATGCGCCTTGCAAAAATGGGATTTTTCATGACGGGGCTCGACATATCCGAGGACATGCTGGGCGTTGCGTCGGAAAAGCTAAGGAAAAACGGGCTTACGGTTCCTCTTATATGCATGGATATGGCCGAGTTTTGCGTTCACACCCCCGCGGATGCGATATTATGCGCATGTGATGGGGTAAACTACCTTACATCGGTTGAGCGGACCGCGGCTTTCTTCTCATCCTCGTTTCGCGCGCTTAAACCTGGGGGAACGCTGTTGTTCGATGTGTCCACCAAGTATAAACTCGAACGCATTATCGCAAACAATACGTTTGCGTCGGATGAGGGCGACGCCGCCTATATATGGGACAACAGCTATGACCGCGCGCGGTCCCTGTGCGAGATGAGGCTTACCTTTTTCTCCCGTAGGGATCAGCTATATGAAAGATTTGAGGAAACGCACGTGCAGCGCGCCCATACTGAGCGGGAGCTGCGCGGGGCCTTGGCTGAAACGGGGTTTGGTTCTGTCAGGGTATACGACGCGTTCACCCTTGAACCGCCAAAACCCGAGAGCGAGCGGCTGCAGTTTATTGCAAAGAAGGATAATACGTAACCGGAGGTTAAACAATGGCCGATAAAATAATTAAGGGACTGCTCTTTGACGGGAACGTCAATCTGATCGCCATCAACGGCACCGAGCTGATAAGGGACGCGAAAACCAGGCACGGGTTATCCCGGGTTTGTACCGCGGCGCTTGGGCGCACGCTTATGATAACGTCCGTTATGGGTGCGCTGCTGAAAAATGATACCGACCGTATATCAACCATAATCAATGGAGGCGGCCCGGCGGGGCGGATAATTTGTACTGCCCGAAGGGGCGGAATCGTTAAAGGCTACATTGAAAACCCTTCCCTTGAGCTTCCGCCCACGCCGGACGGCAAGCTTGACGTAGCTGAAGCGGTTGGCAGGAAGGGCGATCTAACCGTCATTCGCGATCTTTCGCTCAAGGATCCTTATATAGGGAAGAGTGAAATTGTCTCGGGCGAGATAGCCGAGGACTTTGCAAACTATTTTGCGCTAAGCGAGCAGCAGCCGTCGCTTCTGTACCTTGGAGTGAGGGTTGCAACGGCTACGGGCGATGTGTTGGCGGCCAGCGGGCTGCTGGCGCAGCCGCTCCCCCAATGTCCGGACGAGTATGTATCGACGCTTGAGAGCAGCGTCGGAGCGATACGGGGGCTCACGGAGATGGTTGAAAAAAGCGGCGATTTCGAAGGCTCGCTTGACAAACTGTTTGCCGGCATGGACCTTACGGTTACGGAGGGGTTTGAACCCGTTTTTCGATGCGACTGCGACAGGGCAAGGCTTGAGGCAATACTCGAGTCGCTTGGCGAGAAGGAGCTCAGGGAAATGCTGGAGGAGGACGGGGGCGCCGAAATAACCTGCCGCTTCTGCAACTCAGCCTATAAGTTTGATTTGAGCGATCTGGAAAAAATTATTAGGAGGTGCGCCGCAACCGGCGCCGCAGCCGATGTCGAGTGACCGCTTAAAACTACGTTCAACGGGCAAACTGCTGGCTTTTGAGCGCCCCGCCGAATACCACATTGCGCAGGGAAGCCTTTGGCGATTTGCCTGGAGCCATGCTCTGTTACCACAGGGCTTTAAAGGCGCGTCCGTATGATCCCGATACCGTTTTAACAACTGCCTCATTGCTTACAAAGATGCAGCGGTTTGAAGAGGCAAACAGGTTGTATATTATGAATCTGGCGAATAAGGAATACCGCGCAAAGAGCTATATCGGGCTGGCGTTTAACCTGATAAACATGGGATGTTTCAGCCTGGCGGAAGAGTATCTCAGTATGTGTCTGGAAGAGGATGAAGACAAAGAGCTGTATCAAAGGGTTATGTTCCTGACCGATATCGTCAAAAAATATGGTGCGGATGAACCGAGTATTTCCCAGGATATGGACGGCGTTTCAAGGTCCGATTTAGTGCAAATACAGGATTTTATCCAAAACGGCGATTCAAATATGGCGATTTCCCTGTTAAAAGATATATCCTATAAGAATCCGGACCATATCGGCATAAAGAACAACTTGGCTGTCATGCTGTTTGAAGCAAAACGCCTGGACGAAGCCATTGAGCAGGTTAGGGATATCGCCCGTACCATTCCCGATAGTATCCTGATCCAATGCAACCTAGTGATGTTCCTCACGGCCGCTGGGAAGACCAGCGAAGCCTATGATATACTCAAAGAGCTGTCGGCACGCACTCCCGATGACATCCACGAGGCGCTTCAGCTTGCCATACTGCTGGTTGAAAACGGGTTTACAGCGGATGCGCTGCGATTATACAACAGGTTATATTCCGAGCTTCCATACAGCCCTCCCGTATGTCATGGGCTTGCCTTATGCTGCTTTCATAAGGGCGACTATGGAGTCGCGATTAAACACTATAATAAGCTGCTTAAAATCGATCCTCTTGACAGCGTGGCGCTCTATTATAGAAGGGTCTGCTCGGACGCGCTTATTGGGAAAAAAACTACCTTTCGGTTCATGGGGAGCTATTCGGTTCCGGTAGTAGAGGCGGTAAGGCGGCTTTCGCTATTAAAAGAGATGCTGGATAAGGAAAATGATTATATTGCATCCATATGGGACGAGGATAATGACCTGGAGTCCGTTCTTCGCTGGACCTTGATGACCCAATCGCCTCAGATTCAGAAATCCGCCGTTATCCTGCTTGGCCGGATAGGCGGCGCGAGGGCCGAATACCTGCTTCGCGAATGCCTTGCGGACTTCTCACAGCCGGACGAACTTAAGCTTGTAATATTCAGCGTGCTTGGTACCATAGGCGCCAGGATGCCATATATTTCGTGCATATCCGGAAGGCCCGTATCCGCTCCCGAACCCGCGCTGTCAAAGGTGCCCGACAGCCTGCCATATCCTTACTACGCAATACTGGAGGGGCTTTTGGACGGCCTTCGGGACCGGAGGGGCGGAACCGTTACCGATATGGCCGCGGAGCTCGTATTGAAATTTTACGGCGCGCTGGACGACTATCCATATTTAAATCAGGATAAGCGGGCGGCTCTCTCCGCGGCGTTTGAGTATGAAGCCTGCAGGCGTCTTGATATAGAGGTTACGCCCGAGGAAGTGGCACAGATACGCAATGTAACCGTAAGGCGCATAAAAAATGCCTTAAAGACGATTAAACGCACTATGGAGGGTTAAATGTTATTTATAGCCACATGCAAGATGGGAGTCGAATCACTTACCGCGCATGAGCTGCGCGCGCTCGGCATTGAAGTGGTTGCGGTTCATGACGCCCGCGTTATATTCAAAGGCGGATTTGACAGCATGGCTAGAGCTTGCCTGTGGCTAAGGACGGCTGAACGGGTGCTTATGGAAGTAGGCTCTTTCACAGCCGCTACCTTCGACGAGCTGTTCAATGGGGTAAGGGCTGTAAACTGGAAGGATTACCTTGCCAAAGACACCTTCATACATGTAAACGGCAAAAGCGCGAAAAGCACCCTGTTCAGCGTATCAGACTGCCAGAGCATAACTAAAAAGGCCATAGTGGAGAATCTAAAGTCCGCCTACCGTACCCAGACTATTCCTGAAACTGGGAAGCGCGTGATCGTTGAGGTCGGCTTATTGAAGGACCGCGTCACGCTGGCGCTGGATTGCTGCGGGGCGGGCCTTTCAAGGCGCGGATACCGCACTTTCAACGTTGACGCCCCGATCTCGGAAACGCTTGGCGCCTCAATCGTAATCCTTTCAGGGTACAAACCCGACATACCGCTATATGATCCAATGTGCGGCTCGGGAACTATGCCAATAGAAGCGGCGATGATCGCGACAAACCGCGCCCCAGGCCTAAACAGGGACTTCGCGGCTGAGGAGTGGCAATTTCTCGACCGCGGGTATTTTGAAAGAGCCCGCAGTGAAGCAAAGGAGGCGGTAACGGGCACTCCATTTAAAGTTTTTGGCGGCGATATAGACGCAAGGTGCATTGACATATGCAAACGCCATGCTAAGAAAGCAGGCGTAATGCTTGATTGGGCCGCCGTCCCTATCAGGGATTTTGCCCCTTCGACCGATGGAATAATAGTGTGTAATCCTCCCTACGGCGAGAGACTGCTGAATAAACATGATATAAAAAAATTATACATAGAGATGCGGGATAAGTTTAACGAGTATCCCGGCTGCTCAAAACATATAGTAACCTCAAACCTGGACTTTGAGCGGATATACGGCCGCCGCGCCGATAGGCGCAGGAACCTGAGCAACGGCGGTATAAAATGCACATTATACAGCTACTACAGATCTTTCAGCTAAGGTTCTTAAGCGGAGGGCCACGCGGCAGCCCTATATTTCCCATGCTGCCGCGCGCAATATACTTTGTTCGCTATGGCTTCATATTCATATCATATTGTCGTGCCATAATTGAAATATAAGCTTGGATGTAGCGCTATAATATTCCATATGCTATAATTAAGCAATATACTTGACGGCGGTAGTATGATGTTTGGTTACGTTGGCCCCCTGACATGCGAGCTTAGAATCAAGGACAAGACGCTATACGACGCGTATTACTGCGGCCTGTGCAGGGAGATAGGCAAAAGCTTTGGCCAGCCCCCGCGCGCCACGTTGAGCTATGACTGCACCTTTTTAGCATTGCTTATTGCAAGCGTGAAGGGGCCTGTTGTGCCGGAAATGCACAGGTGCGGCTTTAAACCGCTTTCAAAAAGGCGCGCAATGATACCTTCTTCCGAAGCGGTCAAGTTTTCGGCCAACGTAAATATAATCTTAACATGGTACAAGCTGCGCGACGATTGGAGCGACGAACGCAAAGCGTCCGCCCTGGCCCTCAGGCCGCTTCTCTCATCCGCCGCCAAAAAGGCGTTTAAGACCTGCCCTGAAGTGGCCGGCGCTGTTGAACGGGGCCTTGCCGAGCTGTCGGAATTGGAACGGGCTAATTGCGCCGATATAGACGCGCCCTGCGACGCTTTTGCGAGGATGATGAGGGAAATAGTGCTAAACGCTCCTGTTATGGACAAACGGGCTCTGGATGTAATGGCCCATATGTCCTATCATATGGGCAGATGGATATATCTGGCGGACGCCTGGGACGACCGTGCCAAGGACGAAAAAAGCGGGGCTTACAACCCCTTTACAGCCTCCGGAGCCAAAAGAGACCGTGCGGGGTTCTTGATGAATATTTCGCTGACCGAGGCGGTAAAGGCGTACGATCTTCTTAATGTAATTGCCAATAAGGGCATTCTTGATAACATAATACGCCTTGGCTGTTACGAACGTACCTGCCGGCTGCTTTATCCCGTATGCGGCGGAACCGGCGCCATAGATGAGAGCGCAAGCTGACGCGCGGCGCCCGGCTTCATACGGTATTTTAATAAGGGCAGTTATGGTTACAACCTGTTTCTATCCCTTTTAATCTCATGGAGGTATTCTGAATGAACCCCTACAAGGTGTTAGGAGTAAGCGAAACGGCCACGCCTGAGGAAATACGTCAGGCTTATCTGGAGTTGGTAAAAAAATATCACCCGGATAAGTATACGGATAATCCTCTTAAAGAGCTTGCCAATGAGAAGCTTAAGGAAATAAACGAAGCTTACGATACGCTGACAAAGAAGGACAAATCCTCATCGGCCTCGTCCTCCGGCGGATATTCGGGCTATTCCGGCGGCGCCGGAAGCGCATATACGGGAAGCGGCACCTACTCCGGCCCTGAAGCTCAGGAGTTTTCGAGGGCGCGGGCATTTATATCCCAGGGAAACCTCCAGGCGGCCAAGTTGGTGCTTGACGCGATAAAAACACATAATGCCGAGTGGTATTTTCTATACGGAATAATATACCTCAGGCAGGGGTGGTATGATAAGGCAAACGAATTTATAACCAGGGCCTATCAAATGGATCCCAACAACGCTGAATACAGGAACGTATATTCAACGCTGAAGAGTTCCGGCTCGCCTTATGGCAATGGAGGCGGCTTTAACCGTACGGGCGGGTCTTCATGCAGCACCTGCGATATATGCTCGGGCTTAATCTGCGCTGATTGCTGCTGCGAAGCCTGCGGCGGCAATCTTATCCCCTGCTGCGGATGCAGGTAGCAAAGGGGGCTGCAGCTTGTATAAATTAACGCCAACCCTGAGAATTACGCTGAGCGCCATGACCGTAGCGCTTACCATACTCTTTCTGTTCGCGGCCGCTACCCTTCCCACTGGCAGGCTTGTGTGCTATCTTCTCGCGTCCGTATTTGTATTTGCGCTGACAAATGAGGGAATGTACCTTGGCGCTGTTTTATCCTTTATAGCAACCTCGGCGCTGGCGTGGCTGATCATTCCTGGGAAGCTGTCAGTGGCGCCGTATATAATAATACTTGGCCATTACTGCATTTTTAAGGACTTTCTTAGAAACCGCATTGGAGATAGGGTTATCGGCTTCGCGTTAAGGCTATTATACTGCAATCTGTTCACCGGCGCGGGGATAGCGCTTGCGATCTATGTCTTTAATCTGGATTTGGCTGCGCTGATGCCTGAAATGCCCCTTTGGCTGATAGTTGCCGTGCTTGAGGCTGGATTTATATGTCTTGATATTCTTACCTCAATGTGCCGGACGATCTATATAAACAGAATCCGCAATTCCCTTATTAAGCGAAAGTGAGCCGGGCCGCGGCTATATTCGGTAAAAGAGCGTTTCAATACATGTGTAGTTAGAGCTTGAAACGGTACCTTCAGCTTATAGCATTGCGTTTAAAATTCCGCAAATATTAATCCCCCCTAAAAGCATCGTGGGTTGCAAGCGTGTCAAAAAGGCGGCGCGGCGGCTTACTCGCCTTCGGCTGCAAGCAACTGTCAGGCCCATATACATGGGGCGCCGCCCCATACCCCGCCAAAGGGGACTTTTTGTAAAAAGTCCCCTTTGGAATCCC
>UQXE01000030.1 GCA_900544965.1 uncultured Eubacteriales bacterium | reverse complement strand
CGTCCTCTACTCCACGCGGGAAGGAGGTGAACTCTATGGAGCTATCTTCTTCCGACAAGGAAAGAATACAACATCAGTACGACGCATTAGCAAAGAAAACTTTGGTCGGCGAAGCGAAAAGCCACCGCCGCACTCTTGCGAAACGCGCAGCACGCGAAGTTACTTTTTCGGATTTGAGCGAAAGCGAACTCGCGCAGCTTTTCACAACGGACGAATACGAAAGCGATTATTTCCGTTTTCAAGTGTCCGGCTTTGATGTACTCGTCAAAAATGAACTGCTTGCCGAAGCCCTTAACGCTTTGCCCGAAAGGAAACGCGACATTATCCTTTTGTCCTACTTCTTGGATATGAGCGACGCGGAAATTGGCGAACTGCTGAATGTTGTACGCACGACGGTTTTCCGGCACAGGAAATCCGCGCTTGCGAAAATCAAACAGTATTTGGAGGGAAAAGCAGATGATGAATACCGTTAGGAAGTCTGAAAATCTGTTGCCGTTCCCTGTCATTTCCGCAGCGGCAAACGGCGACACAACCGCCATGTGCGCGATCTTGAAGCACTACGAGGGTTACATAGCGAAACTTTGTACCCGCACGCTGAAAGACGACGCGGGCAATACCTATTCCTATGTGGACGAGGAAATGCGTAACAGGCTGCAAGTGCGCCTTATTACCCGCACCCTTGCTTTTCATGTAGGATAATCTTTTAGCCCATGCGGGGAGCGTGTCCCCTTTCCACGCTTCCCGTTATGGGCTATTTGTCGTTCCGCAAAAGCATATCCGCTGTTGATGTGCTTTTGCAGGCCGACAAAGCCTATTGTTCTTTGACAAAGAAAGCGGCCTTTGGTGCGCAGCATAACAGGCAAACGGGTACATTCCGTCTGTACCGAGCCAGTCGGCGGGTACGCCATGACAGCTTTTCCCCATAGGGGAAAAGCCGAGCGAGAACTACCGCGCCGTAAAACAGGTTTAGCAGCTTGTGGGCGACGACATACAAGGCGGCACAATGATACTCCCGCGTTGAACACCCTCAAAGTATTGCGCGGCGCACCCATAAGCATGGGCCGGGGTGAAACTCCCGTGAGGTTGCAGCTAACAACCGCCCGTTTTTGCCTTTTGACGAATATAGTTTATCCATACAGGAAAAGGAGGTTTTTCTAATGGATAAAAAACAGACAATTACAACCGAACGCAAAATAGGGAAAATCACCTATCTTGTTCAAGCGTTGCCGAGTGAAAAGGCAACCGATACAATCCATAAAAAGATTGAGAAACTCATTGTAAAGGATTTGCAGAAAAAGCCCGGAAATCCGGGATTTTTAGCGTCCGAGTAGTGCATTAGGCGGCGGGATATGGTATAATGATAGCAACACATTATACCTGTTTATTCGGCTGTCGGAAAGGAGGACTAATGTTACAGTCGAATAAAATCACCGCCCTTTACTGCCGTTTAAGTCAAGAGGATATGCAAGCCGGAGAAAGCGGAAGCATACAGCACCAAAAAATGATACTTCAACGCTATGCGGACGAACACCATTTTTTGAACACAAAGTTTTTTGTGGACGACGGATTTTCCGGCGTGAGTTTTGAGCGCGAGGGGCTGCAAGCGATGTTGCAGGAAGTGGAAGCCGGACGAGTGGCGACGGTCATTACCAAAGACCTTTCCCGTCTTGGCAGAAACTATCTGAAAACGGGCGAACTCATAGAGATTGTATTTCCCGAAAACGGAGTACGCTATATCGCGATCAACGACGGAGTTGACACAGCGCGGGAGGATAACGAGTTTACCCCCTTGCGGAACTGGTTTAACGAGTTTTACGCCCGCGACACAAGCAAGAAAATCCGCGCAGTTAAACAGGCACAGGCGCAAAAAGGCGAGCGCGTCAACGGGGAATATCCATACGGCTATATCCCAGACCCGAACAACCGCCACCACCTTATACCCGACCCGGAAACCGCGCCGATTGTCAAACAGGTTTTCGCTATGTTTGTTAGCGGCGTGCGTATGTGCGAAATCCAAAAATGGCTTGCGGAAAACAAAGTCTTGACGATTGGAGCGTTGCGCTATCAGCGTACAGGACAGGCGCGGTATCAGCGGGCAATGATCGCCCCCTATACTTGGCCGGACAAAACGCTCTATGACATATTAGCAAGGCAGGAATATTTAGGGCATACCATAACCGCGAAAACTCACAAGGTATCCTACAAGTCGAAAAAGACCCGGAAGAACGAAGAAGAACAACGCTATTTCTTCCCAAACACCCATGAGCCGCTTGTTGACGAGGAAACCTTTGAACTTGCGCAAAAGCGGATTGCTACCCGCCACCGCCCGACAAAAGCAGCGGAGATTGATATTTTTTCCGGCTTGCTGTTTTGCGCTGGTTGCAGACATAAGATGTATTACCAACAGGGCGTAAATATCGAGCCGCGCAAGTTTTCCTATTCTTGCGGCGCATGGCGCAACAGGGCAAGGACAGGCAGCGAGTGTACCTCTCATTATATCCGCAAAAACGTACTTCTTGATTTAGTGCTGGAAGATATGCGGCGGGTTTTGCGGTATGTTAAGGAACACGAACAGGACTTTATCTGTAAAGCTACCGAGTACGGCGACATGGAAGCGAGAAAGGCATTAGCGCAGCAGCAAAAGGAACTTTTCAAAGCACAGGCGCGTATGACCGAACTTGACACGCTTTTCCGCAAGCTGTATGAGGACAACGCATTAGGCAGACTGACAGATGAACGGTTTGTGTTTCTAACTTCCGGCTATGAGGACGAAAAGAAATCCCTTGCCGCAAGGATAGACGAGTTACAACAGCAGATCGCAACCGTTACCGAGCGAAAAAGGGATATATCAAGGTTTATTCAGATTGTCGGGAAATACAGCGACATACAGGAATTGACCTATGAAAACGTCCATGAGTTTATCGACCGTATTTTGATACATGAATTAGACCGGGAAACCAACACCCGGAAAATCGAAATCCATTATAGCTTTGTCGGACAGGTTGATACCGAGCAGGAGCCGACGCAAGTTGTCAACCATGACCGCCGCAACATGGTAGATGTAAAAAGTATCGCTATCTAACCCCAGCAAAGTTGGTGCCGCTGTACCCGTCGTCAACGAAAAAGACAGTGTTCTTGAGGCCGTGGTCGGCGGCGTACTTGGACAGCAGGGCCTTTTGAGACGAGATTTGTCAAGGGTGTTTTCTCCAAAAAGCAATAATAATTACAATGTCACGGAAAGTACCACAGCAATGCGACGCTTTCCATTTCGTTTTTATTGTGTTCACATAATATTTGCATTTGTTTTTCTTGCAATCATTGTGAATTTACTAAAAGTATGCTATAATGCTTTTGTAGGTAGTGTAGGCTAACTCACAATCGATATGACAGGAGGTAACATCATGCTTCGTTTTACTGCTACGCAGTCTGGCTTTTTGTACGCACGATTTATGTGTAACTCCCAGTTATGGAAGGGACAAATCAAAATCATTTGCGTAGGCGCATAAGTCAGACTGTTAATTGGTCGACGCATGCGCTTTTATTATCTATACGAAGGAGGGAAATATCTGTGCGGCGCAATGTTTTCTTGTTTCTTTTTTCCGCTATTTTGCTATGTGGAATTTTTTCGCTTTCCTCCTGCTCCAACAATAATGAAACTATGAAGTTATCTGAACTGGGAGACGAGGCATTGATTCAGTACCTTGACGATGAAGGCATATCCATTCCAAATGGAATAGATATATTATCGGTTCGTGAAATGCTTGCTGATTTAGAAGCAGATCCAAATCGTCATCCGATAGTCGTCAGTTGGGCAGAAGTTAGTGATTTCTTTGAAGAACTTCGTGTTATCGTAAAAAGGCATTGCGATGTAACGCCATAAATGATTTATCATGTATGGACCCCTCTTGATTTGACACTTTTCAAAAACTAACAGGAGGTATCATACCATGAAAAAACGCATATTTGCATTTATTTTCGCCGTAACCCTTATGGCAACCTCCGTTTTCCCTGCAATGGCATTGGACGCCAATTCCTTACCATCTGACAGAGCAACATTATCTGGTCTGTCGACAGATGAGCAGTTGTATTTTCTTCAAGCGCAGGGAATAGAGGTTCCCCATAGCTATTCTGAGTATATCACATCATTGATTACTCATGTTGAGGAGAATCCGAATCATCCTATCGCAATCAACAATCCCGTAACATACGAGATTGCAATGAAAGTAAAGAATGCGGTTAACAACTATTATCAACAAGACAATAATCAGATCTCACGAGCGGTAGCTGCGTATACCCTCCAAGATAGTACTGTATATGGAAGTTGGAGCGAATCTTTCCTCAATTATAATTGCTATGCTTATTCAGTTGGGCGCACTGACGACTTTTATTGGCCAGGAAAATTCTCAAATGTTCCGAACAAGTATGATTTTGACATCTCAGATTCAATTTATAGTTTAGCTTGTGATGTCAAGGCAGACTTAAAGTAGACTTCATTTTCTAATCAGTGTGTATCCATAACCACGACAAGGCCGACATCTCTTTCCTTTGGACAGTCTTGCATCTGTATTCGAAAGGGGCCTGTCGATTTTCATTTTATGAAATTAAGTTCGTCCTCATGGTATCATAAGCCCGGTAATACCAATCCGCTGAAATATAAGTACGCGCCTTCTACATCAAGAACTTGGACAAACGAGGCATCTTTTAGAGGGGATACATATGCGCCAGATACCTATTATGATAGTACAATCTATTATTTGATATACAGTAAAAACCGCGGTTCTACCACATATACATGGACAGGCAATGATTATCATTCTGGTTCTCGTCATTATTATGAATATGGATATAAGTGTGACAATTGTGGCATTTTCACATCTACAACATGGACGAGTATGTCTTGTTCCGGTCCTCCTTGTGCAACCCCGTGGAGTCTTACCC
This sequence comes from uncultured Eubacteriales bacterium, assembly GCA_900544965.1. Lineage (GTDB taxonomy): Bacteria > Bacillota > Clostridia > Christensenellales > CAG-138 > UMGS946. Next base: position 14,936 of record UQXE01000030.1, on the reverse strand, counting down.
CTGTTCCTGAAGTTTCGTGATTTGTTCATAATTGACTGATTACATCCCCTGCCAATGTAATAACAGAAACTAACGGTCGAAATGCGGGAGTGCATCGTTCCAAATGCACTCCCGCTGAAATTTTATCGCTCCCAAGTGTATCGACTTTTTTTCTTATTTTGCTTCTGCTGTGCCTGCTGCTTCTGATGCAGACGCTCACGGACAGATCGTACTTCCGCTTCCTCATGGAGCAGATTTGCTAAATCACGCTTGCTGTCGTGCATCATCATCGGATCATATTTCTCGCCGTAGGCAGCTTTCACACGGTCAACGGCAGAGCGTTCCTTTTCCTCACGAACGGCAAGCCGAGCGTCCATCAACTCGGCGGCATCCATACCGGTGGCTTGCCCTTTCAGCTCGGCATACTGCTTCAAGGCTTCATCAAGCTCGGCAGAATACTTTGCTTCCTGCTCGGACAGCTTCTGTAGCGAACCCGCCAACGTGGCAATTTCTTTCTTTACATCAGCCCCTTTCATTCGTTTTCTTGCAACTCCCGTTCCATGATGCGGCGCAGCTTGTTCACCACACTCTCCGCGCCAGCCTCTGCAAAGCGCGGGACGACGTAGTACACGGTGTTGCCCTCGCGCAGGGTATGGCTTTCCGAGTCCAGGTCAAACACAAACGCGCCGTCCTGAAAGTGGCGGGCGATGCGCTCCACAACCTCCGGCTCCAGCTTTTCCAGCAATTCCTTTTTATCGGGCATCCTTATGGCCTCCCTTCTTCGCGGCGGGAATATTCAGCGTGATTTTCGCCGGCCGGCCCAGGCCCTGCTTGGCGCGCACGATCAGGCCGCTCCGCTCCAGCTCCTGAAAGGCCCGCGTCGCCACCTGGCGGCTACGGCGCAGCTTTTCCTTGGCTTCCTTCACGGTGAAGTAGAGGCGCACGGTCCCGTCCGGCTCCAAATAGCCGTTGTCCTTGGAGAGATTGGCCCGGTCGAACAGCAGGGCGTAGAGCAGCCTGGCGTCATTGGAGATACCCAAAGATACCAGAAACCAGGGAAATGGGAGATAGGCGGGCGTGGGGGTGTCGTGCTTCAAGGGGTAAAGAGTGTTGTTGTTCATGCTTCCATCCTTTCCATACATCAGGATTGATTTGATTGATTGTCTTACTCTCTTTTCTTTCACTTACTTCTCTTTAATTACCGTCTACATTTGGACTGCCGGAGCGTCGGGATTGCCGCGCCCGGAAAGTCCCCAAATGGCGTGTCCAGAGCGTCCGTTTTGCCGCGTTCTGGAAACCCAGTCTTGGAAAACCCCAACGTGGTTAGCCGGGGCCGGCGTGGACGATTAAAAGGGCGTTTCGGTGGGGAGTAAGGGATTTGCCTCCCACCCGCCGAGGGACGCTGAAAACGCCCATGAAATCAGGGCTTTTTCGTTTCTAATTGTCCACGCTCTACCCTCTCATCCGGGGCGTCGGCGCGGTTGGCTCCTTCTTCGCCGTTCGCTGGAGGCTCTCTGTTGACGGTGGGCTTGGGCTGCGCAGGCCGGGCAATACTTGGCCCGGTTGAAGCCGGGGCGGAAAGGCTGGCCGCAGAGGATGCACCGTTTCATTTCGTAGCGGAACAACAGGGCCGTTTCCAGCTCCTTGTCCAGCGGCAGCACGGCGACCCGGAACCACTTACACAGCAGGGAGTAGGAAATTCTCTGAACGCAGATACATTCCTCCCCGTCGTCCAGCGCGATGCAGTTGCCGTGGTCATAGTTGCAGCACTCATGTACCAGCTTCCGCGCTTTGCGGTACTGCGGATAAGTCATGACGGGAAGCTTGTCTTTGATGTGATTTGCCTCCTTTCCAGATGGACAGAAAAGTGCCCCTCTATATACCCGTACATTTTGGGGCCAAAAGAGGGCCCCTTTTTTCAAAAATTCACAGAAAATTAACAAGGCCATCGCAGTTTCAAACCGCGGTGGCCTTGTTAAAGTATTTTGTTGTGATTATGGTTCGAATTTATACCCCACGCTATGTACGCTCTTGATGTAGTCAGGCACGTCCGGGGCGATTTTCAGCTTCCCCCGCAAGTTGCTGATATGGTTGTTGACGGCCTTGCGGGAGTAGTAGCTGCAGTCCTCCTGCCAGATCAGGTCCATAATCATTTCGTAGGTGAACACCCGGCGCTGGTTGGTGATAAACAGGGCCAGAATGTCAAACTCCTTGGCCGTAAGGTCGATCACCTGCTTGCGGACACTCACAAACCGACGTTCCAAGCAGAAGTACAAATCGCCCTCCCGAATTTCTATAAATTTTCTGTTGAATTCAATAACGGGAACACAGGACTGCAATTTTACGTTTTCTTTCCTCAGAATATACTGAATCAGTTCATCTTTCTGTCTTGTAGTAAGCAGGATAAATAGCTTTTCACCAATCTGCCTGCCGGATTCCGTTACGTCCAATACAGCTAATTTCCCATGTCGTCACCTCTCGAGCTCTGGCTTTTCTATTCAGATGCCTTTGAGCCATTCCTGCATGATTTCCATCGAAGCACCACCAGCTTCAAACCTTTTTCCTGGTTTCCAATTCGTTTGCTCCGAACAGGAAGCGTGCAGATGATCGGCGCTGGAGCCAATCCCGCTGCTATGAGAAGTACAGAAGGGAATAATCGACTTTCCTGAAAGATCATAGCTTTCCAAAAAGGTGTTGATCACTCGCGGCGCTTGCCCATGCCAGATAGGATAGCCTAGGATTATGGTATCGTAATCCTCCATGTTTTCCACGCTGCCGGAAATTGCCGGACGTGCGTCAGGGTCGTTTTGCTCCCGATCCACCCGGCCGTTCGTATAATATGCCAGGTCTACATCTGTATAGGGTTCTTCCGGCACAATTTCATAGAGATCAGCATTTAGAACCTCTGCCGAATATTCCGCAAGCAATTTTGTTGTGCCGGTGGCTGAAAAATAGACTACCAAAGTTTCTTGTTCCATGTCGGGCTCCTGTTCTGCTTTTGAAACAGGCCCGGAGGATTCTCGACTTTCTGTTTCGGAGCTTGCTTCGTTGCTATTTATGGTTTGCTCTGTCTGTACTTCCGGCTCTAATGGAACATTCTCCTGATCGCCTTGGGCGGCCTGATTCCCGCACCCGGTCATTACAAAAAGCAATACAAAGCTGAGAAATGCGCAAATTTCTTTTTTCATAGCCGCCTTCCTTCCAGCGTTTTCAGCAGAAGCGCTATTATTTTCATGAATTTCTATATTGGCAATAGCCTCCTGGCCCTTTTCCATATCGCCTGGCAAGCTGGCCAGCTCGGTTTCAATTCCTGCAACTTGATTTTAATACCAATCGTGCTTTTCGCCGCGGTCAAGGGCATTGATCCGCTCCATCTCGTCCTCGGTCAAGCTGAAATGGTACAGCTCCGTGTTCTCTTTGATATGGTCGGGGTTACTGGAACCGGGGATAACCACCACGCCTTTTTGCAGATTCCAGCGCAAAATCACCTGTGCGGAAGATACGCTATGCGCCTCGGCAATTTCAGAAATCACCGGGTCGCCCAACAGCTCTGCCGTGTGGCCTCTGCCGCCCAGCGGATACCAGCCCTGTACCACCATTCCCAAATCTTGAATAAACGGGATTATATCGTTTTCCTGGTAGTAGGGATGGATTTCGTTCTGCACCAGCGCGGGCGTGATATTGACCCGTGGTAAAAAATCCTCCAATTCCTCCACATACCAATTTGACAGGCCAATCGAACGGATGGCGCCATCCGCTACCGCTTGCTCCATCGCATGATAAGCTTCCACGTCGCCACTACCCGGATGGTGAAGCAGCATCATATCAATGTAGCTAATGTCCAGCTTTTCCAACGCCTCCTCAATGGCGGCCTCCGGGTCGGAAAACTGGTCTGGATAGAGTTTGGTTATGACGAATATCTCTTCCCTCGGAATCCCAGAGTTTCGGATGGCTTCCCCGATTTCCTTTTCATTGCCGTAAGCGTGGGCGGTATCGATCAGCCGAACGCCGCTGTTTAACGCTGCCGATACAGAATTGATACAAACCTCGTCATGCAGGCTGTATGTCCCCAGGCCGTTGATTGGCATCTCGTAGCCGCTGTTCAGCATCACCGTCTTTGTTTCAAAGTTAAAGTCAGCTTTCACGGCGTTTTCCTCCCCGATGGATGGTTCACTGCCCGCATTTTCAGGAATCGGTTCCGTTTCCTCCATGCTTTCATTCCTATCTACCACCGGGCTTGTCTGGGTGCTCCCGGTTGGCTCTGTTTCATCCTGATTGGTTTGTCCGCAGGCTGTCATAGCGAACACCAGCGATAAAATCAGCGCAAAGCTAAGTATTTTCCGCATTTAAAATGCCTCCTATCCCTGTTACTTCAAAGATGAACCAAAATCTCTGATTTCCTTTAATTTCGCGGCAGATCCATTCTCGCCCCCATGAGCTGTAAACATCCCCATATCTTCAAGACCAAGATAATCCAGAAAATCCCCTTTGTATGAAAACATCGCGCCATCATACATAGCCGGATCGCCGGAGCTTAGTATCATAGCCGCTTTTTTCAGGTTCCGCGGCTTTTGGGGGTAGGCGGCGGAGTAGAAACGGTCAATGGTACATTTGAGCTGACCGGAAACACCGTGATAGTAAATCGGCGAAGCTAAGACCAGCATATCCGCCTTCTCCAGCAGGGAATAGACCTCCCGCATATCATCCTTCTGCACACAGACTCCGTTTTCTTTCGTATGGCAGTATTCGCAGGCCAAACAGCCCGCAATTCTTTTCTTGCATACGTCGATCACATCCACCCGATGGCCGGCAGATTCCGCGCCTTCCCGGAACGCATCTACCATCTGTTTTGTATTGCCCTTTGGACGGGGGCTTCCGTTCAATACCAAAATACGCATAGCTGTTCCCTCCAAACTTCAAGCCTATTTCATGCCCACAACCTAAAAGATAGCTCTTGTCATCACGGGCGCACCATTATTTCAAGTATTCCTTAAAGAACTGTTCCAGCTTATCAAACGGAATGGCGTCTTTTCCGCCCCCGTCATACAGGTCGGTATGGACTGCATCTGGTATAAGCAGCAATTCCTTGTTGCCCGAATAGGGATTATCCTTAACCATAGCGGCATAGGCGTCACGGCTGAAATAGCGGGAGTGTGCCTTTTCCCCATGCATCACCAGAACCGCGCTGCGGATTTCGTTGCTGTACCTAAGGATCGGCTGGTTCATAAAGGACATGCACCCTATCACATTCCAGCCGCCGTTGGAGTTGAGGGAGCGGGGATGATAGCCGCGCTGGGTCTTATAGTAGTCGAAGTAGTCCTTGAAGTAGAAGGGCGCGTCCTCCGGCATGGGGTCGGCTACGCCGCCGCCCAGGGCGTACTCTCCGTTTTTGAAGTCGATGAGCCGCTGGGCATTGAGGGCCTTACGCTTGGCATAGCGGGCCTCCTCGCTGTCCTCAGCATCAAAGTAGCCGTTTGAATTCACTCGGCTCATGTCGTACATGGTGGAGGCAACCGTCGCCTTAATGCGGGTATCCAACGCCGCCGCGTTGAGCGCCAGACCTCCCCAGCCGCAGATGCCGATAATGCCGATACGCAGCGGGTCAACTTTTTCCTGCACGGAAAGGAAATCCACCGCCGCCTGAAAATCCTCCGTGTTGATATCCGGTGAAGCCATATAACGGGGGGCGCCCCCGCTTTCCCCTGTAAAGGAGGGGTCAAAGGCAATGGTGAGGAAACCGCTTTCTGCCATTTTCTGCGCATACAGCCCGGCCGCCTGCTCCTTCACCGCGCCAAACGGCCCGCATACCGCTATCGCGGCCAGCATCTTTTCCGCCCCTTTCGGCTCATAAAGGTCTGCCGCCAGTGTGATTCCATAACGGTTGGGGAAAGTTACCTTCTGGTGGTTCACCTTCTCACTTTTCGGGAAAGTCTTATCCCATTCCTTTGTCAATTCCAGTTGTACGGCATTTGCCATTTTGCGATACCTCTCTTTCTTTTCTATCGTTGTTAATGATTGCTTTTCTTTTTCCATACGCCATAGCAAAAAGTCAAGACAGTCAACTTTTCCCTGGCTTTCATGCAGGCTGTCCATTAAACTGCAGCGATGCCTTCGCAGCGTTTTAATGTCATCCTGAACCGCTTCGCTGCGATACAGCCGACAGACCTTCTCAATGGTTCTTGAGCAGCAGCCCGCATCCTTTAAATTCTGAATGAGATCATCCGTATGACCGACTCCCTTCCCGCCGTGGTTTCATTATATCCTCTTGATTTCCTCTTCGCTAATGGCTATAATTTATACCATGATATGAATTTTAGGAATGTCAAAGAGGGGGACAATATGGAACTGCGAACCATGAGATATTTTCTCGCAGTGGCAAGGGAGGAAAATATGACCCGCGCGGCGGAGCTGCTCCACGTTACCCAGCCTACACTCTCCAAGCAATTAAAAGCCCTTGAGGATGAACTTGGGAAAAAACTCTTCACGCGCCACAGCTTCAGCATACAGCTTACGGAAGAAGGTATTTTGCTTCGGAAACGGGCAGAGGATCTGGTTAAAATGGCTGATAAGATTACAGCCGAATTTCTCACATTAGATGATGTTTTAGGCGGTGACGTTTACTTCGGCCTGGCGGAATCTTATCAGATCAGCTACCTCGCCTCCGCTATCAAAAGGTTCAAGGAAATTTACCCGGACCTGCACTATCATATCACCAGCGGCGACACAGAACAGGTGACGGAAAAGCTGGACAAAGGCATCATCGACTTTGCCGTGTTGGCGCAGGAACCCAATACCGCAAAATATCATTATTTGACATTTCCCAACGCCGATATATGGGGCCTAGTCATGCCAAACAATTGTCTGTTGGCGGAAAAAAGCGCCATCTGTGTAGAGGATTTAATCGGGCTCCCTCTATTTTGTTCTGAACAGGGATGGAACAACGATATTTCTAAATGGTGCGGCAACAGCATGGATCAATTACACCTGGAAGGCTCCTTCCGTCTGTCTTATAACGGCTCGCTTTTTGTAAAAGAGGGTCTGGGCTATCTTTTGACTTTTGAACATTTGATCGATACAAATCCCGATAGCGGGCTTGTTTTCCGCCCGCTTACGCCTAAACTTGAAACGAAAATGTATTTGATATGGAAAAAATATAGTATTTTTACTCCCATTGCTGAACGGTTATTGGAAATGTTGAAATCCAGTTTTGTAGAAACAAAAAATATTGATGAGTAACGAAAACAAAAGTGGCGAGCAATGCAAACATATACATGTTTGCTATTTCAGCGGATTTTCCCCTCAGGGAAAACCCGCTGAAACGCTCGTTGGTGGGCATCCCCCAACCCCCCGGAAACGCCCCCTAGGCCTACCCCACAAAACTATGTTTTGCGGGGACCCCGGAGGGGCGGCTGCGCGTCCTGCGGACGCTGAATAATACAGCGGCAGAAAAGGGAGCGCAAGCACACAAAAAGCTCCATGTGACGAACCTTCATCACATGGAGCTTTTCGTTTTCCCGTTCGCTTGGCGTAAGTCAATATCCTTTCGATACTTCTTTATGGCTCACTGCCTTTCTCATAAGGGCCAAGTGTAATTCCGTCGGTTCTCCATTTTTAACAGTTAACATGTGCTCTAATCTCCAAAGAATTTCTGGCTTAATAAGCATGGCTGATCCAAGCACAATTAGTAAAATAACCCATATATAGTCCATATGCACTCCACAAAATCGAATTTTTCGAATACGCCTTATTTGCTAAAATCGCATTTATTACTGATAAAATTGTACCATGCAGGTCATACACTGGCAAGGCTATTTTCTCTTGCCCGCTGCGGTACATAGCTTTTCACCAGTTGAGATTTTCGGGCTTCTGGGTCCAAGTTCTTTTCATCATCTGTCAGCCTTTTATATCGAAGTTTCGCCTGCTTGCAGAAAACCAAACGTAGTTGTTCCGCCCGACTGCTCTTGAAGCTAGACGCTTCTTCCAAATCCCGTTTGGTTCGTCCACGATGATATTCTTCTGTGCGCTGTTACCCCGCCTACGGGCCTCACGTATATCCCCCATGATAACGTCTATATCTAATGTGCCTGGCTGCTGAGATAATCCCTTCGCGTACATGGGCGGCTTGCAGCACACAGGCTGTCCTGTCATGTTTGCCCTGCCGGCGCTTCTCCATGATTTCAGCCCTTGCTACATCCGTTAAAAATCTGTATCTTCATGGCGGCGATACCCTGCACATAAATCTGTATGTCTGTCAGCAGTTTTACAAAATCGGGGCAGCCATCAGTCTGTAAAGCAGACAATATCCTGCAAACATTTGCCGCCTTTAGAATGCCAGCCGAACGGCTCCCTCTACAGCATGACTCCAGCACAGAGAAAACAGGCCAGAGCTTCCATTCGCTTGGAGTACGCAACTACGATTACACTGGAGGATGGGTACGCCCGCACCTGTAAGCAAAGCATCTGCTTATACTTATAAGTAGTAGTTATTAAATTAAAGTCCCTCTCCAAGGGATGTGTACTACAAGCGTAAGAGCTGCTGTGGATTGGTTGCTGTATCCTTGTAAACCGCACTTTATTAAAAGATCAATATAATCTTTCATCATATTGCATGTTTTTGCACAAGGCGTTATAATGGGCGAAGCAAAGCAAGGAGGCGGCACCGATGTTGGATATTCTTGTTACAATACCGGCAAATGAAGAGCATATGAATAAGCTTGCAAAAGCAGCCCGTAACGCTCATGATGTACGCTTTACCGTTAAAAATCAGGATGATCTTGTCCCTCAAGACGTGGACGGCCCGGATGTAGTAATCGGCAATATACCTCACGATCTAATCATATATGCCCGTAAAATGAAATGGCTTCAGTTGAATACAGCGGGAGCCGACGGATATCCGGACCTCATCCCAGACGGCGTCAAGCTTACTAACGCCAGCGGCGCGTTTGGCCTTGCAATCAGTGAACACATGCTTGGTATGATGCTTATGCTTATAAAACGCCTGCATCAATATAGGGATAACCAGAGCGAAAGACTGTGGCGCGACGAGGGACCGGTCTCGTCCCTTGAGGACGCGGTCGTCCTGTCGGTAGGGCTTGGCGACATAGGCGGGGAGTTTGCGCGCAAGTGCAAAGCCCTCGGCGCATATACCATAGGCATTAGGCGGTCCCTTCACGATAAACCCGATTATGTCGATGAATTATATACGCCTGAATCACTCGACTCGCTTCTGCCCCGCGCGGATGTGATAGCGCTGTCCGTTCCCGGCACTGACGCTACGCAAAGGATGGTTAACCGTGATAATCTAAAGCTTATGAAGCAGGGCGCGATCATACTAAACGTTGGCAGGGGAAACGCGCTTGATACCGACGCGCTGGCGGACTATGTTGAATGCGGAAGGCTTCTGTGCGGTCTTGACGTAACTGATCCGGAGCCTCTTCCACGGGAGCATAAGCTGTGGAGCCTGAAAAATGCGGTAATTACTCCGCATGTATCCGGATTTTTCCATCTTAAACAGACCCTGGACCGTATAGTTGATATATCAGCCAGGAACCTGGGCCTGTATCTCGCCGGCGAACCGCTGCTAAATACAGTGGATAAAGAATCCGGCTACCGTTCATATGTAGGGAGGGTGTAACCTATGAAGGATTTAGTTAAGAGCAAGTACTATAAACCTGTTGCGTGCGGCGTGCTCACCGCTATAGTGACAGTGGCCACGATGTTTTTATCAATTCCCATACCAGGTTTCTCGGGTGCGTACATGAATGCCGGCGATGCAGCCGTATATCTGTGCGCATATATGATCGGCGGCTGGTGGGGAGCCGCATGCGCTGGAATAGGCAGCGCGCTTGCGGACATTTTGCTTGGCGCAATGGTATACGCGCCCGCTACCTTTATAATCAAAGGGTGCATGGCGCTGATTGCGTTTATGATAATGAAACGCTTTAACGGCAAGGCCAAATTTACCGCCCTGCCCTTAGCAGGACTTATAATGCCGCTTGGCTATTTCATATATGAAACCGTGATCGCAGGCGCTGCTACGGCTGCGGTAGGCATACCGTTTAATTTAATTCAATATGCATGCGGAGTAATATTGGGCGCCCTGGCTATCCTTGGCATAAGAAAAGCGCTGAAAATTGAAATGTAACACACGTCTTTAAAGCGCTTTTAGCAATAGGACCACAGCTTTCCCCAGCTGTGGTTTTTTGTATGTTATCAATCCCCACAGGCAGAGCAATAATAGTATTGCTTTTTAGATAAAGCCTTTGCCGGTATCACTCCATTAAATATCGCGGCCCGAAAGTCACCTCACATCTGTGATTTTCTATCTCATAGCATTTTTTCTCTTTTGATTTAGTCAACTTAGCTATGATAGCGAATCCCGGGTATTCTTACTTGATTTCTCTTTATCTCGGTAAAAAATTGTAATGTCTTTTGGCGCGTATAAAGTTATGCCGCTGAACCGCGTACATATTCCTATTAATTTGCGCTTACGTTTATTCTCAACCCTTCATTGGCTATGGCCATTTCCACCAAAACACGCCCTGATATCAGCTGTTTTATTTCCCAACCGCCATATCAGTATCAAAATCCGCATATTCTACCCTGGCAAGGGCCAGTCCCTTTGCCGGCGCTGTTATTCCCAACAGGCTTCGATCCAGTTTCTCAAAAGCCTCCGTTATGCATCCCTTATCATATCTACCCATACCTATCTCAAGCATTGTTCCAACCATAATCCTTACCATATTGTATAAAAAGCCGCTTCCGGTAACTTCGTAGTAAAGCATATCGCCGCTCCTTCGCCATGTAGACCTGTAAATGGATCTTACGGTGTTATCAACCCTGGATCCAGAGGATTTAAACGCCATGAAATCATGCTCCCCAACGAAGAGGCCGGCAGCCTCATTTAGACTTGAGGTATTGAGAGGATAGTGCACATGCAGAGCCGTATTTCTTGTGAAGGCTGATGAATGGGGCGAATTCAACACGCTGTATCTATAGCTTTTTCTTATCACGTCAAACCTCGAATGAAAGCCGGAATCCGAGGCGCCGCTGTATTTTATCCTTATGTCGGGAGGAAGTCCGGCGTTTAGCGCGTACGCAAATTTTTCCGGTGGAATCCGACTGTCCGTGTCAAAATGGGCTACCTGCGCATACGCATGCACTCCGCTGTCCGTCCTTCCGGAAGCGTGAAGGACGCAATTTTCGCCGGTAAGCTTGTTCAGCTCCCTCTCAATTACGTATTGAACGGCAATTCCATTGGGTTGTATCTGCCAGCCCACGTAACCCGTTCCATCGTATTCTATTATCAGTCTTATGCGTCCCATATGATCTCCTGCCCAATCTAATAACTTATCCAGCATCGGCGGGCATATTTATTTTTGATCATCCCTGCCAAATGCCGCTCGCTATTTTAGCATCTGCGCCTTGTGTTGGCAAGCCGTGTTGTGCGGGCCAAAAGCTATATTGTTATTTCAAGCTATTATCGCCCAGATCTATAGCCTGAGGTATAATGGATAAAATTATATTAAATAATCTATTTATTTTCCCGACACTTTGGCATTCTGAATTGTTTTATAAGTGAAAGGAGAGGTGAAATGGCAGATACTTTGTTGCGTACGGACAAAGAAATAGCGGAAATATATGCTCGTCATGTTGACACCGTATACCGTGTTTGCTTCGCCTATTTGAAGAATTCGGCCGATACGGAGGATATGGTTCAAAGCACCTTTTTGAAGCTTATTGAGTATAAAGGCCAGTTCAATGACGAAGAACACGAGAAGGCCTGGCTTATAGTCACATCCACCAATATGTGCAAAAACCTATTGAAGCATTGGTGGAGAAAACGGGCCGATATAGATGAATGCTGCGGGCTATATTCCGGTGATCAATCCCCTAAGATAGATGAAACGCTGGAGGCGGTGCTTGCCCTTCCGGAAAAATATAAAACAGCGGTATACCTTTATTACTATGAAGGTTATACCAGCCAAGAAATAGCGGGGATGCTTCATAAACCCCCGTCAACCATAAGGAACCATTTAAGTAAAGCAAGAAAGATATTAAGGAACAAACTGGGAGGCGAATTTAATGAAGAGTGACCGTATTATAAATGCATGGAATAAGGTATCGCCCGACGAAGCGGCGCGGGAGCGTATGCTTAATAAAATAGCAAACTCAAACGAACATTTGGGGCAAAGAAGGGTTATAAACATGAATAAGAAATTAAAGGCTCTAATCCCAATCGCCGCATGCCTTGCGGCCGCTCTCGCGATAGGGGCGTTGGCAATGCCTAAAGGTGATTTGCTTTCAGAACACACACCCGCCATAGATATAGGTAAGAATGCGATAGGAGAGATAGCGCCGGCGATTCTGGACGCTAAAATCTATATTCCTGATTATGATAATTCAGAGCTGACCCATACTGCCATAAGCGTTGAAGGGGGTAACAGCGGCGCGCTAATGGACGCGCTGTGTAAATACGACGTGCTGCCGCAAGGGCTTGTCTTTAACAGCTTCAACGTAGAGGATAACGGTAAGGTGACTACTGACGGTTACACAGTCTCAAAGGAAATGGGGGAACTGTTTTTAAAGGCCGACCTGCCCCAAGCGTTTATAGACTATCTCAACGGCCTTTCAGCGCTCGACGAGAAACTGGTTATCGCCGCATTCTCAAACACCTTTATTGAGTTTTATAATCTTAAATCCATTGATCTTACCATAGACGGCGAAAGCTTTATAACCGACCGCTTTGACTACAGCGGCGGATTAACCTGGTTCGACCCGAAGGATATCAAATAGTTTCGTTTTTGAATATAAATATGCCGCTTGATCCGGTACGCCAAATTCGATTATTTAATGGCGAGCCGGATCTTTTCTAATATGTATGGCGCTTATTGCGTAAGCGTGTTTTTCCGTCTTGGACGCGCATATGCTTTATGTATACATACTGTTTGGAGGCATGTTTGCATGACCCCTTTACTTTTATCGATTCTTTTATTCTTGCTAGGCTTGGTGATACTTGTGGTCGGCAGCAACCTTTTTGTTGATACCGCCCTCAGGCTGGCAAAAAGGTTTCGTGTGCCCGAAATCATTATTGGCGCTACCATGGTAAGCTTTGGAACGACGCTTCCCGAGGTAATGTTTTCATCAACCGCGGCTTTTCATGGGCATGTTGATATGGCTCTTGGTAATGCCCTTGGCTCAGTCATCTGCAACGCCGCCTTTGTAGCCGGCATAATGCAGACCATTCGGCCTTCTCCTTTAGACCGGCGGTCATTAGCATCCGGCACAATTAATTTTTTCATATTTCTTACTATTTATTTCATTCTCGCAATGGCGTTTGGCGGGATTCCCAGACTGTGCGGAATCCTTATGGTGATTCTCTGTGTTGTCTATACCATACGTACATTAAAGGGAGCGGTCGCCGATACTTCCGCCGAACCGGCAAAGGGTTCTACACTTGCCGATATTTGCCTGCTGATCCTTGAAGGCTGCTTTTTATATGCCGGCGCCCATCTGCTTGTAACCTACGGGCCGGTAATTGCCAGATATATCGGAGTTCCCGAACGAGTAATATCCCTGACCCTTGTGGCGCTGGGCACATCCCTTCCCGAACTTATGACATCCATTAACGCCCTGGTAAAAGGGCACGCCGCACTCTCAATAGGCAATATAGTTGGAGCAAATATATTAAATCTTTTGCTTGTAGGCGGCCTTGCATCAGCAATCACCCCCATTGTTTTTCCCAGCACTATTCTTTCCATAGAGCTTCCGCTCATAGCATTTACTATGGGCGTGCTGTGCATACCCGCCATAATTCGGGGCAAGATGATGCGATGGCAGGGCTTGGTCTTAATCGGGACTTATATTGCTTATCTGTTATATCTGTTTTAAAAATAATAACTCCGGCGGCAGTATCAGGGCACTGCCGCCAGTTGGAAGCCTGCTGATTCTTTATCAAGCAATAGTTAAGGCTGTAACGGTTGGGTGATACACCCGTACGTCTGAATCTATGTCTATCACACTCCCTGAAGAGGACAGGCATAGCTTAACGCTCGAGGGATAATTTTTATCTTTTGTTTTAGGAAGGCTCTATCATGTACCTTAGCTCAAACGTACAACGTTTAAGCTTGCCCCAGTGCCTCCCTGCAGTACTGCCGCTCCCGCAAAGTTAAAAAGCTGTAACTCCAGCGTATCTCCCGCTGTAAGGCTAACAATTCTAGTCGCTGAAAAGCTGCTTATAGAAGCCGCTGGAGCAACAGTAGTTCCTAACAATTCGGCTCCATTTAGCATAACGCGGGACGAAAGCAACAAAGCTGCTGTAGTAGCAACATTATATGTTACTAAGTACCTTCCGGTTTCTGGAACCGTAAAGACCGTATCTGTCCCGTTAACTGTAAAGCCATCCAAACTCTGTTCATCTGGAAGCGGCACTGCCGTTCCGCCAAGAACAACGGTAATAGTTGAGCCTTGGGTATTGAGAGCACTCATGCTATTGGCTGTTACCGACGTTCCCGTCGGACCTGTGGGACCAGTGGGGCCAATAGCGCCAACCGCTCCAGCGTCACCTGTCGGGCCAGTAGGGCCAGTTGGTCCGGTTTCGCCAGCGCCGGTAGCCCCTGTTGCGCCGGTCGGTCCGGTCGGGCCAGTGGGACCCGTGGGACCTGTCGGTCCGGTTTCGCCAGTTCCAGTAGCCCCTGTAGCGCCGGTGGGGCCTGTTGCGCCAGTGGGGCCAGTGGGGCCGATAGCGCCAACCGCTCCGGCGTCACCCGTAGCGCCTGTTGCGCCTGTTGCGCCAGTCGGGCCAGTGGGGCCAATAGCGCCAACCGCTCCAGCGTCACCTGTCGGGCCTGTAGGGCCTGTTGCGCCAGTCGGTCCGGTCGGTCCGGTCGGGCCAGTGGGACCAGTGGGACCTGTCGGTCCGGTTTCGCCAGTTCCAGTAGCCCCTGTAGCGCCGGTGG
>UQXE01000029.1 GCA_900544965.1 uncultured Eubacteriales bacterium | reverse complement strand
TTGAATATTATCCAACCGCTACGGATTCGGGAATCAGGTTGAAACCCGTATGGCGATGCGATTCCGACAACGGCTCTATCATAATCGACGCGGAAACCGGAACGTTAATCAGCATGTAGTGTAAAAGGAGTGGTGTACTATGAAAAGATGGATAACTGTCGCGTTCGTGTTATTGTTGACAATCTGTACAGTCGGCTGTTCATCAAAAAGCCTGCGGTTTGCGAAAACCGTAACGGTGGACTATGGCAACTGGAGCGAAATAGTAGCACACGCCGATGATGGCAAAACCGTTGTAATCGACGATCCGGAAGATGTCGCTGTGCTGGTAAAGATTTTCTCCAATATGAAGAGCGACAATGGCAGTGATTGTGGTTACTATACGTATCAAATCACCTTTGAGGGAAACGGCAAGCGGGAGGTACTGTATCCTGCTGGGGACAGTTGCGACACAGTTTACACCGAATCCGGCGCATTTTATGTTATGGGAAGGGAGAACCGAGTTACTCTTGCATCTATCCTTTTAAAATATAATATTCCCATGTCTGCAGTCCCACTGGGAAACGAATAAAACCGATAACACCTTATCTTAATATGTAGATAAGGTGGTTCTCTCTATATACGTGTGCTTGCTATAGCGTATTAGGCTAATTACTTACTATCAAGCTAAGACTGTTAGGCGGGGAGGGGCGTAATAAAGCTATATGCCATAGTTAACATCTATAACAGATAATACCGAACAAGCCGTTAACAAAAACGAAGCTGGGGTTCGTATTCTGAACGCTTTGCTCCACCAAAGAATCGACGAATTTGTGAGCAGGGTCTCAGGCGTGCAGGTGCCCACAGAAGGCGGCGGATATGAATTCATAAAAAGTATAGACTTCCTTAATCAGGCAGATCAGGAGTTTATAAACTGGCTTAAGGAGAACCCGCAGGAAGGTGTTCCTCTTGAGCTTAATGGTTCTGGCCTGCCGCTGAGAATTGGAGACTGGTTTATTAATGCAAACTCTGAATATACAAACCTTGTAGATATAAAGAGGGAAAGAGAAGAGATTTTTGCGCAGAACCCTAACCCAATACCTGCCCTGACTTTAGAGGAGAAAGCGGAGATAGAAACCTGGATTAACAGCCATACGGAGCTTGAAAAATTTAAGAATGAAATAGATTTAGAGGCAGGGGAGATATTTAGAAGGTATTCTAACGGTAAGGCATTTGACGCACTAACAACGGACTTGAATGAAAACATGCAGAACATGATAGACATGCTTGAATTGCTTGACAAGCAAACTATTAATTATGAGGAATTCGACACTGTATATCGGTATTTCCTAAGGAGCGGCTGTCTAGTTTCAGAGCTTTATCCTGAATTTGAGGTGGAAATGTCTGAGGTTATACAAGCTTGCTTTGATTTTTACAGCTATGTCTATATACCTAATGGAACAGAATAAATGTGACGTTAGTATGGGCCCCATATGATATGGGGCCCACTCTCTTATATTTTAGACAAAAAGCTGTCTGTCAATTAGACGTCTTTACGTTCTTAACGCTATTTTATTTTAATGCTATCAATAACGTCTAGAAATGTTGCCCTCAAAGTCCCATCGCCGGTTGAAGGCTCTCGTACAAACAAAAGGTATAATACTGTCTCGTCCGCTATGAATAAATTGATATCCCCGTAATTATCTGTTAACAATACACCTGGCCTGTTGGAAACGGTTATGTCATAATCGGTGGTTTTAATAATATTCTCTTGATCCAGGGATTCATAAAACTCAACAAATGCCTGAAGTGTACCTCTTGCTTTTTCTTTATCAGTTATGTCAAGCGCGACATCATTACCATATTCCATAGTTCCTATAAATATGCATCCATCACCTATTTCATATGAACAGTTACCAGCGTCATCAGCGACCCTTTCCAAAGATGAAGAGATTCTATATGTCAAATCTTTTAGTGTATAAGTTTTATCCAATACCATTGGCGTTGCGTCCGGTCTTTCAATTTTTGAAGTTATTGAGTTCTTTGTGCATGCTGTAAAAGAAACGAGCATACAAAAACATAACAGTAAAGCGAATAATTTTTTCATGTAATATACCTCCATTCAACTTCAGCTTACAGCAGTTAATAATAATTTGCAACACTTTTTTGTTTTCGCTAATACCGTAATCGTACATTGGGCGCATCCAAAGGAGTAAATAATACATGTTTAAACGGAATGGGCATAAAGAGCCACGCGAAGAACAATGCCTTGCGTATAGATATCGCCTATAACAGATAATATCGAACAAGCCGTTAACAAAAACGAAGCTGGGGTTCGTATTCTGAACGCATTGCTCCCGTGCTTCTCCTCCTGCGCAAAAGCCACGCTTGATGCGGCTATACCCTTGCATGCGCGGGCGCCACGCCGCCGTCTCGCTGCCAACCTTTTGCGGCATACGCCTTCGGTGTGGAAAACTCAAGCGTCACCTGTTTTATCAGCGGTATATACGTCCGAGAGAAGTCCGCTTTGCTCCATAGCATATTTGTCGTGGATGTTCAGCATCAGCATTACATATGCGTTCACATGGCTGAGATTGCGGCGGCAAAGTTCGATATATAATTCCAAAAATTTTAATACAACTATAATACATTAGGGTTGCATATAGACTAACTTTCGAATATAATTAATGTAGATTATAGGTTATTTATGTAGAATGGGCAAAAGATGGAATATAAAACAGCATATATATGTACTTATGCTTATAAAATGAGGTGATATGATGGCGGAACCGGAGGTTCCTTTCTTTTTAAAATATATGCCAATGAAAGTTAAGCTGACATCCCTTGGCAGAGCCAAGCTGCCCGCTTTTCTGGGGTCTACGCTTCGCGGAGTAATCGGACAAGCTTTGCAGGAGGATAGCGGCGCCTATAATTATATTTATAATAATCGCGCGTTAAATGGCAACACACAGGATGTCGCCAATCCATACGTTATTATTCCTCCAGAATCAGAGAAAGATATTTACCCTGAGGGGGAGAAGTTAAACTTTCAAATATTGCTTTTAGGCGAAGCGGTTCAGTACGCGCAACAGTTAGTGAATGCAATAAAGGGAATAGGGGAGCTCGGACTGGGCGCTTTAAGATATCCGTTTAAATTGGAAAAAATCACACATGGTTTAGATCAGCGCGTTATCTGGGAGGATGGCTCTTTCTATGAAATCTCGGTTAGGAGCGAGGTCTTGCCCTGCTACTATTTACCTGAAGTCCGGCGGCTGCGTATCCATATGCTTACCCCGCTTCGCATCCGAAGAAACGGCGAGTTGCTTGATAAACTGGATTTTCCAACAATTATACGCAATATTACCCGCCGTATGGAGATGATAACAGGGCGTTATGGAGGCTGGAGCGATAAGACGGAGGCAGGACGTATCCGGACGCTCTCACAGGACGTAAGCACGGTAAAAGAACGGTTAGAATCTGTAAGCATGGAGCGGTATTCCAACCGTTTGGGAAAGAAGATGGATTTTGACGGCTTGATGGGGGATATATGGTTTGAAGGCGAAATTACGCCCTTTATTCCCTGGTTGTTTGCCGCGCAGATTTTACACATTGGCCGCAATACAACCTTTGGTATGGGACGGATTCAAGTGGAGTTTATTTGATTTTACCGGTTTGAGACGCAAAGCGTAAAGATAAGGAGAGTAGATCCATGAAAGAAGAAAAAAACTCAAAAAACCCTGACAAAAAAACAATCAATAATATTATTGAAAATTACAGAAATAATGAAAAGACATTAGTAAAACAACTGTATTTTCAGTTGGATCATGGGCCGACTATCGGGGGATTTCGGGAAGATGTCTGGAGGGAAATGTTTAAACAGATTATTCCCCAAAAGTTTGCAACTGAGCAATCGGTGTTCATCATCGACTCCGAGGGCAACGTATCCAATGAAGTTGATTTGGCGATTTTTGACGAAACCTATACGCCTTACATATTTCATTATGGCAGGCTGAAATTTATTCCTGTTGAGGCGGTAGCGGTCGTTGTAGAGTGTAAAAGCAGCTCTCTAAAAAAGAAAGAGTTAGAAAAATGGGCGGAGAGTATTAAGGCTTTAACAACTTCGCGTAAATCCTACTTAAGAATAGCCACCGGAATTATTTGTGGGGAGGAAAAACAGAAAGTTCCCCCGACACAGACGCAGACGCGTCCGCTGCGTATCCTATGCTGCTTAAAGGAGCAGTTTGAAAACCAATCTGAAAACCAATCATATGAAAACATGTTTGATATCATCGTCTGGGCTTCGTCTGAAGAAAATAGATTGAATATTAATTTTGACACACGGAAAAAGAACCTGAAGGACTGGTTTCGTGCTATGAACCATGCAGGCGATTGTCAGAGAGGACAAATAAAGGACAAGGAAGGCGGGAATATCAATGGCGAATCAACACTTGAGAAAAAAGAGCTTAAGGAGTATCAGGTCAAAGGAAAAGACGGCGACATCTCTCTATTGTCATTCAATTTACAGCTAAACCAACTGCTTATGCTGTTTAATAATCCCATGCCGTTTCCACACCTTGCATATTCTGAAATGTTTAATAAGTTTGCAAAAGGAGAAGGAGCAGATGAGTGAAAAGCAGATTGTAGCCCTTTCAGTAGATAAGGTGCAGGCGTTTTTGACGGAGACGATTCATTCGCATGTGCAGGAAAAACAGACGGAACAGGCTACGTTAAAGAGTATTATGAACGCCTCCAGAGAAATATCCGAAGGTTTTCACAACGTCATAAAGAGAAAATTTCCAGAAACGAAAGTGGATGAGGATAAGAATGAGAATGAGGATAAGAATGAGCTGCTGTCCTGCTCCGGCGTATATATTTTCAAATGCGGCCTGCCGGTAGAGGCTATAGAGGCTAAGCTGAATGAGTTGTTTTTAGCTTATTACCACAGTTCGCAGGGGCAAAAACTGCTCAAGTGCGTTTTCTTTCCGGAAGGAAAATACGACAAGATCGAGGCGATTCAGGAGGCTAAGAAGCGGCTTAAGCAATCCGGATACCTGAATGAGAGAATAGAGAAAAACAAGGAGACGCTTTTTTCGTTCAGTACGGTGGATAAGAAGAATACCGGGGTTATGGATGAAGAAGCGGAGCCAATGGAGTTCCCGATGTTCGCGAGAGATATCAATGCGCTGTTTTCAAAGGAGGAATCAGCCAACGAGAACCATTTTCGAATTGCTGTCATTAAAGCGGACCTTGACGACATGGGTAATATGTTCAAAAAGATCGATGGCTATGACGATTATAGCAAGGTCAGTAAGATCCTTAATGATGAGGTTTGCTTAAAAGGCCTGCATGAGAGCATAAAGGGTGAGTCAAACGGCCGTACAGGCTGGCTTTTCCCATTCTATGTAGCGGGAGACGACATCTTCTTCGCTGTATCGGTTAAAAACCTAATCAAAGGGATTGAGGCATGCGGGAATATCCTTAGCAGGATCAATGGAAGGTTAGAGAAGGAGCTATCCCGGAAGAATCCAACTATCCTAAAGCTGTCCATGAGTATCGGCGTGGAGATTACGTTTAACAGGGAACCCATCCGTTATTATATGGAGAGGGTGGAGAGTCAGTTAAAAAAAGCGAAAGAAACCGACCCAGCATCCTTTGGGAAGTTTCTCAAGAGGAAGTTTATCAAAACGAAAATTTCTATTTGCGGGCTGACCTATCTGGACATAGATTGCGCAGAACTTAAAAAGCATAAAGAGAATTTATCATACAAGTTGCAAGCCATTCCTATATGGAATTTTTTCCGGCGTGACGTTAAGCTGCTGAACTATATAAGGGCGGAGGGGAACGGATATAACGAAATATTAGGGACCCCAGGCTTCTTCTATACGTTGTTGGAGAGGCTCTCCGTAAAAAGCGTGCGGGAAAGCGATATGAGATATATCAACAGCGTGTTATACCATCTTCTTCCCAGATTCACCAAAGCGTTGGATAAAGAAAAGCGGAACCTGGAACTCCTTTTAAATGCCGGGATACTGTCCCAGCTATTTAAAAAGAGAGAAGGCGGAGTAGAAATTGTGTTGGACAGCAATACCAGGCATCGCTTGGAAACCTATTTGCGCTTGATGCTTTTATTCTCCGACAGCCGGTTTGGAATAACGGATGACGCTGATTCAGCAGCGGAATCAGAGCTCTATACATATAAAGATGAAGAGCTGGACAACGCCCGGGAATATTTATTTTCTAAGTCAACCGATTATTTGTACAAAGAAATATTAATTAAAAAAGACAAATGCCTGACAAAAGTATTTGCAAATGAAGAGTGTTATCAGGGAAAGGTAGCGGGCAGAGACAAAACCGGACGGGGGAAACGCTCATACCTGCAGAAGCTGAAAATTGAAAAGAGCATGTTTGTTAAGCTGCGCGAACTGGCCAAGGTTTCCAATGATGAGGCTAGACGTAAGGCCATAAATATGATTGAACTGCGAAATAAAGATACGAAACAAGAAATCCAAAAACTTAATGATGATAGAAAAAGTATCGGAAAAGATCCCATTAATTTGTTTTTTGATAAAGATAAATTTTGGGCTCTGACCCAAAAAAGCGATGCGTGGAACGAGGATTTTGTAGATTCCCTTATGCTGCTCTATAAATATAAAGAACTGACCATACCTAAAAAAGAATTAAAAAAAGAGAATTCAAAATGAAAAGGAGGCACTTTGAGATGGGAGATTCTATTAATATAAAAATACAAACACAGTCAAATCTATTTATCGGCGGAATGCCTACGCCCTTTGAGATTGGCGGAATCGACCAGCAGACAGCGACGGACCAGGAGGGGTTTCCCTGCATCCCCGGTTCCTCTTTAAAAGGGGCGCTTCGCACGATTGTACGTGAGGACCGCAGCGAAATGGCGAATGAAATAAAGCGGCTGTTAGCGGCATACCTGAAAAGCGAAAGAGATAAAAACTGGCCGAGGATACGGGCGCTTGTTGAAGAGAAGGAGGCGCTTGACAGGATAGAAAGCAGGTATTTGAAAGCCAATCAGGAGCTGTCCGCGGAATATCTCTTTGGAATAGAGGGATTTAATAACACTCCAAAGCTGCTTTTCAGCGATTTAATTTTGTGCAATGAATTTCGGGATAAAAACACCTGTTTTTCCATTGACATGAAAAACTCTATTGAGTTAAGCGGCAATGCCCTTGAATCAAATCCGCGCACCTATCAAACAGCCAGGCGGGGACTTGTGTTTGAAGGCGAAATAAGGTTTTATAAGATAGGCTTGCTAGGTGAGGACGCGGAGGAACTTTGCAAAAATTATATCATTTTTAACCTGTTGAAATTCAACGAGGGCTTTTATCGGCTTGGAAATTCCAAAAGCCGCGGGTATGGAAAGGTGCAGGTTTTGATGGAAAATAAAGATGGAGAAGAAAAGCTATGAGGGATTACAAAATCGGTCTTGAATTAACTGGCGCCATGACTCAGGTTCCGGATTCCCAGAAGCTGTTTGGCGCATTGGTGTATCTGTTTGCTGAACGATATGGCGATGGGAGCGCCGCGAAGCTGACAAAGGCGGTTAAGGACAAGGATGTATACCTTGCGCTATCCAATGTTATGCCGGAGGGCTATCTGCCAACGCCACAGGATTATTTGATCGACCATATTTCACAAAAAAGCGATGAAAAGTTGGATCTTAAAAAAACGCGCGCGGCTATAAAGTTAAGAAGCTATATCAAGCCCGAAGCGTTAAAGCGGGTTTTACACACGCCCGAGAAATGTGATGAATTAGCTCGCCCCTATGTGAGACAGCAGGATTTTCAACAGCTGAGGGCTTCCCTTGACAGCGCCCGATATGACATTCCAGAATTAGATACCCGCCTTTATTCTGTTCCCACCGTGGTCTTGTCAGAGGTATGGGAGAACCAGGAAGGCAGGAAGCGGATTGAGTTTGTAAAGACCTATAGCTTTTACCTTCGAGTGGACGACAGCGGTTTATGCCGCGATTTTCTAAGCATGTTGAACTCGGCAACGGCTGAAAAACAAGTCGTCATATTGGGCAAAAGGGCGTCGCAGGGATTAAATCTTTTTAAATTTACAACCATAACGGAACTAAAGGAGGTAAATCATACGGGCGGGACATTTCTAAATACCGGAATGCTTTTGCCGGACCGCATTGATTTTAAATCATCGTCATTAAAATTATTTACTTCAGAAAGGCGGCCGTTTGAGATGCCAGGCGGGTGGAACGAGGGATCTCCAAAGTATTACATAAGCTTTATCGCCCAGGGCAGCATAATTAAGCTTCCTGAAGGGCTAGGCCATGAAGGAAAGTCAATCGAATCGCCCTTTCGCAAAAACAGGGACATTGTTTTTGGAAACGCATATTTGTACCCAGTATTTATGGGCGGGAAGGAGGCATAGCCATGGAATGGATTTCTTACCGGATAAAAACCTTATCCAGCTTGATTGTATCGCCGCGGTCTGCTTTGGCGTTTTATAATGAATTAGAGGAGTTTCATTTAGAAAGTGATCCGGAGTATTTAAGAGGCGAGATAAAGGTAATCTATCCTTTTTACCAGTATGGGAAATATACTTCATACGAGCCTGAAAACAGCGAGTATTATATCCCAGGCTCCTCCATAAAAGGCGCGCTGTGCCAGGGGTCCAAGGTTGCCGGAAGTTTTATGGCAGACGATGTTGAGGTTCCAAATCATTACGTCGTTTTGCGCAATATTTATAAGGCGCAGTACCTTGATGATAGTGAAACGGCAGCCTGCTTTAAACCGTTTTTTGACAATGTAGGCTTTGAAATGGTTAGGGCCAATGCGGAATTAACGGGTGAATTCGGTTTAGATAGTTATGAGTCGGCCAGCGATCTTTTAGCGGCGGCAAATCAATCCACAAGGAGAAGGATAGGGCAAATGAAGGAATATTTATGTGAACTGAACCGTCGTGATTCACCATTGGAGGAATTAAAACAGGCTGAGAGAGAGCTATCCCGTTTGTTAGATGACAAAGGCAGCTGTCTGCTCGGATTGCTGGGAGGTTATAAGGGGCTGCTTCATTCCATAGAGTTAGAGGAAGGGTTGGAGAGGCCGGACAGTGCGGTATTTCTTGATCCCCAAACGTATCTGCCCCATGGCCTTGTCCAAATTAAATTACAGTAATGCTAAAGCCTAAGGTATTGCTCAGAACTTAAAATAGCGCCTGATGAGTTAAATATGTTTTTTCGTTATGCCGTCAAAGCGCCGCTTATTTAGGGTTACGGGCATTGCCCCCCTCGTGCTTTTTGGACGGCAAAACCCGCTAAGGAACGAAGGCCGCACGGTTTAAATCCGGCTCTTACGCGCATGCCGCCAGAGCCGGATTTATAGTCAAATGCTGCGGTCGTTGACTATTTCATGCTGTCGCGCTGAACAAAACGCCGTACCGTATATCCGGCGAAACGTCCCTTTAATAGATAATCAGACGTATAAACCCCGCCTATACAGTTCGCTCCGGCTCAGTATTTTTTTCAGTCATCCCATTCATAAGCCGCCTGAATGAAACCAGGAAGGTAACCGTTGTTACGCATACGGCCGTAAAGTCCGCAATCGGCTCTGCCAGGAACACGCCCATAACCTTATCCGAGACAAACGCCGGCAGTATGAATATAAGCGGAATAAGCAGGATCACCTTGCGAAGGAGGGCCAGGAATATGGAGGCTTTCGCATTGCCAAGCGCGATAAAGGCCTGCTGGCACGCTATCTGGGCGCCAAACAACAGCGAGGACGCCATATATATCCGTATAGCCCATACGCTGTACTCGATGAGCTTGGAATCGTTTGTAAACATGGATGCAAAGACCCTGGGCGCAAACATGCTTACCGACCATAGAGCCGCGGAATATATGAGGCAGGAAAAGAGCAGTATCCTAAAGGCCTTTTTTACCCGCTCAGCTTTCATAGCGCCGTAGTTAAAGCTGATTATGGGCTGCGCGCCCTGGGTAAGGCCCTGAAGGGGCAGCATTGAAAACTGCATTACGCTCGCCAGTATCGTCATGGAGCCGACCGCTATGTCGCCGCCATATTTGAGCAGGGACGAGTTGAAGCAGACGAATAAAACGCTCTCTGTAAACTGCATTATAAACGGCGAGACGCCCAGCGCAAGGCACGGCAGTATTATTCCGGCGCAGAGCCTTAGGTTTTCCCTCCGTATTGTCAAAAGGCTTTTTTTTGAAGTTAAAAATTTAAGTACCCATATCGATGAAACCGCCTGTGAGATTATCGTAGCCAGCGCCGCGCCTCTCACTCCCATATCAAACGCGAAGATAAATATAGGGTCAAGAATTATGTTGCATACAGCGCCTATGAGTACGGTAAACATGCTTGTCTTGGCGTAGCCCTGGGCAGAAATAAACGCGTTGAGGCCAAGGGCAAGCTGAACGAACACGGTGCCTACGGCGTATATCTGCATATAGTCCCACGCATAGCCTATGGTATTGCCGCTCGCGCCGAAAACCATAAGAATCTGCCTGCCAAAGATCAAAAAAACGGCTGTAAGCACTGAGGCCATAATTACAAGCATTGTGGTACAGTTTCCCAATACCCTTTCGGCCTGCCCGTTGTCCCCGCGCCCCATCATTATCGAAGCCCTGGGAGCGCCTCCCATGCTCACAAGCGCGGCAAATGCCGAAATTGCCATTATCGCCGGCATGGTAACGCCCACACCTGTCAGCGCGTCGGTACCGGTTACTGGTATATGACCTATATACATCCGGTCTACAATATTGTAAAGAACATTGATCAGCTGGGCGGTAATCGCGGGCAGCGCAAGCCTGAAAAGAAGCCTGCCAACGCTTTGATTCCCCAGATCCGCTTCATTACGCTTCAAAATAACCTCCTGTGGGCCACTAAAACTATTACGTCAATTTTACCGCAAACGCGGACTGCCATTGTCCCGCCTGTACGATAAGCTTTCCGTTTTACATATGGCTTCTTTAAAAGGCTACGCACCTTTATATAATCAAATTACCTTGAATTTTATTCCCATTTCCCCGCTATGTCAAGCTCATAAGAGCCCAGCGCCGCCGCTTCTTTTAAGTCGCCGCATACCGCTAAAATCAAGTATAGGGCATATTGGCGCCGGCGCAGGGTTCGGCACGAACCGGCTCGCACGCTAAAATATATTGCTTTTATCTCTTTCAGGTTAACCGTAAGCGGGCGAACAGCTCACGATTCAGCGCGGCCGATACCTCATATTCGGTCCGCGCGCGAACTTTAAGCAAATACAACAAGGGACGGCACGTGCCGCCCGCTTGCTGCCTTTTGAAGATATGCCCATCATCCCTATACCATGTATGCTAGAATATTCCCCTTTAGTAAGTTAAATACGAATCTGTATTCAATAATCCCATAGTATTGAATAACCTCCGTATTAATATGTTCATAATGCTTATAACTGCTAGAGTTATTGTCCTGGCCGGAAGCGGTCGATCCTAAGTATAACTTTGTGACAAAACACTTTGCCATTGGATTATAGGTGAAAAGACACACTTCAAATAAATATTTTATAAACAACACCATACATTAATCAGTTACAAACGTAGTATAAACTGTTTAATTAAATATGTCAATAATATTATTATAAAAATATAACAATTTTTATGACGAATATTGTCATAAGCAATGGGTATTATAAAAATGGTAAATATTGGAAGGTGATGAAATCCTTTTTCCAGCTAAAAAAGCCCATGAAATCAGTATTTCTGCTATATGCAAGATAATCACGTAAATGGTAAAATGGTGCCGGAATGGTGCCCAAGCGAACAAACAGGGTTATGAACAGTAGTATGAAGTAATGAAAAGAAATGGGTTGTTTCACGTTTTCATACGTAAATATTAGAATGAAAAGGCGAGTTGTGTGTTTGTTCGCCTTATGCGAAAAAGACATACAGGAGTAGATTATTTATATAACCTATGCTTGCAGCGGTTGGATTTGGAAATTTTCAAATCCAACCGCTTTTTGGTCTTTCGCAGTCAGTATTTAATTTAGTTCCGGTTCCACACGAACCGCAATCTGTACAAGGTACTGCTTTGGGTCACGGCAGCACACCTCATCCAGCAAATAGTGCTCGTAAGCATCAGAGCAGGGCCTCATATGCTGCTCTGTGATGAAATCAAGCAGTCTGCCATAAATGGGCTTGGCTTCGCCATAGTTGGCATAATCCCGGATGATAGCATACAGCCCAGCCGGCCTTTGTTCAAATGTCTGGGCACAATCAGGACATTCGATGTAATAATAACAGGTAATTCCGTCAAACCGGCGCGCTAAAAAGCTATTAAGTGGAATAATCATACCAACTGGCGCGCCCCATGCAACTCCGTATTGTGTCAACTGCTGGAATACGTCGTCCCATTTATCTGTAATTGAATAATGACCATAACCTTCTATCGCTTTACTCTTGACAATGGGTGCAGCTTTTTGGTGCAGCAGCATCACACCGCGTTCATTTAAGTTGATTCCAAGCATTGTCGTGCGGATACGGCATTCGAGCATTGCGTGGATTTGTTCCAGTCTATCAATTTGCTCCTGTATTTGCGTGGCCTGTCTTTTAAAAAGTTCCAGACTGCTTGCAGGTGTACGTTCATCCAGATACCGTCGAATTTCCTCCAAGGGCATATTAAGCAGACGCAGCCCCTGTATGACACTGACTGTGTTTGCCTGCTGTGCCGTGTAACGGCGGTATCCGTTTTCCTGTATAAGCGCTGGTTTCACCAGTCCGATTTTGTCATAGTAAATGAGGGTTTTGCGTGGAATCCCTGTCATTCTGGAAAATTCACTGATGGATAAATAATACTTTTGCATAATATCATCCCCTTTTCAAAAACGCTTGACTGTATAGTAACTATACACTTTATAATGCCCGTTGCATCTTATTTTGTAAAGGAGGGTTATTGCATGAACAATCAATTAAAGAGTGTCATGCGCTATGTTTTGCCATCAATCGGTTCCATGCTGGTAGCCTACTTATACGTCGTGATTGATGGTATTTTTGTAGGGCAGGGTATTGGCGCCGATGCATTGGCCGCAGTGAATGTGGGGTCTCCCAGTGTTTCTTTTATGACAGCACTTGTAGGGATGATGGCCACAGGAAGCGCGGCCGTGGCGGCAGTACGATTAGGGCGAGGAGACTATAATGGAGCCAATGATGCCTTTATGACAGGTTTATCGCTGGTAACGCTGGTTTCGGTTCTTGCGATTGCGGTGTTCGGCTTTTTTGCGGAACCGATTGCACGTTTAAGTGGTTCAAATGATACGCTGCTTTCTATGGCCGGTGACTACATACGCTATTACAATATGTTTGCTCCGTTATCCGCACTGGCGGCCTTTTTTAGCGTTTTTGTCCGTAATGACGGCAATCCACGCCTATCCTTTTGGGGTATGATTGCGGGCGGAGTGGCCAACACGTTTCTCGACTGGCTTTTCGTTTTTCCGCTCCATATGGGAGTACGGGGCGCAGCCATCGCATCAGGACTGGGACAGGGTATTGCTCTTCTCATTTTATCTGCCCATTTTATCAAAAAAGCCGGCGTTCTGCGTATTCGTCGTTTTCATCTGTCCGGTATGCTGGTCGGCAAAGTGCTGAAACGTGGGCTGCCAGATTTTATTCTGCGCATTGGTGTCGCCATAAACAACCTGTGCTGCAACTTAGTCATGTTGCGGTTGGCAGGCGAGTTGGGACTCTCGGCACTCGCAATCGTCGGCTATATTTCCATACTGGCCACAGGTATCTTCACCGGTGTATCGGGTGGAATACAGCCTCTTATCGGACATGGCTTTGGGAAACATGGACGCGCAGGTGCTGCTTATTTTTATCGCGCAGGCATGGTATTGAATGTTGCGCTGTCTGTATTGTTTTACCTTGTGCTGTTGCTTTTTGGTGACAAAATTACGATGGTTTTTAACAACGATATGGAATTAGTCGCTATGGCATATGGTTTCTTACGCATCTATGCGTTTTCCCTGGTCATCGGGTCTGTTAATATTATTTTGCTGACATATTTTATGTCGACAAAAAAGTCAGCATTAGCATCAATACTGGCACTCCTGCGTGGACTGGTACTAAACACTGCTTTAATTTTTACTGTACCCATGTTGTTGGGCATAAACGGGCTTTGGTTTGCCCTCTGTATTGTGGAGAGCGTTGTCGCGGTGATTGGCCTGTTTATGAAGCATAAGATAATTCAAAAGGATGTCCTCGCTGAGACCATGCAAATCCAGCCTACCCCCAGCAGTCTGCCTAAATGAAAGCCCGGCGTTACTATCACTTAAACTCGTTACTTTTGGATAGGAACATCATTGAAGTTTGGAAATAAAAGGAGCATTTTGCGCAGTACGCCTTACTTGGTATAAGACGTACTTCCTCTTTAACCGTTCTTAATAGTGGCAAGCAGTGCAAAGCGGTACACACTTTGCGATTTTGCATTTTTTCGCCCCAGCGAAAACCTGTAAAATCTGCTTGTTGGGGGCCTCCCCCAATTCCCCGGCAAGGGCCGCTTACGCCGCCTTACCAAACGCTCCACAGGTGGAGCGGCTACGCGCCCTTGCGGGCGCTGAATACGGGAGGCTTGACCGGCTGGGAGTATACCTCATGGTTTGAAGCGCCCGGCAGGACGCGCAGCCGCCCCGTCAGGGATGATGAAAAGGCCGCCGATGGCGGCCCTTTTCCGGAGTTTGGGTTCCAGTACCCAATAAGCGTTTTGCAGGAGTGTATATACTCCTGCCCTGCTTGCCGCGATTGTTTTCGGTGGGATCGGGATTCCCGCCGCGCATGGAAACAGTCCCGGAGAGAGACTGAACCACGTCTCATACCGGGGCTGTCATGCGGAACGATAGAACCCCGTTTCCGGGGGGTCTGGTAATGATACAGGCCCCCTCGGTTCCGCGCCCGCAGAGGCCCGTTTTGTCAGGGTTTGGAAGGCTCGATTTGTCCACGTCCGCTCCCTCTGCCGGCCCCCGCCTGCAAACTCTATCCGGCCTCTTGCGGTTTCGGGGAGGGTGTGGTATACTAAAGCTGTCGGCAAGCCATACAAGGGCTTGCTGTTTTTTGTTTTGTGGTGCCCAACTTTACAAAACCATGCTGTCACAGCTTATGCCGTCTTATTCGATGGATTTGAGAAAACGCCCATTTCATGCGGGTTTGTGCCTCTGCCTATGAAACGATTTGCCGCCTTATGGCGGCTAATTTAGCTATACAGGCAATAAAAAATAGTGGAATGGTTTATGTATGGCAGGGGATTGCTCCTGCGGCAAACCCGCGTGAATGCCGCGTTTATACGACTTTGTGTGCTACTGCATTAGTGGCTGAAAAATGGAGTTTGACGCTTTTTTGCCGCCCGTGCTACATAAGAAGATATAAACAGTCATAAAGAGTTATGAGAAAATGTACTTACTTTTGTGATAGATTGAAGTTATGGCATTTATGAAATTGTATTATCGGTTTTCGCGTATTTCTTTCCATTTCAATTTTTGAGTGTGATAAAAGGAAGAATCTTACGGAAAAGTTGTTTGTTGGGAAGTGTACTAATCCCTTTATTTTTGAAAATGGTTATCTTGTGAAGATTAGAAAACGAAATGGAAATGCAGAGCGGATAATGCTATAATTTAGCTACCGAAAAAATGACGTTATTTTTATTTGGTGGGGTGGCCAGAGTGATTACTTTAGATGAATATTTATTAAATCCATGCGGGACATTATCAATACCTTACTGGAAAAACAAAGTTATGAAATTACCAGAAAGCATGAAAATAGTTCATCATGACAATTTTAACAATAATGATTTGGTTGAGTACGAAGATGAGCGATATTTTCGCTTATATCATTCTCTTGAAAATATTGATGGAAGTACTCCAGAGGGTTTTTGCGTTGTAACGGCTCAACCAAATGATATTGAGCAAATTGTTGACATCATAAATCAATCATATTCTGATTTATCCACTACTGTGGAGCAAATAACAGGCTATACAAAAACAGTTGTATATGAGAAAGATTTGTGGATTCTGATATTTGATTGCAAAACCAATTTTCCTATTGGGTGCGGAATGGCTGACTTTGACAAAGAGGCCAGAGAAGGCATTCTAGAATGGATACAAGTATTGCCAGATTATAGAGGAAAGGGAATCGGACAATTCATTGTCAATCAACTACTTAGCAGAATGATAGAAAAGGCTTCTTTCGCTACGGTTTCTGGCAAAATCAACAATGCAACAAACCCTGAAATGCTTTACCGTAAATGTGGTTTTGTAGGGAACGATGTGTGGCATATATTATACGCTAAATGAACGCATAACCATCTAAGCGATAGCATTGCCGTCGCCCTTGTCAACGATAAAATGAACGGCTTTGCCTTCATTGACAATCTTGTCTGTAATCAAGAGAGTGAAAGTAATAAGTGCTTTCGCCACCATAGATTATGGAGAGAAGTCGCGCGGTAGACGCTGATTAAACCACTATCTATAAGGCTTTGCAGACACGGAACAGCGGAGGGTAAAGGTTTTTACCCGTAGTCTCAAAGGCGCTGTTCAACTGTACGGCAAATCATTTTATGTGACGCTTTTTTGACGCTCAAACTTACAAAAGTGACTTATAAAAAGATATAGGTGGATTTAAGTTTATACGCCAAAACTCAGTATTTAAGCCACTATATGACGATGCATTTAAACATTTATAAGAAGATATAAAGCCGAAAGCGTCTATCAAATCAATAAAAAACAGCGTGGATAACGGCATATTATATTAAATTCGGCCGGAGAGTCTTGCGGGCGTTAATAATAGATTTCATATGCACAGTATGGCTTGAAGCGGCTCGGCAAAAACCGCAGATTGAATAAATACTGAGTTTTGTGGCGTACTGGCACATCATACCCAACAAAAGGGAACAGTGACGATAGCGCCCGGCAGGCGCCTATACTTTGCGCGCACATATCCTCATCGACCGAGGGTAAGGGCTTACCGCTATAAAGCAGCTCTAGAGCGCCATTATAAAAAGCATAAATTGATCCGCCGGAAGCGTTTGATGTTACATTTTTAAAATATATAGCTTCAGACTGTGCAGCCAAGGCGCATGGTGAGGCACTGGTTTATGCGGCAGGCGTCCTCCAACGTACGCGGCGACGGCCGGCAATAGCTTATGCCAAAAGCGTATCAGGCACAACGGGTATGGCGGGATGCGCTTACCGTTATATATGCCGCTTATTATTCCATTATGCGTATATCAAACTTCCACGTCAAGACCGCTTTATACATATGTATTTGGGAATAGGAATATCTGGCAAGGCAGCCCTAAATAACGATGCCAAAAATGGACAGCAGTATTAGCGCGCTCAATACGAATGAAACGGCTCCCCCCGATTTGGCAAACAGGTGCTCCCTATGAACAGAGGCTATCGCAACGGACGGAACGAAAAAGATCAATGAATAAAACACCGTGTAGTGTACCCCCCGCGAACCCTCGGACCATGCGCGCAGGCCTACCGCGTCCAAAACCGCGTCTCCAATACAGCGGCCTTTGAATGTAAACGCAATTAAAACCCCCAACGCCATCAGCACAAACGCCAGAGAGCCGATACCCAGTCTCTTCCTCTTTACTGCCATAACCTGTTCCCTCCGGTCAGTTTATTGTACGTCTATTATTTTTATTTTAGCATACGAACTCTAATTATTGAAGAGCTTTATATGTGTAATCTAAGGCTTAGCGGGCTAAGCGCCGCTGAGCGCCGGCTTTCAGGCGCATTTTAATAGATTTAAGCGCTGCGGTCCAATAATTAAACGATGCATTTTAAATGGGCCGGTACAATCCTGACAACGACCCCGAATACCCACTCAACGATTTTATACAGCTTTGGGAACCGGTCGCGCTTAACCTGCGACGGTTCGGTGGGATTTCCTGAAAAAGACATAAGTTTGCTGATCAAGCCGCATATCAGATACAGGCCTATAAGCATGAACCCCGTACTCCCAGCGTAATGGTAGCCGCGCCGGCGCCTATCTGCGTCGCGGCTATAAGCAGGAAGCAAAATACGCGGTATATGCGCACCTTTATCAGGCAGCGGTTCATTTTCCTCATACTAAGGTCAAGATCGCTTTCGGCGCTTCGCTGCGCATCCCTTTGCGCCGCCGCAGTCCTTACATCTTTTCATCATTGAGCTTTTTCATATACAGCTTAGCCATAAGCGGGTTTAAGGCGGTTAAAGCCACTAAACAGAAAAACGCAGCCAAAGCAGCCGTTTCCGCATATGGGATGTATTTGGCAAAACCCGCGCCTATTGAGTTAAGCGCAATAGTAATAGCAAGGCTTAACAAAAGCGTTTTAATCCATCTCGACCTATTATCGTTGTGTTCAGAGGGCATGTTGTAACTCCGTCTTGCATTTATTGTCATGATAGTAGGATTGTAAAACCTAATTATATAGTTCAATATCCTTTTATGTAGTTACGCCAATATTGATAAGATACAATAGTACGGTATGGTTTTGTGCGTAAATATGGGCGCGGAGCTCTGTACATAACGTGCTGTATGTGTTATAATGCTAAAAATTAAGTTTTGAAAGGGGCGGTGTTCGATGAGTGTATATGATCTTTGTTGTTGGACATGGCTCCCGGCATGCGCCGCGGCATAGCGGCGTAAGTTTTTATTAGCGTAACCGCCCGGGAGAGGTTGCAGGCTTTCCCGGGCATTTTTATGCCCGAAATTAAAGGAGCGTAAAAATATGAGTCATTACCTTGGAAGGGTATCGATGCAGCATCATAACATCTATTCCGTAATAATGGAGGCCGACGGGGCCGAGGTGAGGGCCAGGACGGCTGGAAGCCTCTCAAGGCGGTTCAAGGGGAATGCCGACTATCCAGCCGTGGGGGACTGGGTAAAGCTGGACCGAGAAAGCGGGGAGAACGGCGACGCCGTGATCTGTGAAATGCTTGCGCGAAAAAGCGCGCTGATCAGAAAGGAAGCCGGTTTAGGCATACAGGGTCAGGTCATAGCGGCCAACATAGATTATGTGTTCATATGCATGTCCCTTAATCAGGACTATAACCTAAAAAGGCTGGATCGCTATATTGCGGTTTCGTCATGCCCTGGAATAATTCCCATTGTTGTGCTTACAAAGGCCGACTTGAATCAGGAGGCCGAAAGCATGCGGGAGGAGGCCATGCGCCGCAACCCTCTGATTCAGGTAATCCTGTGTTCGGACAGGCAGGGGGTTGGCTTTGACAGGATACGAAGCATTATGACAGGGAACGTTACCGCGGCGTTCATAGGCTCGTCCGGCGTTGGCAAGTCCACCATAATCAACCGGCTGCTCGGAACCCAGGCGATGCTTACAAACGCGGTCAGGGAGGACGATGGGAAGGGCCGTCACACGACCACGCACCGCCAGCTCATAAGGCTTGAGGGCGGTGGAACCGTTATAGACACCCCCGGCATGCGCGAACTATACCTGGACGGCGGCAATATAGGCGACGCGTTTTCAGACATAGCCGAACTGGCCGCCCTGTGCAGGTTCCGCGACTGTTCGCACCTTAGCGAGCCGGGCTGCGCGGTAAAGGCGGCCGTTGAAAGCGGAAAGCTCTCCAAAACGCGCTACATGAATTACCTGAAGCTCATGAAGGAAAAGGATAACCTGAAACGCAAGAGACGGACGTGGTAACAATCGAAACGGGACGCCGGCGTTTTCCCCGCGCTGGCGTTCCACATACTGAATAATTTAAATAGCGCCGCGAAAAGCAGAATTTTGAAATCCGGAGACGGGAATACCACGGCAGCCAATATTACAACCTGAAGCTATGGATAGGATTTATCCGCCGCCCTTGGATACGCTTTATACGATTAGCCCCTGATATCCAATCGCGGACGCGCCGATACTATGTTGATACAGCCGCGCCATAACCATGTAAAACAAATTGGGGGGATCCTGTCGGCGCTTAACCGGCTCTGTCACGACCCCCTATGATTGGGCTTTGCCGCCGACACTATCAGCATCATCGGGCGGCGCAGCTCATCCCGCATGCCGTCCATGCTTTTAAGCATCCATGGCGCGGGCGTTGGCTCGACCATTCTGAGAATCTCAAATCCATTTATAAGAAGCTCGTTTATGTATGTCGTAAGCGTCCTGTGATATTTAACGACCTCTTCGCCAAGAAAACGGGCGTTCCGTTTTCCCTCATAGAAGTAATTATCTACGGGAAAGTGCATTATATTGCCCTTATCATCGCGGTGCCAGTCCTGCGTTCCATATGCGGTAAACACCGGATGCTCCACCGAAAACACCAGTACCCCTTCGGGCTTTAAGTAGGAATACGCCTTTTTCACTATTGAGGAATATGATTCAGTATAATGAAGCGCAAGCGAACTTAAAATTATGTCAAAGCTCTCGGGGGGAAAGTCCATGTCCTCCATGGCGGCGCACAGATACTCAATCTCCGGATAGGACGTCTTTTTTCTGGCGATTTCGAGCATTCTCTGTGATATATCCACGCCTACAACGGAGCGCGCCCCCCTCTCCACAGCGTAAATGCAATGCCATCCGTAGCCGCAGCCTATATCCAGCATTCGCTTGCCTTTAAAGTCGGGTAAAAGCGCCTTCATCGTTTCCCATTCGCCCGCGGCTATCAGGCCCTCTTTGGAACGCCCCATCTCACCGTATTTCCTGAAAAAGCTCTCGTCATCGTATTTGTTTTCCTTCATTTGCCGCCCTCCTTGCCATATATAAAAGGTTATGTTCATTTAAACCGCTCGCGCCTTGGCTTTTTTAAGCGTGGATCGGACATAAATGCGCTTTGACACGACAATCCAGGCTAAAGAATATCTATGCCGCCCATGCGCCGCGCAAAAACGGGGGCTTAGGCCTAGAACCATCGCCCGTTCCCTGCTTTTCAGCATGGGTCACAGGACATATTCCAGCTGACAGTCGTATGGCTCCTTTTTAACATGCCATGCGCTGTATTCCGCCGCCTCCACGCAGCCCATAGCTCTATAAAACGCCT
This sequence comes from uncultured Eubacteriales bacterium, assembly GCA_900544965.1. Lineage (GTDB taxonomy): Bacteria > Bacillota > Clostridia > Christensenellales > CAG-138 > UMGS946. The sequence continues at coordinate 790 of UQXE01000029.1, read as the reverse complement.
GGGTTTCCACAGCCGAATGGGCCGAAATATACAGCTTTCCCGCGCCGCGCTCCCTTGCCCAGGACACGCACATCAAAAACAGCCGCCGCCCTGTTCCAAGGCCCCTCATCTCCTCGGATACATGGAGGTTGGACAGGTCCAGGTATTTGCCTTGGCTCCCCAAGGGATTGGGATCGACTGAGGCAAATCCTTTAAGCGCGTTTCCGGAAAAGGCGGCGAATACCACTCCACCGGCATGTACCGTATCCCTCAATGCCCTTATCAGCTCCGCGCGTTCCTCCCCGCTCCACTGGTCGATGAATGGATCGTGCGCAACAGCCCATAAGCCGTCCAGCTTTCTCCAGCATTTTACGACCTCCTGGCGGCGTTCAAAGCCGTCCAGAAGCCGCCCGCTTATTTCGGCTTCCCTAAGTTCCCTGTATTCCATGCCCCGCCCCCAAGGTTTATTCAATTCTATAATAACACATAAACGCGGGGACCTTTACATATCCGAGCATATGGCTTAAACAAAATTATGGCGCTGATCATTGTCGGAGGGACGCTTAAGCTCCATAACCTCTCAATGCCTTATGCGCATACCGCTCAAAATTACGAATTTAATATTTGCCTCCGGCGGCATAGAACCTATTACCGCCATAGGCGGTTCAAAAAACGGATGGCTCCGTTTTTTGAGTTTTTCCGCACGCGTTAAGCTCACCGCTCACGAGTGCGCAAGGTGTAATTTTGGCCGTACACGCCGCCCAAAATTACGGATTTAAGAATTGCCTCCGGCGGCTTAGAACCTTTTTTG
>UQXE01000028.1 GCA_900544965.1 uncultured Eubacteriales bacterium | reverse complement strand
GCCCCGCCCAAGGGGACTTTTTGTAAAAAGTCCCCTTGGGAATCCCGAAAAACAATGGCGTTAAGTTATGCATGGAGCTGTAAGCAGGGGTTTATAGCAGTACTGTAAGAGCTATTTGGCCGGGCTGCCAGCTCGTGGCTACTGCTTATAAGCCCAGGCCGTTGAGTCGGCCCCAATATCGTACATTTGCTCTATGCTTATAATCTCATAATCGCAATAGTAAATTCGGTATAGGCAGTATGGCTCACCTGCCGCCTTCTCCCCATCGATTTCCCTGTTCAGATCATATTTAACGTATAATTCCAGGGCGCTGGAGGGAGGATCTGCCGTTATAGGGTAACTGTAGGCTGTTATTCCATAACCGTTCAAATATAGGTTAACATGATCTGTGAAGACAAAGTCCCTCTCCGCCCTGTCGACCAGATAAAATGGCTGACCCTCAGCGTACGCCGGATTCTTCTCTACAAGCCTGACCTTTATCGGATTTCCAATGCCCACGCCCATCGTCGATTGAGTTCCTCCGCATGGAAGCGGCTCGTCATACACTGTTTCGCCGTTTAACGAACAAATCTGTACAATCGCTGTCTTAACAGGTCTATCGTAACAGGCCGCGCGCCACATGTCGCTGCCAGGGGAGCTTTCAAGCCTCTCGTTATTTCCAAACCCAAACCCGCGCAGGAACTTCTCCAGCTCCTTATATTCCTCAGGCTCCTCACAATAGCGTAAATACCGGGACGGGGTGTTATTAGCATTAGAATTCTGAGTCTCCGTGGGGCTTGCGTGAGGAGATACTGTCGCAAGCGGCATGGCGGTGCTCCCTCCGGCTGGAGCAGGCGTCTTATTCTCACTGGAAGCGTTCCTGTCACATCCTATGGAGAAAGCAAGTAGCAAACAGATAAATAGTATAGGTAGTTTTTTCATTAATAAAGCTCCTCCTGTATATTTTAATTAACGCTGCTATGCTGGTATGATCCCATAATGTTATCAAAAGGCGTTCTTGCAGCGATTACTGAATAGCCGCATACTGAGCAGATCATGTAATTCCCCGAAGCGTACCAAGAATGGCCTGAAGGGTTGTAGTGATAGCCGCATCTTAAGCAAATGTTTGAGTGATACGTTGGTTTAGCCGCCCTTAAAGAGCCTGAATGGCTTGAGCATACTATTATTTCCCCCGCGGATGTAGCAAACGGAGGTCCATTTTGCGGCTCGGTTGGAGAGTTGCTATAGAAGTAATCAAGTATCCACGGATAACTTCTCCCTGCGTTAGCAAATTCGTTTGCCTGAATATGGTATAAACGGCCTCTGTTCTGGATAATGCTGTAACCCGACCCATCTGTAGCATATATTGACTTAAATATGTTTTTATCAGAATTGACCATTACCACGTTCCATACCTGATCAATATGGGCCATAAGCCTTGACCATTGCGAAGAATTGATGTCATATGTTTCCGGCCTGTACCACTGGTCGTCGCTATTATCCTTAATATCATAGCCCTGCGAAGCATAAGGACTTAGTGTGCGCCGCCAGCCATAGGTTTTAACCGCCATGACGATTTATGGTAATTTTCGTGCCTGCTATTATAGCCTACTTCATAGCATGCCACCACCTTACAGTAAGTCTTGAAGTTTACCGTCTGGGTAACGCCGCGGCTTACCCTTCTTACCCTTATGGACGAGGGCATACGGCCTATCGATTTTCCTATTGTTTTGGCTCCCGAATCCGTTTCAAGGGTATAGCCGCCCCTTTCATCGGTAAAGCGGGCTTCGCAATATCTGATTACGTCCTTCTCGTCCGCATATTTTAGAATCAGCTCCGGCATTGGAAGCGAATCGCCGTATAGCTTACGGACTGGCCCTTCGTCTCCACATGTCAGGATTATATAGTTGTCTCCGTTATAAAAATAGGGATTGTCCTGAAATACTGCCATCCCTGCCTTGACCAGGTAGGACCTTTTACGGACGCTATCGCTTGAAACGCCGCTGTTATCGGCGTAATAGTTATTTGTAACATCGCCCAATAGTTCTATTGACCCCATATCTACATGCGAAACGCTCCACATACCCATCTTTTCAATGGCATTTTGCTTAGATACGTCTTTTAGCTCGGCCGCGCGTTCTCTGCTCCACAGTTTATAATTGGCTTCATAGTCTTTATTGTTTATCGTGTTAAAATAATCATAAATTAAAGCCATATCAATTTTATATTCTGATTGTTTCTCCATGGCATGGGCTGCTGGCATGCCTGCCATCAGTATAAACGCCAACATCACCACTATAGATAGTATCCTTTTCATAATAATTCTTCCATCTCTGAAGTTATATATAAGTATAACACGCCAGATGCTGCGCATAAAACCTACTTTTGTCGAATGCAAAATAATATTATGAGATATAGCCTAACTAAAAGAACGTTCAAAAGGAATCTTTAATATTAAAAGCGCTGGCGTGGCGGAAAACCCTCAAAAAGGCTAAAACCGCTAATGTGACTGTTCTTAATCGGCGTATAGCTGATTCGCTGCGTTTTGACTGCCTGCAACGATGATATGCCCTGCGGTAAACGGGGTCTCTCCGATTATCAGAGGAACAACAAAAGCCCGTCCCTCACGGACAGGCCTGCGTTCATGCTTGCCAACGCTTAGTTGACCTTTTCGGTTATCAGCTCAATCATCGCCATCTCGGCGGCGTCGCCCCTGCGAGGCCCCATCTTGACGATACGTGTATATCCGCCCTTGCGGCCGTCGATTTTAGGCGCTATATCGCGGAACAGCTTTTCAACGACCGGATGCTTCCTGTCCTTTGTGCGCTCGCGGTAGGCCGACTTGGATTCCTTTTTATCCTTGGGTTCCGGCACATCGTATAGATATGCCATGATCTGCCTGCGCGCATGCAGCTTTGAGGGCAGGTCGTTGATCTTTTCAACTTCCACGACTTGATCCTTATCGTTGTGAACTTCCTTACGGACGGTCACGGTATTCTTATATTCGGAAACGGCAAGCGTTATCAGTTTTTCCGCTATCGGGCGAACCTCCTTCGCGCGCTTCTCTGTGGTTACTATCCGTCCATTCCAGATAAGAGCGGTGGTCAGGTTCCTAAGCATTGCCCGACGCTGATCCGAAGGCTTGCCCAGCTTACGGTTTGGCATTCTACCTTCCTCCTTTTTATATGTTTATGCGTAGTAATATCAATCTTCGTTCTGACGGAGCGAAAGTCCCAGCATCGCCAGCTTTTGCTGAACCTCCTCAAGCGACTTGCGCCCGAGGTTTCTTACGCGCATCATATCCTCTTCGTTGCGCTGTATCAGCTCCTCAACCGTGTTGATGCCCGCGCGCTTGAGACAGTTGGACGAGCGGACGGAAAGGTCCAGCTCCTCAATGGTCATCTCAAGGATCTTTTCCTTCTTGTCCTCCTCCTTGTCTATGAGTATCTCAAGCCCTTCCACCGAATCGGTAAGATGAAGGAACAGCTGAAGGTGATCTATCAGGTACTTTGCCGCAAAGCTCACCGCCTCGTCCGGCTTCATCGCGCCATTGGTCGCTATCTCCAGCGTCAGCTTGTCATTGTCGGTGATCTCGCCTACGCGGGTATCTTCGACTTCAAACTTGACATTTTCCACAGGCGTGTATATGGAGTCCACAGCGATCTGGCCGATGGGCATATCGGGCTGCTTGTTCTTTTCCGACGACACGTAGCCCCTGCCGCGCCCAACGCGTATCTCCATACGCAGTCTGGCATTGTCCGAAAGCGTGGCTATCGTCTGGCTGGGGTCAACCACGTCGACATCCGCGTTTTCAATGTCGCCCGCCGTTACCGTGCACGGCCCCGTAGCGTCTATCACAAGCGTGGTCTCGTCGGTATGAAGCTTTAGGCAAAGTTTTTTGATGTTGAGTATGATCTCCGTAACATCCTCTTTTACGCCCTCAATCGTGGAGAACTCGTGAAGCACTCCGTCAATCCTTATCGATGTCGCGGCCGCGCCCGGAAGCGACGAGAGCAATACGCGCCTCAGCGCGTTGCCAAGCGTCGTTCCCAGTCCGCGTTCCAACGGCTCAATGACAAACTTGCCATGCGTGTCCGTCATATTGGCACATTCGATCCTAGGCCTTCCGATTTCAAACATATTCAAATCCCCTTTTCTTCAAATTTGCCAAGCGATCAGGGTGATTATGTCTATGATCACCTTGAGTAATACTCGACTATCAGGTGCTCCTCGATGCTGAGGTCGATATCGTCGCGCTGCGGCATCGACGCGACCGTGCCGCGGAGATTCTCCGTGTCCAGCTCAAGCCACTTGGGAATGGGGTTTTTCGCGCCCTGTTCGCGCAGTTCCTTGAGATAATCCATGTCGCGGCTCTTATCGCGTATGGAGATCACCTGGCCCGGCTTCACAATATATGACGCTATATTTACCTTCTTGCCGTCCACGCGGATATGGCCGTGGTTGACCATCTGACGCGCCATTGGACGGCTGCTTCCAAATCCAAGGCGGTACACAACATTGTCGAGCCTGCGCTCAAGCAGGGAAAGAAGGTTCTCGCCCGTTACGCCGCGCATATTGACGGCCATTTCATAGTATTTCCTAAATTGGGATTCCAATACTCCATACGCCCTGCGCACCTTCTGCTTTTCGCGAAGCTGCGTTCCATATTCCGAAGGCTTCCTCGCACGGGCCTGGCCATGCTGCCCCGGAGGGGTATGGCGCTTTGTCACCGCGCACTTGGCGCTGAAACAGCGGTCGCCCTTTAAAAACAGCTTGGTGCCCTCTCTGCGGCACTGCCTGCAAACGGAATCAATATATCTAGCCATAGTTCGTTTGCCTCCTTAAACTCTTCTGCGCTTTGGCGGACGGCACCCGTTGTGCGGGATGGGCGTCACGTCCTTGATCATGTTGACGTCAAGACCCGCCGCCTGCAGGGCGCGTATAGCCGCCTCGCGGCCAGAGCCCGGACCCTTCACATATACCTCTACGGTCTTGAGGCCATGCTCCATCGCGGCCTTGGCGGCGGTTTCCGCAGCCATCTGCGCAGCAAAGGGCGTGCTCTTCCTGGATCCGCGGAACCCCAGGCCGCCTGCCGACGACCATGCTATCGCGTTGCCCTGAAGGTCTGTGATGGTTACCATCGTATTGTTGAAGGAGGAACGGATATGCGCCGCGCCGCGCTCAATGTTCTTGCGCTCGCGGCGTTTGCGCGTAGCAGCCCTTTTGACCTTTGCTTTTGCCATTTATCGTTACCTCCCCTTATTTCTTCCTGCCGCCGACCGTGCGCTTTGGTCCCTTGCGGGTGCGCGCGTTCTGCTTTGTACTCTGTCCTCTTACGGGCAGGCCCTTACGGTGACGTACGCCGCGATAGCAGCCTATTTCAATCAGGCGCTTGATATTCATCGAGGTCTCACGCCTGAGATCACCCTCTACCTTTACGTTATGGTCAATGTACTCTCTGAGTTTATTGACATCTGCTTCAGACATATCCCTGACGCGAATGTCGGGATCGACGCCGGTTGCAGCCAGTATTTCAGAAGCGGTCGTCCTGCCTACGCCATAGATATAGGTAAGGCCGATTTCGATTCGCTTTTCCCTGGGCAAGTCTACACCGGAAATACGAGCCATAGAACTAATGCACCTCCATAGTTATTTGTTTATATATCACTTTCCGCCGGTTGCGCGCATTTTTCACGCGCCAGCCGCTCCGGCAGTTGGTTTTTAACTTAACGCTTGATTATATCACAGTTCACGCTTTGTTCAAACTGTTTTTTTGTGTTTTTCTGTATGCCGGACTTTTATTCCAGCCGTTTGATCCGCGCGCCACACCGCACAAGCACAGAGGAGCGGGATCGCCTTATGGCGGGCGACTCCCGCTATGCCGCGCCTTAGATGCGCCTGCCCCAAAAAAAGCGGTTTCGCCCGGGTCGCTCCTCTGAGCCGGCTCCTCTGTGCTTTACAGCATGTCCCGGGCCAGGGCTAAACGCCCTTTGCCGCGGGAGCCGTGGCTCCGCCCACGAATGTCAGGGGGTCATCCCTGCTTCTGCTTATGCTTCGGATTTTCGCAGATTACCATTATGCGGCCCTTGCGCCTTATAATCTTGCATTTTTCGCAGATCGGCTTAACCGAAGGCCTTACTTTCATAGTTCATATCCTCCTTAGAATATCGTATGCCGGAAATCCCGCTAGTTTTTCGCGCGCCATGTTATGCGCCCGCGTGTGAGATCATAGGGAGACAGTTCCACTGTAACCTTATCGCCCGGCAGTATTCGTATATAGTTCATCCTGAGCTTTCCTGAGATGTGCGCCAGTATCTTGTGTCCGTTTGGCAGCTCCACCTCAAACATAGCGTTTGGGAAGGAATCAGTTACGATGCCTTCGATTTCGATTACGTCGTCCTTAGACATTCTGTTCTCCTTCTTCGCACTCCTTAGCGTTAAATCCCAGGCCGAGCAGGCAGTTGCGTATTTCCGCGTCAAACACCTGCTTGCCGTCGAGCAGCTTTATTTTTATGTTTTCAGCGCACTCGCCGTGTATCCGCACGTGCTTGCGCTTCTTCTTCTTGGGCCTTGCCAGCTTTCTAAGCGTTCCGTCAACCAAGAGGATGTAATTGTCATCCACTTCCTCCACTATCAGGAAGCTGCGTCCCGCGTCCCTTCCGGCCTTTGAAGTAGCTACATATCCCACCAAGTTATGATAGTCGTCGTCCATATGCCCTCCTAGGCAGATGTCAATATAATTGGATCCGAGTCCGTTATGGCTATCGTATTTTCATAGTGAGCGCTTGGCATGCCGTCGGCTGTTTCAACGGTCCATCCGTCGTTTCTCATCACAACCGCGTCGCCGCCCATGTTGATCATGGGCTCTATCGCAAGCGTCATGCCCTTTCTCAGGCGCACTTTGTGCTCCCTTTGGCCCATAAGTCTCAAAGGCTGACGGGTGAAATTGGGCACTTCAGGAGCCTCATGCATGCTGCGGCCTATTCCATGGCCCACCAGTTCCCTTACAATGCCGTATCCGGCCTCTTGCGCGCATTTCTCAATCGCGCGGGAAATATCCGATAGATGATAGCCTTCTCTGGCGAATTTTATACCCTCAAAGAAACATTTTTCCGTTATTTCAACCAGTTTCTTCGTTTCTGGCGAAACTTCGCCGATACAGTATGTTCTGGCCGCGTCGCCGTGCCAGCCGTTGAGGTACACGCCCACGTCAACGCTTAGTATGTCCCCATCCTTAAGCCTGTAGGCTCCTGGGATTCCGTGTACAACCTGCGAGTTTACCGACGTGCAGATTGACGCGGGATACCCGCTGTACCCTAAAAACGACGGCTCCGCCCCGCTGCTTTTGATAAACTCAAACGCGGCGCTGTCCAGCTCCTTTGTCGTTATGCCCGCTTTCGCCAGCCCACGGATAAGCTCGAGCGTCCGATATGTCAGCCTCCCCGCTTCGCGCATAAGCGACACCTGGGCGTCGGTCTTGATAATTATATGGCCCTCGCTCATACTTTCCTCCCAAGGGCTAAAAGCACCGCCTTAAAAACCTCGTCAACCGAGCCGTTGCCGTCGACCCTTATAAGCTTTCCCTGGTTCTCATAAAAATCCATGAGCGGCCTGGTAGCCGCGTCATATACCTCTATGCGGTGCCTCACCGTGGCTTCATTGTCGTCGCTCCGTATGATCAGCTCTCCGCCGCATTTTACGCAGACGGAGCCTTCGAGGAATGAAACGTGGTAGTTTTCCCCGCACTCGCCGCATACGCGTCTTCCGCATATTCGGTCCACTATGCGCTCCTTGTCCACCTCTATCAGTACCGCGGCGTCAACTCCGCCTATCGACTCCAGCGCTTTAGCCTGGGCCATGTTGCGCGGGTATCCGTCCAGCAGGAAGCCGCTTTTGCAGTCCGCCTCCTTGAGTCTGCCGCTGAGCAGCCCGTTTATAAGCTCATCAGGCACAAGCTCCCCGCGGTCGGTATAAGACTTCATCTTTGCGTCCAGCTCCGGATCCTTTGCGTGGAGTTCGCGGAGCATAGCGCCGGTGGATATGTGAGGGGTGTTGTAAACCTCACATATCCTCTCGGCCTGGGTGCCCTTGCCAGAGCCCGGAGGCCCTAAAAGCACAAGTCTCATTGCTGCATGCCTCTTTCCATCAACCGAGGAAACCCTTGTAGTGGCGCATGAGCATCAGCGATTCGAGCTGGTTCGACGATTCGAGCGCTACGCTTATCATGATAAGCAAACTTGTCGGTCCAAACGCCTGGAACATTGTATCCAGTTCGAAGAAGCCAAGCACCACCGTCGGTATTATGGCGACCGCCATCAGGAACAGCGCTCCAAACATGGTAAGCCGGCCGGATATCCGCTTGAGATAATCGCCGGTGTCCTTGCCTGGGCGGCGGCCTGGTATCGCTCCGCCGTTTTGCTGGAGGTTCCTGGAGATTTCCACGGGATTAAATGATATTGTTGAATAAAAATATGCGAATCCAACAATCATTAATGCATAGATGATGTAATATCCCACGGTTCCGCTGCTGAACCAGGTGGCCCAGAAGTTGGAGAACCATCCTTCTCCGGCCAGCTCTATTATCATCGTCGGCACGTTAAGCACCGTCATGGCAAAGATCAGGGGCATAACGCCGTTTGCGTTGGCCTTGATAGGGAGGTATGTGGTCTGTCCGCCGTACTGCCTGCGGCCAACCACGCGCTTTGCATAGGTAATCGGGATGCGGCGCTCAGCCTTGTCTACGAGCGTTACGCCCGCGGTGAGCAGCACTACGAACACCAGCACCAAGGGTATGGTCCACCACTGGTATGCGCCAAGCACGAATACGTTCCTGATAAGCGATACTACCATCGGCCCAACCTGGGATACGATTGAAGCGAAGATGAGCAGGGAGATACCGTTTCCGATTCCCCTTTCCGTGATGCGCTCGCCCATCCACATCAAAAGCGCGGTGCCCGCGGTACAGGTTATGCCGATTGTGAGGTAGGTTAGGAAGCTTGGATTATATACGGCGCTCTCGCCCATTGCCAGAACAATGCCAACGCTCTGTACCAGCGCAAGGCCGACGCCTACGTACCTTGTTATCTTTTCTATCTTCTGACGTCCGTCCTCTTCCTTTGAAAGGCGCTCAAGCGCCGGAATGGCGACTGTCAGCAGGTTCATTATAATCGAACCGGTTATATAGGGCGAAATACCCATCGCAAACAGCGAATATCTTGAAAACGCGCCGCCCGTGAACAGGTTCATGAAGCCTCCGACGGCTACGTATTCCTCAAGCGTCGCCGCTATCGCGGTAGCGTTGACGCCCGGCACCGGTATGTACGAACCAAGCCTGTACAACAGGATGAGAAGCAGCGTGTACAATATCTTTGTACGTATGTCCTTCACCTTCCAGGCGTTTACGAGCGTCTTAAACATCAGACCACCTCGGCAGTTCCGCCCGCGGCCTCAATGGCCTTCTGAGCTGTCTGTGTAAACTTGGCGGCCTTTACGTTAAGGCGCTTTGTAAGCTCGCCGCGGCCCAATATCTTCAACCCGTCCTTTTCTATCTTGCTGATGATCCTCATCTGCTTGAGAAGCTCGGCCGTAACGGTCGTGCCGTCGTCAAGCCTGTTGAGGTCGGCAATGTTTATTACCGTGTATTCCTTTGCGAAGATGTTGGTAAATCCGCGTTTGGGCAGCCGGCGCGCAAGGGGCATCTGGCCGCCTTCAAAGCCGTTTTTCTTGCTGCCGCTCCTGGCCTTCTGGCCCTTGTGGCCTTTAGCCGAGGTTTTGCCCAGCCCCGAGCCGGTGCCGCGGCCGACACGCTTTTCGGAGAAGGTGGACCCTTCGGCGGGCCTCAACTCATGTAGTTTCATGTTGCACCTCCAATTATATCTCTTCGACCTTTACAAGGTGCTTAACCTTGAAGATCATGCCGCGGATGCAGGGATTGTCGGGCTTTATTACGGTTGAGTTAACTTTTCTAAGCCCAAGGGCCTTTACCGTCGCCTGCTGATCCTTGAGGCAGCCTATGGTGCTCTTGACGAGCGTCACTTTTAAGTTTGCCATATTCTTGCTCCTCCTGTCAATCGAGTATCTCTGCGACGGTCTTTCCCCTGAGGCGCGCTATCTGCTCGGCTGTGCGCAGCTGAAGCAGGCCGTCCAGAGTCGCCTTAACGCAGTTGGCGGGATTGTTTGATCCGTAGCTCTTGGTGCGGATGTCCTTCACTCCGGCCATCTCAAGCACGGCGCGGGCGGGTCCGCCGGCGATTACGCCCGTACCCTCGGGAGCCGGCAGCATCCTTACATGCCCCTTGCTGAACTTGCCTTCCACCGCATGCGGAATGGTTGTTCCAACTATCGGAACGTTTATTATGTGGCGCTTGGCGTCCTCTATAGCCTTGCGCACCGCTTCGGGGACTTCAACAGCCTTGCCCATGCCTACCCCGACGCGGCCCTTTTCATCGCCTACAACGACCAGCGCCGAAAAGCGCATGTTGCGGCCGCCCTTTACCGTTTTGGCGACGCGGTTGATGCTGACGACCCTTTCCTTAAATTCCTGTACGGGTTGCTCAAAACGCTTTTGCATCATTAACCTCCTTAGAAATCCAGCCCGGCTTTTCGGGCTCCGCCCGCCACCTCGGCGACGCGGCCGGTGTACAGATAGCCCCCGCGGTCAAACACGACCTTGGTCACTCCCTTTGCCTTTGCGCGCTCGGCCACCAGTTCGCCTACCATGCCGGCGGCTTCCTTCTTGCTCTTTCCGGCAAGCTTGGCGCGAAGCTCCGCGTCCAGCGTGGATGCAGAGCAAATCGTCTGGCCGGCTTCGTCGTTAATCACCTGCGCGTATATATGCTTAAGGCTGCGGTACACGTTAAGCCTGGGCCGCTCCGGCGTACCCGCTATATACCTGCGGGTGCGGTAGTGGCGGGCCTTGCGCACTGCGTTCTTATCAATCTTCGATATCATTGTTTTACTCCTCTCTTGGCATTACTTACCGGTCTTGCCTTCCTTGCGGCGTATGACTTCATAGTCGTACTTGATGCCCTTGCCCTTATACGGCTCAGGCTCCCTAACCGCGCGGATGTCGGCCGCGATCTGGCCGACCCTCTGCTTGCTTATGCCCTTTACGGAAATCCTGTTGGGGGCTGGAACCTCAAATTCGATACCTTCGGGTTCCGTGAATTCGACCGGATGGGAGTAGCCCATGTTCAGAACGAGCTTGTTGCCCTGTTTCTGAGCCCTGTAACCGGCGCCGTTTATCTCCAAATTTTTCTGAAAGCCGTTTGTAACGCCGATAACCATGTTGTTGATGAGGGAGCGGGAAAGACCGTGCAGAGACCTGTTCTCCTTAAGATCGTTGGGACGCTTTACCGTCAGCACGCCCGCGTCCACCAAAACCTCCATCGACGGAGCGAGTTTCTCGCAAAGCTGCCCCTTGGGACCCTTTACGGTCACGGTGTTATCGTCAGCGACCGTGATTGTCACTCCGGCTGGAATAGTTATCGGAAGTTTTCCGATTCGTGACATGTGTTACACCTCCACATTTTGTTTTTATATCTTCCATCGTCAGCCTCATCGGCCCTTCCGGGCCTCGGCCGGCAATCGTCGACGTTTTTATATGGGCGTTATATACTCATCCGCCCTTTTGACCCCATCGGAACGTTGCCCGCCAGGGTCAATGCTTATAAATTAATCACCAGATATAGGCCATTACTTCGCCGCCTACGCCCAGCTTCCTGGCCTCGCGGTCCGTCATGATGCCGCGCGACGTTGAGATAACGGCTATTCCCAATCCGTTGAGAACCTTGGGCAGCTTATCCTTGCGGGCGTATATGCGAAGGCCTGGACGGCTTATCCTCTTAAGGCCGGTAATCACCTTTTCACGGTTTGGACCGTACTTGAGGGTGATGTGAATCACTTTGGCCACGCCGTCTTCCCTCAGCTCAAAGGCCTTTATATAGCCCTCGTCGAGCAATATCTGGGCGATGGATTTCTTTATGTTCGAACACGGAACATCCACCGTCTCATGTTTTGCTATGAGCGCGTTGCGGATTCTTGTCAGCATATCGGCTATTGTATCGGTAACGAGCATTGTTGTTCCTCCTTTCAGTCCGCGCGCTTACCAGCTTGCTTTGCGCACACCGGGGATTTCGCCCTTATACGCAAGCTCGCGGAAGCAGATGCGGCAGACGCCGTACTTGCGCAGCACGGAATGCGGGCGGCCGCATATGCGGCAGCGGGTATATGCGCGCGTGCTGTACTTCGGAGTACGCTGCTGCTTGAGTTTCATGCTGGTTTTTGCCACTTTAAACTTCCTCCTTATTAACCCTGTATGAACGGCATACCCAGAAGACTGAGCAGTTCCTTGGACTCTTCGTCGGACTTGGCGCTGGTTACGAACACGATGTCCATGCCGCGCGTCTTGTCAACGTCGTCATAATTGATCTCAGGGAATATAAGCTGCTCGCGCACGCCCATAGCATAGTTGCCCCTGCCGTCAAAGCTCTTGTCCGATACGCCGCGGAAGTCGCGCACGCGCGGAAGCACGATATTCATAAGCTTATCCGCGAAGTAGTACATACGGTCGCCGCGAAGGGTAACCTTGGCGCCTACGTTCATGCCTTCACGCACCTTGAAGTTTGCGACCGATTTTTTTGCCTTTGTAACTATCGGCCTTTGCCCCGCTATTATGGCAAGCTCCTCAATAGCGGCTTCCAGTCCCTTGGGATTGTCCTTTTCAGAACCAAGGCCCATATTAAGCACTATCTTTTCAAGCTTTGGAATCTCCATTATGTTCTTATAGCCGAACTTCTCCTTAAGCTGAGGCGCGATCTCATCACGGTATTTCAACCTGAGGCGAGCGGGTCCGCTGAAGGGCTTGGCTTCCTGCTGGTCCTTTTTTTTCTTTGGCTGAGCCTGAGAAGCTTCTTGTTTTTTAGCCACTGTTATAACCTCCTTCTACCTCAGTCGATCTTCTTCGCGCACTTTTTGCATACGCGGAACTTTTTAACTGCGCCCTTGCCGTCCGTCTCAAAGCCGTAGCCCACCCTGGTCGGCTTATTGCATCTTGGACACACCAGCATTACGTTTGACGCGTGTATGGGGGCTTCCTTTGAGATGCGTCCGCCTGGTTCGCCCTGCTTGCGCGGCTTGGTATGGCGCATTACAACGTTTACATTCTGGACGATGACACGGTTTTCCTTGGGCATTGCGGAGAGGATCTTGCCCTTTTTGCCCTCGTCCTTGCCCGTTATCACGATTACGGTGTCGTCCTTTTTGATCTTGAGCTTATTCATGTTTCGCCCTCCTTACAGCACTTCGGGAGCAAGGGACACTATCTTCATATAGTCCTTCTCGCGAAGTTCCCTTGCCACCGGCCCGAATATACGGGTGCCGCGCGGCTGTTTCTGATCGTTTATGATTACGGCGGCGTTATCGTCAAAGCGGATGTGGCTGCCGTCCGGCCTGTGTATGCCGGAAACGGTGCGCACTATAACGGCCTTAACAACATCCTTTTTCTTCACAGCGCCGCCTGGCGAGGCCGTTTTAACCGACGCTATAATTACGTCCCCTACGTTCGCGCTCTTGCGGACCGAACCGCCGAGCACCCGGATGCACATTATTTCCTTAGCGCCGCTGTTATCCGCAACTTTCAATCTTGTTTGAGGCTGAATCATTTTTTGTTCCTCCTTTGCGGCTTACTTGGCCTTCTCTATTACTTCGACCAGGCGCCAGCGCTTGTCTTTTGACAGCGGGCGGGTCTCCATGATCCTGACGGTGTCGCCGATTCCGCACTGGTTCTGCTCGTCATGCGCCTTGAACTTGCGGGTGCGGTTTACCATCTTTCCATATAGCGGGTGGCGGACCTTGGTCTTTATGGCTACGACGATGGTCTTATCCATCTTATCGCTTACTACAACGCCCGTACGGGTCTTGCGAAAGCCTCTCTGTTCCAGTTCCATCGGTTTTCCTCCTTTTCGCCTATCACTCGTTAGCGGCCCTTAGTTCGCGCTCGCACAGGAGCGTCTTAACGCGGGCAATGTCCTTTTTGCATTCGCCGATCCGCTTGGGATTTTTAAGCTGACCGGTCGCTAGCTGGAAGCGAAGGTTAAACAGCTCTTCCTTAAGCTCCTTTTCCTTCTCGATAAGCGCTTGGGTAGTCATCTCTCTCAACTCTTTAGCCTTCATCGCTTTCACCACCTGCTTCTACAGTTTCCTTCTTCAACACCTTGCACCTAAGCGGCAGCTTGTGCATGGCAAGCCTCAGCGCCTCGCGCGCGGTGGCTTCGTCCACGCCCGCGATTTCAAACATGACCCTGCCCGGCTTTACTACGGCCACCCAGTACTCGGGCGAACCCTTTCCGCTTCCCATTCGTGTTTCCGCCGGCTTTTCAGTAACCGGCTTGTCGGGGAATATCTTTATCCAAACCTTGCCGCCGCGCTTTATATAACGCGTCATGGCGATACGCGCCGCCTCGATCTGGTTGCTGGTAACCCATGCGGGTTCTTCAGCGACAAGGCCGTACTCGCCGTAGGCAATGAAGTTGCCGCGATGCGCGGCGCCCTTCATGCGGCCGCGGTGTACCCTCCTGCGCTTCACTCTCTTGGGCATCAACATGATTATCTGCCTCCTTCTGAACGGCGAGAGAGCACCTCGCCCTTGTATATCCAAACCTTAACGCCTATGCGGCCATAGGTTGTGGCTGCCTCGGCAAATCCGTATTCAATGTCCGCGCGCATCGTCTGCAGCGGGATGGAGCCGTCGCGGTACTTGTCGTCGCGGGCTATCTCAGCTCCGCCCAGACGTCCCGAGCACTTGATCTTTATGCCCTTGGCGCCGGCCTTCATGGCCCTGGCCATCGACTGCTTCATCGCGCGGCGGTAGGAGATGCGCTTTTCAAGCTGGGCCGCTACGTTCTCGGCTACGAGCTGGGCGCTCGCGTCGGGATTTCTGACCTCCATTATGTTTACGCCTACCGGCCGGTTTGCTATCTTTGTTACCTGAGCCTTTATATTTTCAATTCCGGCGCCGCCCTTGCCAATCAGCATGCCGGGCCTTGCCGTGTGTATGCTTACGTTTACCTTGTTCGCCGCGCGCTCGATGGATATCTTGGAGATTCCCGCTTCGAAATAGGTCTTTTTCAGGAAATCCCTTATCGCCTTATCCTCTAGCAGGTAATCCGCAAAATCCTTCTTGGAGGCATACCAACGGGTATTCCAGTCCCTTATAACTCCTACGCGGAAACCATTCGGATTAACTTTCTGTCCCATAGTTTACCTCCTCATTTATACTGGTCCAGGATTATGGTTATATGGCTTGTGCGCTTTCTTATCCTGGTGGCGCGTCCCCTTGCGCGCGGCATGAAGCGCCTGTACGTCGGGCCCTGGTTCGCGTAAACCTCGCTTACATACAGCTCGTCGGGGTTAAGGCCCGCATTGTTCTCCGCGTTGGCCATGGCAGAGCGCAGGAGCTTGAGCACCGGCTCTGAGGCGGCCTTCGGCGTATGCATCAATATAGCTTCGGCGTCCGCGACGCGCTTGCCCCTTATAAGGTCTATCACAACCTTCACCTTGCGCGATGAAATCCTTATGTAACGCGCGATTGCGCGGGGCCTTCTGTCGGCGTTCTCACGGCGGACTACCGCTTTTTCTCTCATTCTGGTTGCCATTATGCTTTCCTCCTTTAGCTTACCTGCCGCCCGAGGATTTTTCCGATCCCCTGTGGCCGCGGAAGGTACGGGTGGGCGCGAATTCGCCCAGCTTATGGCCGACCATCTCCTCGGTGATGTATACCGGCACGTGCTTCCTGCCGTCGTGGACGGCTATCGTATGCCCGACCATATCCGGGAATATGGTTGATGCGCGGGACCAGGTCTTTAATACGGTCTTCTTGCCGGATGCGTTCATATCCATGACGCGCTTCAAGAGACGCTCCTCAACAAACGGTCCCTTTTTGATTGACCTGCTCATTATTTATCTCCTTTCGCTATCACTTGCCGTTTCTGCGGCGGACGATGAACTTATCGTTAACATTCTTTGTCTTCCTGGTCTTGTGTCCAAGCGCCGGCTTGCCCCACGGGGTTACCGGTCCGGGACGGCCTATCGGGCTCTTGCCCTCGCCGCCGCCGTGCGGGTGGTCAACCGGATTCATAACCGAGCCGCGCACGGTGGGCCTGAAGCCCTTATGGCGTATGCGTCCGGCCTTGCCGTACATTATCAGCTCGTGGTCGGCGTTTCCAACCTGGCCTATCGTAGCCTTCGCGCTCATGGGAACGCGCCTTACCTCTCCCGAGGGCAGCCTTACCTGCGCGTATTTATCCTCTTTGGCCATGAGCTGCGCCGCGTTTCCCGCGCTGCGCACCAGCTGCGCGCCCTTGCCTGGCTTAAGCTCGATGCAGTGTATCATGGTTCCCACCGGTATGTTCCTGATCTGCAGGGCGTTTCCCACCTTGATGTCGGCGCCTTCGCCGCTGATCACGGTTTCGCCTGGCTTGAGGCCCAGCGGGGCTATGATGTAGCGCTTTTCGCCGTCCACATAGTGGAGCAGCGCTATATTGGCCGAACGGTTGGGGTCGTACTCAATCGTGGCGACCTTGGCGGGGATGCCGTCCTTGTTGCGCTTGAAGTCTATGACCCGGTACTTGCGCTTTGCCCCGCCTCCGCGGTGCCTTACAGTGATGCGGCCGGAGTTATTGCGCCCGCCGGACTTTCTCAGATCCTCGAGCAGCGACTTTTCCGGAGTCTTGCAGGTTATCTCTTCATAGGCCGAAACGGTCATAAAACGCTGGCCTGGAGTTGTTGGTTTAATCTTCCTTATAGCCATTGTTGCCTCCCTAGTCTGCCATGCTGTCGAAGAACTCGATGCCTTTTGAATCCTTCTTGAGCGTGACGTATGCCTTCTTTAGGTTCGGGCGGCGGCCTTGAGTGCGGCCCTGCCTCCTCATCTTGCCCAGGGTGTTTACAGTGTTTACCCTGTCAACCTTAACACCGAATATGGTTTCGACGGCCTGCTTTACCTGGGTTCTCGTGGCGTTTTTTGCAACGATGAACACATAGGTCTTCTTTTCGATATAGTCATAGGACTTCTCGGTGAGCACAGGCTTGATGATAACGTCGTAGTGGTTCATCAATCATATACCTCCTCGACCATTTTGAGCGAATCAGCAGTGAGGATCAGCGTCCTGTGCTTCAATATATCGTAGGGGTTGAGCGTGCCGACAATCGTGGTCTTTATGCCGGGTATGTTGCGGGCCGCCCGCTCAACCGTTTCATCCTTGCCGCTGAGCACTATAAGAGCGTTATTCACGTCAACGTTCTTCAGCACCTGGACCATTTCCCTGGTCTTGGGCGCCTCTATGCCAAGGTTGTCGAATATCACTATCGATTCTTCCATCGCCTTATCCGACAGCGCGCTCTTCATAGCCAGGCGCTTTGCCTTCTTGTTCATTGACAGTCTGTAGTCGCGGGGTTTTGGAGCAAACACCACGCCGCCGTGCCTCCACTGAGGCGAACGGGTTGAACCCTGGCGCGCGTTGCCCGTGCCCTTTTGCCTCCAGGGCTTGATGCCGCCGCCGCTGACCTCGGACCGGGTGAGGGCGCTCTGCGTGCCCTGGCGCTGATTGGCCAGATACGCCTTTACATAGGCGTGGAGCACTGCCGCGTTGGGCTCTATGCCAAAAACGCTTTCGCTAAGCTCAACCTCGCCTACGTCTTGTCCCTTTATGTTTTTTATAGAAACTTTAAGCATTATAGCTTCCTCCTTCCTTTCAGGCCTACTTCACGGTGCTCTTTATGATGCAAAGGCTCCCCTTTGCCCCTGGTACCGCGCCCTTCACAAGGAGAAGGTTGCGTTCCTTGTCAACGCGGACAACTTCGAGATTCTGTATTGTTACGCGTACATTTCCCATATGTCCCGGAAGGTTCTTATGTTTGAACACCTCGCCAGGATAGGAGCACGCGCCCATGGAGCCAACCCTGCGGTGATAGCGCGAGCCGTGCGTCATGCGGCCCCTGGCCTGGTTATGGCGCTTGATTACGCCCTGGAATCCCTTGCCCTTGCTCTTTCCGATTACGTCTACGCGGTCGCCCTCTTCAAATTTATCGGCTGTTATAACCTGTCCTACCTCGTAGCCGGCGCAGTCGTCCAGCTTTAATTCCCTGAGATAGCGGTGCGGGGCGACGCCGGCCTTGCCAAGGTGCCCTAGCTGCGGCTTTGTAAGCAGCTTTTCACGAACAGGGGCAAAGCCAACCTGCACGGCTTCGTATCCGTCGTGCTCCGCGGTCTTTACCTGTACCACGGGGCAGGGTCCGGCCTGTATGACGGTGATGGGAACCATCGTGCCGTCCTTTGCGAACATCTGGGTCATTCCCAATTTCTTGCCTAATATTGCCTTTTTCATCTTTCTCTTACCTCCCAGATTACAGCTTGATCTCGATGTCAACGCCTGCGGGGAGGTCCAGCTTCATCAGCGCGTCCACGGTCTTTGCCGAGGGCTGAAGAATGTCGATAAGCCTCTTGTGCGTGCGCATCTCGAACTGTTCGCGGGAATCCTTGTACTTATGCGGGGAGCGCAGTATTGTTACTATTTCCTTTTCAGTGGGCAGCGGGATTGGTCCCGATACCCTTGCGCCCGTCCTCTTGGCGGTGTCCACTATCTTGTCGGCGCTCTGGTCGATCAAGTTGTGTTCATAGCCCTTGAGTTTAATCCTGATCCTCTGGTTTGCCATATTATTTAAGTCCTCCTTCAAAAATGGGGCGTACACGCACCCTGGCGTTCATTTCTAAAAAACCAAGGCGGGCGCATGGCCCGTTGCCCGATCGATGTGGGCGTAACGGCACGCATACTCGTGCCGCGGCCCGGCGTGAACTATCCGGATGGCAGCCGGTAACCTCTCGCCGGGAACGGTGCGCCGCAGAAACACTGCGTTTTCATGCGCACAACACGACTATAATAAAGGTAATCGTCCGCTAATGCAAGAGTAAATTTTAAAATATCCGAAGTTTTTTAAAATATATTTTATGTTCGGCCAATTCTATACGCCAATACCCATGATCCGCCAAAATCAGCGCCGCGTCTCAGGCCTGACGCCGTTAAATCCGGCTTAATCCCGATTGAGATCGATAATCTCCATCGGCCAGCCGTCGGGACATAGAAGGCGGGCCTCGTCCATATCGTGCGTGGCAATCACCGTAAGCGGGAACCTGCCCTTCACGGCTTCGCACACCCTTTCCCTGAGCGGGGCGTCAAGCCCTTTGAACGGTTCGTCCAATATCAGCGCGTCGCCCCCGTAGCGCATGGCGCGCGCCAGCGCCACGCGCCGTTTCATGCCGCCGGAAAGCTCGTCAGGATATGCGCCCAGGAACCCAGATAGCCCTACCGCTTCCAGAATCCGGCGCGCCTCTTCCGTTCCGCCCTCCCGCGCTATGGCTACATTCTCCTCGGCGGTAAGCCAGGGAAGCAGCCTGTCCTCCTGAAATACGACGGCTTTTTTGAGCGCCATAAAGCCCTGGTCAATATCCCCTGACACAGGGCTGAGCAGCCCCGCCAGCACCCGAATCAGCGTGCTCTTACCCGCGCCCGACCTGCCCGATACCGCCGCCACGCCCCGTTTGGGAAGCCTGGCGTTAAGCCCGCGAACGGGCAAAAACCCCTCGTATCCCGCCGTAAGGCCGCTGATCTTATAAAACTCCATAGAATCTCCTCATAACCATATGCGACGCGCCGAACCCTGGGCTCTCCCGCTTCCCATGGCGGCTTAGCCAAAGCATCGTATCGCTGCTCCGCCGCGCCGAAGCCGCGGGATATATGGGCAAACCTGCGGCCGCTCCGTCAATCATGGCCGTGCCGCCCCACTGCCGCCCGCCCGCGGACGGTTTCTTATTGAAAGCGCGATCAGCTTTTTAACGCCGCGCTCCAAAAGCATGGAAAGCGCGATTATTACTGCGGTCCACGCGAAAAGCTCCGGCGTTTCAAGGTAAAGCTTGCTCTCATAAAGCCCCCTGCCTATGGAAAGCGCGGGGGAGGCCAGCACCTCGGCCGTAACGCCCGCCTTCCACGCAAGGCCCAGCGCCGTGGTCGCCGCCGCCGCAAACTGCGGACGTATCGAAGGAGCGTATATATATTTAATGGTTTTCTTGCGTCCAAACCCATATGCCTTCGCCATCTCCAAAAGCGTCGGGTCCGTGGCGCGCGCGCCTTCCCGCACGTTTGCCCAGGCTATGGGCACCACTATCAAGAACGCGATAAACACGGGAACCATGCCGGTCGTCAGCCAGAGAAGCACCAGTATGATGAAAGAGCTGAGCGGCGTGGCCTTTATCACGCCAAGCAGCGGAGCAAGCGCCCGGTCGAGCCATAAAACGCCCGCCGTAAGCGCGCCCAGCACGGCCCCCGCCAGCATTCCCAAAATATAGCCTGCGGATATGCGCGCAAGCGTCGCCGCCGCGCTCGCCCAGAACTGGCCGGAAACGAGCAGCGAAAACAGGCTTTTCGCCGTTGCCGCCGGTCCTGGCAGCAAAAGCTCGCTTCCGGTTATCAGGGCGGCAATCTCCCACAGGCACAGCCATATCAGCGCTGTCAGCGCAGTTCTAGCGGCTTTTTTCAGCATAATCCCCCATAATATCACGCGCTTGCGGTCTTATTAAAAGCCGAAGCCTCCCCCGCGCCGGTAAGGCCGCCCTTTCTCCGAATTTCTCGAATTTTCGCGCGTGGGCCGTGAATCATAAACTTTTTATCAGGGCACATAATAGAAATCGCTTGGCGGCATGGCCCCGCCGATGCTCTTTGGTTCCATCTGAAACAGGACTTCAAGCATCCCGCGTGCGGAATCGCGCATTTCATCGCCCGTGTAGCAGACGATATTGCAGTTGGGTATCGCCCTTTCAGCTGCGGCCCCGTTTGCCATTATACCATGCCCGGCAATAATTTCGGAGGCTTCCGCGGGATTTGCGTTTACCTTTTCAACGGAACTCGCGTAATCCTTTAAAAACCTGTCCACGTCCCGCTTATGCTTTTCCAAAAACTCCTTGCGCACTATTATGCAGCCCTGAACCAGCTCGGTTTGGCACGCCCCGCGCCACAGCTCCGTGATGTCAAGCGCCACGCGTATATCGGCGTTGCTCATAAGCGTAGCCGTTACATTCGGCTCCGGAAGCATGCCTACAGATACCCTGCCCGAGGCTAGGAGCGCCGAAAGCTCGGCGTGATCCTGGTAATATTCAACCGTCACATCGCCCGACAGCCCGTTTTTTTCGAGCAGATAATCCAGTATGTACTGCGGAGTGGCGGCCTGTCCCGTTGCGTAAAGCGTTCCGCCTCTGAGGTCCTCAAGCGAGTTTATGGTGTTCCCGTTTTCAAGCACATACATCACGCCCAGCGTGTTTACCGCTATGATCCGCACGCCGCCGTCAAGACGGTTGTACAGGGCCGACGCCATGTTGACGGGAACGGCGGCTATGTCCACATTTCCCGACGCTACGAGGCCGCTGATATCATCCGGCATGTTGGTGAGGTCTATACTGTATTTCCCATCGCCCTGGCCTTCCATCAGGTATGCCATACCCATGCCCGTAGGCCCCTTAAGGGCTATCACGCTTATTTCAGCCCTTGGCGCGCATCCGGCCAGCGCAAGCATGAGCACCACCGCGGCCAGTATAACGGAGACTATCCTTTTCACTGAAACTTTCCTCCCATTTTTATGCATATATGTATTATGCTCCTAATTGTCAAAAAGATAAATACCGTAATCCTGTATTTGCGAATCGTGCGCCGCGCCGCTGTGCCGGTATCTTATAACCGGCCGCCCCACAGCTGGTCCGTCTGTTCGCTTCGTGCTGTCAGGCCCATATTCACGGGGCTCCGCCCCATGCCCCGCCAAAGGGGACTTTTTGTAAAAAGTCCCCTTTGGAATCCCGAAAAACAGC
>UQXE01000027.1 GCA_900544965.1 uncultured Eubacteriales bacterium | reverse complement strand
ATATAAGCTTAGGAGTATCACCCCAATTTTACAATCCATCAAAAATCAGCGAAGATAACTTGGATACATCCTCAAAGAGTATAATCCATCAAAAGCCGGCGGCGTGTACGCCGGTCTTTTGATACCTTGAGAGCAAAAGCCGGCCTGATAGCTGCTTGCAGCCGAAGGCCGTGTTTTGCGGGTTAACCTCGCTAAGTGCTGTTCAGCGCTTCGCGAAAGGCCATAAGGCCTTATTTGCGGGTTAACCTCGCGATGCGCTGAACAAGCGCATTGCGCCGCCGAAGGGAGTAGGCGACATGCGCGCCGGTCTTTTGATACCTTGAGAGCAAAAGTCAGCCTGATAGCTGCCGCTGCATAGCTACTATGGGTCATCCGTCTAAATATTTTCCTTATATACTCTTTGTAGGTTGACATAACCGTGCTAATTATATAAAATAATCGGAGTGTAATGAATATATGCACGTATGTTAAACGTAACTGCAAAGGAGAAAGAACTATTATGACGACCAAAAAGAATATCGCAGCGCGTACAGTAGCATTAGTTATGGCGCTTGTAATCGCGTTGGGCATACTCTCCGGTTGTTCCGCGGCTGTAAAGGATCCAGTTATTGCTCAGGTAGGTAGTGAAAAGATATACTATTCTGATTACTATTCAACATACAATAGCTATGCAATGTTTGCAACCTGGATGGGTTATGATGTAAGCACGACCGAGGGCTTACATAAATTCCAGGATTATATCATGGACATGCTTGTTTCAAGTGCAGTCGTATTATATGAAGCAAAGCAAAACAATATTACCCTAACAGAGGAAGATGAAGCGGACATACAAAAGTCAATAGACGATGGTATAGAGAGCGCTCTTTCAGGATATAAATCCAAGGTAGATTCGAGCATTACGGACGAGAATGAGATCAGGAACAAGGAAATGGAGCTTCTTTTAGCCGATCTTAAGGCAAACGGTATGACGTACGATCAGTATGTTGCCAACCTTAAGGAAAGCTACACCGAATCCAAACTGGCTGAGAAGATGACAGAACAGGTTAAAAGCGCGGCCTCTATAAGCGACGATGAGGTAAGGGCCTATTATGACGAACAGATTACCAAGCAGAAAGAGGATTACGACAAGACCCCCGAGGATTATTATACGGCATATGACGCATATATCAAGGGGAGTGCAACTGTAAGGCCGGTTTATATACCCGAGGGTTACACTAAAGTTAAGCATATACTCATTAAATTCCCAGATGAGACGAGCGCGTCAAGCACTCCTACACAAAGCGACGATGAAGAGGAAAAGAAGGACGTTGAGGCTATTGCGGCTGAGCTGGAGTCAAAGCTTGATAAGGATGACATTGATATTGACGAATTCAATAAGCTCATTGAGCAGTATGGCGAAGACCCGGGCATGGAAGCGGGATCAAAGTATGCTGAAGAGGGTTACCTTGTACATGAGAACATAATAGATAAATATTACGAGGGTTTTGCGGAAGCGGCGCTAGAGCTCAAAGAGGTTGGCGATATATCGGGCCGTGTTGAGACGGAAGCCGGGTATCATTACATCATGCTCGTTGAAAAGGTAGAAAGCAGGACTCTTGATTTTGATGATGATCTGGCTGAGGAGATACACGAAAAGCTTCTCACCGATAAGGAGAATGAAATATTTAATGAGCAGGTAAAAAAATGGCTTGAAGAGGTATCGGTGAAAAAATATCCTTCAAGGATTCGCTACGTTGGCACCAATCAGGCAGGCTCCTGATTATGAAGGAGCTTATTACAGGCATTTACCGCTTTTACAGTGATGATGGAAGGTCGTACGTTGGATTTTCCCATAATCTGGAGGGCGCAAGAAAGAGACTTGGGTTTGAACTGAAATTGAATGCCTGCTCCTATAAGCCATTACAGGAGTTCTATAATGAGAAAGAAGGCCAACTTGAGTTCGAGATTCTTGAGACCTATTTGCCTGGCGATAATATGAGCGATGAGGAAGTAGACGCCCACCTTAGGGCAAAGCTCATTCTATGGCGTCAAAGGCTAGGGAATGTCAGACTTATACAGACGTCAATATAAGAAACGCAGCATTGCCTCAAACGGGTTTTGGGGCAATATTTTTGTGGATAGTAACGGCTTATAATCTGTAGAAAAAGGGTGCGCAATATGGAGTTGAAGCAGAAAAAATCATTCGTTGATTTTATGTGGGACGCGGTATCCATAATATTTGGATGTATGATCATGGCGTTTGGCATGGTCATGTTTACGATTCCGAACAACATAGCCCCAGGGGGGCTGTCAGGTTTGGCCACGGCTCTATCCTATCTTATCAGCGAAACCGTGGGGGTCAGCATTGGCGTAGGTATTCTCACCTTTGCGATGCAAGTGCCGATAATAATTATCGCAATGAAGGTGTTTGGACTAAAAGCCTTGATAACTACAGTGATTACCGCGGTCGCTTACTCAGGAAGCATCGAGCTCGTTTCGCTTATCCCCAACCTATATACCCATACTGACAATTTGCTTCTTGCAGCTGTGATGGGCGGTGCGGCAATAGGCCTGGGAGTTGCTATTTTGTTTATGCGGGGCCTCGCAACAGGTGGAACTGATACGGTTTCCATGGTGCTTAGAGTAAAATTTCCAAGAATACGCGCGGGATCTCTGATGATGACCGTGGACGCGGTAGTTGTTTTGGTTGCAGTAATTATATTTGGCGATATAGAGGTTGCGCTATATTCGGGAATAAGCATATTTGTTATGGGCAAGGTTATAGACGCGGTCATGCAGGGGTTTGATTACGCAAGGGTATTTTTCATAATAACCGACCGCGCCGAGGCGATACTTCACGCACTGGCCGAGGAAATGGGCCGCGGAGTTACGGAAATAAGGGTGAGGGGAGGCTATACACATGAGGACAAGAAGATGCTCATGACCGTGGCAAGAAAGGGCGAGGTTTCCCTAACTCTTAAGCTGATCAAGCGCGTAGACCCGGGTGCGTTCCTTATTATGTTCAACGCAACCGAAGTAATTGGTAAGGGCTTTAAGGATATTGCCAAGGAGGTTACGGATGACTAAGAGGCTATACTATCATGATCCATATATGGATGAGTGCGATGCGGTGGTTACTGATTGCATCGCCATTGACGGCGGGTATGAAGTGTCTGTAGACCAAACCGTGATTTTCCCAGAAGGCGGAGGTCAGCCGTCGGACACGGGGTTTATAGATAAATTCAGGGTTATAAGTGCTCGCGACGCAGGGGGCGATATATGGCTATATACCGATGGGGAATTCAAGGCAGGGCAGCATATAACGATGCGGCTTAACCTTGAAAGAAGGTTTGATCATTCGCAGCAGCATACAGGCGAGCATATTGTATCCGGAATCGCAAAGAAGCTGTTTGATGTTGCCAACATAGGTTTTCATATGGCGGAAGACTACGTTACAATAGATTTTGATAGCCTTTTAACAGATGAACAGCTATTACAGCTTGAAGAGGAGGCCAACAGGGCTGTATACAGGAATATCAGAGTCATAAGCAGTGTAGTTACGTGCGACGAGCTCGACGCGATACCGCTGCGCAAGCGCGCGGAGGGGTTACAGGGCGATATAAGGCTTGTAAGTATTGCCGGGATAGATTCATGCACATGCTGCGGTACGCACACGCTTAATACCGGCGAGGTAGGAATAATAAAAATTACCGATCAAGTGAAATATAAGTCTGGAATTAGGATATGGCTAAAATGCGGGAAGCGCGCGCTGCAGGACTACAGGGATAAGCAGCATGTGATCAATGGGCTTGCCAGGGCCTACAGCACGAAATGGCAGAATGTAAACGAGGCTGTTTTAAAGCAGATGGACGAGCTTTCCGCTTCAAAGCATGTTATAAAGCGGCTAGCATATCAGCATGCGGTTTATCGTGCCGACGAGCTGTTAAACGGCGCTGAAACCGCAGGGGGCATTACCCTTGCCGTTTCCTATGAGGGAGAAGTGATTAAGGATGATCTGGGGATGCTGGCGGAACAGCTGTGCAGGCACGACAAGACAATAGCGGTACTGTTTGGCTTGATGAATGGTATGATCCACTACAGGCTTATGCGTTCAGCTGGCGTAGAAATGAGCATGAAGGACCTGTGCCAGACGGTCAATGTTCTCTTCAGCGGCAAGGGGGGAGGGCGCCCCGAAAGCGCGCAGGGAAGCTCCAGCCATACCCAGGCCTTTGAGCAATCCGTAGAACAGTTGAAAGCGTATATGAAGTCCATACTTAAAAAGTGAGCGCGGCAGTCAATTATTCCGCGGGAAATATATGCAAGACTGATTTATAAGGAGATATGATCATGAAATTGCTGCTTACAGGATTTGAACCCTGGAATTCACATATAAACCCATCCTGGGAGGCGGTAAAGCTAACTCCGGACAGGGTGGAAGGTATAAAAATAGAAAAGCTCATGCTCCCCGTATCCGCACAAAGGGCTGTGCCGCTACTGAAGGAGAGGATGCGTGCCATAGTCCCAGACGCCGTTATATGTACGGGCCAGGACGGGCGTAAGCAGGCAATCACCATAGAACGAATAGCGATTAATCTCGATGATTACAGGGTGCCGGACAACGATGGAATAATAATAAAGGATAAAAAGATCGTGGACGATGGCCCAGACGCCTATTTCAGCACACTGCCGGTGAGAAGGATGCTGGATGCAATTATGGCCCGCGGCGTTCCGGCTGTACTTTCATATACGGCGGGAACGCACCTGTGCAACCATGTGATGTATTCCGCGCTTCACCTTGCGGCAAACGTACTGCCTGGCACAACCGCCGGTTTTATACATGTGCCGCTTGACGTCAGCCAGTGCCAGGACGCAACGCGCGGCGGCTGCTTTATGGATATAGAGTCAACCGTTAAGGGACTGGTAGCCGCAATAGGGGCGCTGTATTAGCGCTGCTCCTTAATTCTGCGGTCCACCTCTCTTTTGGCGTCCCTATCTGCGATGTCGCGGCGCTTATCATATAGCTTCTTTCCCTTGGCAACGGCTAGCTCCAGCTTAACCAGCCCGTCCTTTAGATAAAGCTGCAGGGGTATAAGGCTGTATCCATCGGCCTCAGCCAGTCTTTTTAACTTCATGATTTCGCGCTTATGAAGCAAAAGCTTGCGCGGGCGAAACGGATCGCGATTAAATATATTGCCCTGTTCATACGGGCTTATATGCATTCCATATACTATCATTTCGTTGTCCTTAACGCGGGCATAGGCGTCCTTCAGGTTGACCTTGCCCCCGCGTATGCTCTTTACCTCGGTACCGACAAGGGCTATACCGCATTCATACGTATCTTCGATAAAATACTCATGCCGCGCCTTTCGGTTTTGAGCTATTGGCTTGGTTCCCTTCTTTACAGGCATTTTATCCTCCCACTTCCAGTTACGGCTTAAAAGTAATTGATTTGTTATACACAAAATGCGGCATGGCCGTCATAGCGCACACCGCAGACATTGTGCAACGATAAACAAGACAATTTACATGGGCATAATGTTGCTGATGATATTCATTGCCTCGGAGTTGTTCGAACCCTTAGTAATAGTTGAAACTATCATCATGGCTATAGCGATAACCGCGATAACAATTCCCATCGCTATTGTAAGCTTTTGAAGCTTCATCTCCTTGCTTGCCGCCCTGCCACGCGCTGTAAATGACTGCGTATCTCCGCCAAAAGCCCCCCCAAGACCCGCGCTCTTGGTCGATTGCAAAAGCACCGAAAGGACAAGTACTCCCGAACAGATTATGAGCACGATATTGAGGATAATGTTCAAAGTATCCATAAAAATACAACCTCCCTAATTGACTGATGGACATTATATCACGAGCATGGACAAAGTGCAAGTAAAACGGTATGTTTTACTGTATATAAAACTATAACCCCGACAGCGGCAGTCAAAATCCGCTTATATGCCGGCTACTCATCGCTTCGCGGGCCGTCCGGCATATCCGGGTTACGCCAATAGCTTGACCCGTTTGCGGTTCTGCATAAGAACCCATAGTCCACGAGTTCACGCCGCAGCATAACATAATCCTCATAGGCGCTCCAAGCTTTGAGCAGGGCGTTAACCTCCTTTTCCGTATAAACGGCCTCGGGATCGAATTTACAAAACAGATACGAATAGACCCCCATTCTTACGCCGTGCTTTGCCGGAAGCTGTTTTAAGCGGCCGTCATCATCTAAAAAGCGCCGCACTTTTTCGTCCATATAACTCTTCTCCATAAAAAGTAATTATTTATTGCGATTATATCATCGATCTCCAGCGTCTTTCAAGGTTATCACACCGGCGATGCAGTTCAATCAGCACATAAACTCCAATAAAACCGTGTTCAGGATATCCATCCCACGCTTAGTTGGCTTTATTTCGTCGGCGTCAGCTATCAGGAGTCCGGCGCGGGACAGCTTTGATACCGCCTTTGCGTAAACCTCCATAAATTCGGCATTAAAACGTTTTTTAAAAGCGCTGGGTTTCAGCCCGCTCGTTTTTCGCAGTCCCAACATGACGCATTCAAACATCTCCTCCCTTTGGGGAATATGATCAACCCGTTCGACGGGCAGCAGGCCATCGCCGACAAGTTTTATATATTTGTTAAGGCTGGCCGTATTTTCCCACCTGCTCCACACTCCTATATCAAACGCTGAATGGGCGGCAAGCCCCAGACCTAAGTATCCCTGATTATCCCAATAGTTCAGGTTATGCCTGCACTGAAAGTTCGGCTTTGAAAAGTTTGACACCTCATATCTTTCATAGCCTTTGGATGCAAGATATACTACGCACTCATCCTGCATATCCGCCGCTTCGTCGGGGGAGGGAAGAAGGGCCCCATCCAGCAGGAAATCATTGTAAAGCGGGGTTCCTTTCTCAAGTATCAGCGAATAGGCGGATATATGAGTAATATCTTTAGCGCAAATATACTCAAGCGTCCTAATCCAGCGCTCCATATCCTGACCAGGAAGGCCATACATTATATCGGCGTTTATGTTGCTCATACCGCACGCAAGCGCAGCTGATAGGCTTTCCTCAAAGTGTTTAAGGCTATGAACTCGTCCGATTCGCTTTAAAATATCGCCGTCAGCGCTTTGAAGCCCAATGGACAGCCTGTTTATCCCGCTGTCAATGTATTCGTTCAGCTTTTCGCGGGTTAAGGTCCCAGGATTGGCTTCTATTGTAATCTCCGCATTGCTTATAATGCTGAAGTTTGCTCGCAGTCCGCCGATAATCTGTGCGATACTGCCTTGCGCAAGTATTGAAGGCGTGCCGCCGCCTATAAAAACCGTGTCAAAGGAAACCGCGTCAAAAGCCGCCCTGCGCATGGAAGCTTCCTTAACGAGGGCGGCAATATATGCATCCACGAGACTATGGTCTGAAAAGGATATAAAATCGCAATAGGCGCATTTGCTCACACAGAATGGTATGTGTACGTAAAGGCCGCTCATCAGTTTATACGCAGAACGCTCATGAACGCCTCGCTTGGCAGTTCGACCGACCCAACCTGACGCATGCGCTTTTTGCCCTCCTTCTGCTTCTCAAGCAGCTTTTTTTTGCGGGTTATATCGCCTCCATAGCATTTGGCCAGAACATCCTTCCTAACGGCCTTTACCGTTTCCCTGGCGATGATCTTGCCGCCTATGGCCGCCTGTATGGGGATTTCAAACTGCTGGCGCGGTATAACGTCCTTAAGCTTTTCAGCCACCGCGCGCCCTTTAGAATACGCCCTGTCCTTATGAACTATTGTAGAGAGCGCATCGCAGATGTCGCCGTTAAGGAGAAAATCAAGCTTTACGAGTTCCGATCTTTGATATTCCTTCAGCTCATAGTCAAATGATGCATAGCCCCTGCTTCGGGATTTTAGCTGGTCGAAAAAGTCGTATATTATCTCGTTCAAAGGCATTTCATATATTAACGTGACCCTGTTTTCCTCTATATAGGTCATATCCCTGAATATGCCGCGCTTTTCCTGGCATAGGTCCATTATCGCCCCGACATAATCCGAAGGCGTCATTATATGGGCTTCAACCATGGGTTCTTCCATATAGTCTATTTCCGTAACCGGCGGCAGGTTGGTGGGATTGTCTATGGTCAGGTCTTCACCGCTTGTTGTTCTTATCCTGTAAATTACGCTTGGCGCTGTCGTAACAAGGTCAAGGTCAAACTCCCGTTCCAATCGCTCCTGTATTATTTCCATGTGCAGCAGGCCGAGGAATCCGCAGCGAAAGCCAAAACCCAAGGCCTGTGACGTCTCTGGCTCGAACGATAAGGAGGCGTCGTTCAAAAGCAGCTTGTCAAGCGCTTCCCTCAGGTCGTCATAATCAGCCCCGTCAGCGGGGTAAATTCCGCAGAAAACCATTGGCTGGGCCTGCTTATATCCGGGGAGGGGCTCGCCGGCCGGGTTTCCAGCGTCTGTTATGGTGTCTCCAACCTTGGTTTCAGCCACGCTTTTAATGGAAGCGGCTATGTAGCCAACCTCTCCGGCGCACAGCTCGTCGGAGGGCTTGAGGGATGGCGTAAATACGCCTACCTCCGTAACCTCGAATTCTTTGCCCGAAGCCATTGAGCGTATCCGCATTCCGGAACGTACGCTTCCCTCCATTATCCGGACATAGCTCAGAGCGCCCTTGTAGTTATCGTATATGCTATCGAATATCAGCGCCTTTAGAGGCGCGTTAAGATCGCCGCTTGGAGGAGGGACGACGTCGACTATGCGCTCGAGAACCTCTTGCACATTTGTCCCCATCTTAGCGGAAATAAGGGGGGCGTCGTCAGCAGGCAGACCTATGACGTCCTCAATTTCCTTCATTACATACTCGGGCCTGGCGCTAGGAAGGTCGATTTTATTTATTACAGGCATGATTTCAAGATTGTTATCGATAGCCAGGTATACGTTGGCAAGCGTTTGGGCCTCGATTCCCTGAGTCGCGTCGACGACAAGGATTGCGCCTTCGCATGCTGCCAGGCTTCGGGAAACCTCGTATGTAAAATCGACATGGCCTGGCGTGTCGATAAGGTTGAACATATAGCGCTTTCCATTGGAGTGGGTATAGAACATACGAACGGCAGTGGCTTTGATCGTTATGCCGCGTTCACGCTCTATATCCATCATATCCAGCATCTGCGCCTCCATATCGCGCATCGCCACCGTATCCGTCAGCTCCATCATCCGGTCGGCCAGCGTAGACTTGCCGTGGTCAATATGGGCGATGATGCAAAAGTTCCTTATCAAATCTTGGCTATAGGCCATGAGGGTTCTCCTTTTTATATCTTATCATTTGTTAAAACTATTTTATTTACATAATTATGCCGCCATGATGCTTGACCAGGATCCCAGCTATGTCCATGGCCAGTTCGCCTATTTCCTCCTTACGTTTCCCCTCTATCATAATGCGCAGCAGGGGTTCCGTTCCCGAAGGGCGCAGCAGTATGCGGCCTTCATCGCCAAGCCGCTCCGATGCCGCCTTTACACAACCGCAAAGGAGGCTGTCAGCCATCAGCGCATTCCTGTCGCCGTTAACGCCAACGTTTACCAACACCTGAGGGTATGACGGCACCTCGTCGGCCAAATCGGACATTTTGGCGCCGCTGCTTGCAAGCACGTTCAGCGCCTGTACAGCGGTAAGCATTCCATCGCCGGTTGTATTTCTATCAAGAAATATCACATGGCCGGATTGTTCGCCGCCAAGAGCATAGTTTCCGCTCAGCATGGCTTCCAGTACATACCGGTCGCCGACGTCGGTTTCAACATAGTTTATATTAAGCTCTTCAAAGCGCTTTTTCAAGCCGATGTTGGACATAACGGTTATTACGACGGTGTTGTTTTTGAGTGCGCCCCGTTTTTTCATATTCGCCGCGCATATCCCCATCAGCTTGTCTCCGTTTACTATACGGCCCATATCGTCGCATGCGATAACCCTGTCCGCGTCGCCGTCAAAGGCAAAGCCCGCGTCGGCGCCGCTTTTTAAAGTAAGCCTTTGAATGAGTTCAGGATGCGTTGAACCGCAGCCATCGTTGATATTGCATCCGTCAGGAGCGTCGGCGCAGGTACTTACCTCCGCTCCAAGCGATTCGAATAGTTCACGCGCAATGCCTGAGGAAGAACCGTTAGCGCAGTCAAGGGCTATGCGTATGCCTTTATAGCCTTCCGGACACGCCGTGCTCTTTAAAAAGGAGATATAGTCTTCTCTAGCTCCATCTTCAACAGTTATTTTACCCACAAGGCTGCCCGTAGGGGCTGGGAGCGGCCTGCCCACACGGATTATGGCCTCGATTTCATCCTCCATAGAATCCGTCAGCTTATAGCCGCCGCCGTTAAACCATTTTATACCGTTATATTCCATTGTATTATGCGAAGCGCTGATCATAACCGCCGAATCGGCCGAATATTTTCTTACCAGATACGCCATTGCGGGCGTAGGAATAACCCCAACTGAAACCGGATAACATCCAACCGAGCAGATACCGGCCATGAGCGCCGCGCACAGCATATCGCCCGATTTGCGCGTATCGCATCCTACCAGAACGCGGCGGCCGGCGCCATTTGACCTGGATATTAAATGCGCTCCCGCGGCGCCGATTTTCATGGCAAGGTTGCAGTCAAGCCCTGAATTCGCAACGCCTCTTACGCCGTCCGTACCAAAAAGCCGTGCCATATCCATCCTCCATTAAACTGAACTAAATGTATAATTGCTTTCCCCATTATAAACGATGATCCATAAT
This sequence comes from uncultured Eubacteriales bacterium, assembly GCA_900544965.1. Classification (GTDB taxonomy): domain Bacteria; phylum Bacillota; class Clostridia; order Christensenellales; family CAG-138; genus UMGS946. The sequence goes on along the minus strand of UQXE01000027.1, from coordinate 14,235 downwards.
ATGTATTTAACGGTTTTTTTGCGCATAAACAAACGAACATGCCTCTGAAGGGCCTTTCAAAGGCGCGGTTTATACTTTATAAGCCGGTATGGATCAAAATATAGCTATGCTTCTTTGCCGCTTGAGGCCCCAGCGTTGGAAATCGAAAGCCTATCGGCGGCATCGCTGGCGGCTACCGCTCCATCGGCGGCGGCGGTTACAACCTGTCTGAGAGGAGTATCCCTGACGTCGCCAACGGCGTAAACCCCGTCTACGGAAGATCGCATTCGGCTGTCCGTCAAGACATAGCCCCCGGGCGTAAGCTTGAGCTTATCGCGAACAAGCTCGGTCCTTGGGACATTGCCGATTGCAACGAACAGACCTGAAACATCAGCGTGCCTCTGCTTGCCGGTATTTACATCCGTTATCACAATTCCAGCAACAGAGTTTTCACCCATTATTTCTGACACGACGGAGTTATATATAAATTCTATTTTAGAGTCGGCGTAAGCTTTAGCTTGGAGCAAAGGGTTGGCGCGCAGTTCGTTCCTTCTGTGCACTACTGTGACATGCGCGGCAAACCTGGCAAGATGGAGCGCGTCTGTAATAGCCGTATCTCCGCCCCCGACGACCGCCACATTAGCATTTGTGAAAAATGCCGCGTCACACACGGCGCAATAGGAAACGCCTTTACCCGTAAGCGCGTTTTCATTGGGCAGCCCCAGCTTGCGCGGCTGAGCACCGGTGGCGATTATAACGGTTTTGGCCTCATATTCTCCTGATGACGTCCGTATAAGCTTAACGTCTTTTTCAAATGCAAATTCAATTACATCCTCGTTGATAAAATTAAGTCCAAGGTCCTCGGCCTGTCTGCGCATACGCATGCTAAGCGTAAACCCGTCGATACCCTCGTCAAACCCGGGGTAGTTTGCAATCATATCCGTCTTCAGGGTCTGCCCCCCGGCAAGCTCGCGTTCAAATAACGAACAGGAAAAGCCGCTGCGCGCTCCATAAAGCCCTGCGGTAAGCCCGGCGGGACCGCCTCCTATTACAGCAATATCAATCATCGTTTTCTCCTAACATAACTATTATTATATTAAAGCATTATACATATAATGAGCCGAGTTGGCAATCAGCGGGCCTGGCGGCAAAGCGTTATGTACTGTTTTATTAATTGCAAAATCACCGGACCTTGCCTTAAGTATGAATCATAAATCTTCAAGCGAATAACCCGGCTTTAAAATAATGAGCTGATCCTTTGTGGTGTTAACTTGATTTTAGAGAAGCTTATGCCAGTTTGGCCGGATTTCATTATCATCGACGTTGGTGTACAATCCCTCAGGGTCTGGAATTGAATCATAGGATTCCCTAAATCTCCTTATATCCTCCACGGTTGATGGATGCTGCCCGTCGGCTACGCAGGCATTGCATTTTTCAGAGCATGCCGGGCATATGCAGCCGCTCTCAAGTCCTTTTTCTCTTTGTACCATATAAGTCCCGCACATAGGGCATCCGCAACGCATTATTATATTACCTCCAGTTTTAGTATACCTGATAGTATGCTCATAAATTTAAATTACATCATAACATATTATAACATCCTGAAGAAAAAAGGACGGCGCCAGGCAAAATATTAAAAAGCACGATTTTTTAAATAATATGTTTATGTTATAATTAATATGAAACGTCCAAAAACCACGTGGAGGGATTTATGCGAAAGCGGTCTGTGATATCAATAGTTCTGTGCATAATAATGCTTATATTAATACTATCCTCGTCCAATGCGGCAAGTCCGGATGAACCAGTTGTGACAGAGCATCTGGATACTGGAGAAATGGTTGTCAGAATACAGATTCGCTTAAGGGAACTGGGATATTTCATGTTTAAGCCCACAGGAAGCTTTCAAAACCTAACGGTAAACTCGGTAATTGCGTTTCAGCAAAAGCAGACCGACGAAAACGGGGCGCCGATAACCGCGGATGGAAGCGTAGGGCCTCAAAGCAGAAGCATTCTATTTTCAAGCAGAGCGAGCCGAATGGACATATTGACGGACATTCCTTTCGGCCAGCTTTCAACCACTATGGCCGCGACCGGCGAGCTGGTTAGCTGGGAGACGGTTAAAGCACAACTCAGGTCCGGACAGACGTATATCATTACAGACTGTTATAGCGGCACCCAGTTCAGCATGACCTTTGTTGAGGGAGAAAACCATGCGGAGATGAAGTGCGTTACCGCGGAAGATGAAGCGGTATATAAAGAACTCTTTGGAGGAGAATACAACTATTCAAAAAGGCCTGTGCTCATAACGCTAAATGGAAAGAATACGGCCGCCTCATTGCAGGGGATGCCACATGGAACGAATAACCATTCATGTATGTATTTCGACGGTTCTCTATCGCATGTGGGTACGTTGTCGGATATTGAGCAGTTAAACCAGGTTCATAAGGCTGCCGGCCGTTGAGAATTTAAAGCGGCTGTACAAACTAAACAACTTTGATCTTGTGGAACATGTAGTGCAAACATATAAACCTGCTCTATATAATATTTTGTTCGTTGGCAGGAGTCCGGTGTCCTAGACAACTCGTTAAATGAAGATGAGCGTCGAATTGCTAGGGTATTGAATACAATTTTGCCGAATTTTGACGTTACAGTGACATAACTGTTGACATATTGAAATCAATGCATTAGTATTTAATTGTGTAATTAAACAGATCTGACATTAAAGATATTATGATTGAAGGGAGGCGTTAAAAAGCAGCGGGATGACAGCTTAGGGTCATGTTATTTAGTTTTTCTTTTTGGAAATGCAAATGCCGCATAATTAGGCGTAAAATAGCGGGCGGCTTCTGTTATATAATGTGGATGATTTTAAAGTATATTAATGCATTGGGCAATAACTGACACGGCTGTTATGAACATGGCTTTCCCGTTCGATAATGAACGGCGTTAGTAAATCCAAACACCATTTTAAGGAGGACAACAGGAAGAAATGAAGCAAGAGAACAGAAAAATGCCAGGCATTCGGCTTAAAAGGCTGATTGCGGTAATCGCTGTAGTCGCTATGGTAGCAACCTGTATACCCGCTGTAGCTGCGGATAACAACCGGCCCAGCGAGGTAATTGGAACAAACATTTCGGGTTTTTCCACAACCGACCTGTATGGAAACGCATATGACGGCTCCATTTTCGGCGAATATGATCTTACGATCATGAACTACTGGGCGACATGGTGCCCCCCGTGCCTTGTAGAGCTTCCTCACATTCAGCAAATCTATGAGAATTATTCCGGATTGGGCGTAAACGTAATGGGAATTCTGTCCCAGTCAGGCTCAAGCACGGTTAGCTCGGCGAGGCAGGTGGCGGAGCAGTATGGTCTTACATATCCTACCCTTATTGAGGACGACGTACTTAGGAGCATAACCGATCAGTGCATGTACATACCAGACACGTTTATCGTTGACAGAGAAGGCAACATTGTAGAGTGGGTCGTTGGGGCCATGTCATACGAGGAGTTTGAAGCGCTCATTGACACCTGGATGACCGAGTTTGTAGAGTATGGCGTTGAGCTTACCGGCGGAGAGGAGATTACAATCCAGGGGAACGTGCCTGAAACCGTCGATAATTACTTTATAGCGGGTTCAGCAAGCTTTGAAATCACTCTGCCGTGGGCGCGGAGCCTGCCGGAAGCTATCTGGTCAACAATGGAAATGCGATAACCTTCTCAGATCTCAATACTGCAAATGGAAAATACCTGTATGACCTTACCGTTGGTCCTGAGAGTAACTTGATAGAGATCTATGTAGACCAATCTCCCGAGTCTGGAACCCCTGAGTCCTCGTACAGGTTCTTCCAGGATGAGGCCGCCGCGGACGCTTTCTGCTCAGAGCATTCGGCGGATTGGGATTATGCTGACCTCTACAATGGTTTCTATAATCTGCGTGAATACAATGCTGTCCGCGACTTCCTGGCAATAACGGACGGTAGCGGCGTATCCAATGCCGAGAAGCTGGGCGAAGGTGTGGATCTTGCGGATCCCGAAACCTGGCCCGGAGTTACGTGGACCCAGGACGGTCATCTGTCCGAGTTCACGGCGGAAGGGAAAGGCCTTGTAGGCGAGTTTGACATGGACGTATGCTCCATGCTCAACACTGTAAACCTTAGCGGGAATCCTGGAATCGGCACGATAGCGCTTCAGGGATGCTACAGCCTTAAATATCTCTATCTTAGCGGCTGTGAAATCACTCAATTCGATGCTAGCGGCATGAACGAGCTGAATGTGCTTGACCTTTCTGATAACCCGCTGGTAGACTTTAAGGCCAATTCAATGGTATTCGGTGCGTATCCCTTAGAAGTATATGTTGCGGATGGCGGAACGTTCGACGCTGTATGCAATGACACGGGAATCAAGGTTACAGCGCTTGCCAACGATGGAATGCGCTTTGACGGCTGGTATGACATCGAAACCGGAGGCTACCTTTCAGAGGAACAGACCTTTGTTTTGACGGAAGGTACGTATATCGTTGAGGCGCGTTTTTCAGAGGGACCGGTTGTAGACCCAACGCCGACGCCGGATCCCATTGATCCCACGCCCACGCCGGATCCCGATGTTACGCCAGGTCCAGATGATCCGACGCCCAGCCCCGACCCTGTAAAGCCGACGCCCAGTCCCTCCCCCTCGGATCCTCCGAAGGCAGGTTCGGCTACACTTATAGGTCTTGGCATTGCCGCGCTTCTCTCAGCGGGCGGCATCGGAATAGGCTATTCGCGCAAAAAGCGCAGATAATAATCGGTTTTTATAATAACCATAAATCCGATTAATTTTTAGCAGATTGTCTGTCCAGCGTTGAATAACATTCGGCGCTGGACAGCGGAATATGGTTAATCTTTCTGGTACCGGCTTCACGCAGGGCAGGGTCAAAGCATTGCTTAACCGGCCGGTATTAAGAATAAGACGTTGCAACGGCTTTCCCAATCAAAAGTTATGGAGGAAGCTGACGCAAACAGCCTTATAACAGCGCGATTTTGATGGCGCTGGAATAAAACTTTTGAGGTGTGCTCATGAAAAAGTTTAAAACATTAATAGCTCTGATGTTGGCTCTTGCCCTCGTTATAGTCGCCGGATGCAAGAGCGAACCATCATCAACGGATCCGACGCCGGATGCCGCGACCCCATCGGGAACGAATGGGCTGGAAACCGGCGCGCCTGAAGAATCGGCTACACCGGACGACGTGCAGACTTCCCCATCGCTCGCGCCGGATAATACAGTTGACCCGAGCAATGGCGGGCAGACGGCCGCCAATACTACCCCAAGCGGATCAACTCCCACAGCCACGCCAAACGTTACGTCAAAGCCAACCTCCGAGCCTACGCCCGAAAGCGAGCCGGATATAACCGCGTTCAAGACGAACGATCTTAATGGCAACACCTATACAAACAGTATTTTTGCTAGGTCGGAACTTACGATGATAAACGTTTGGGCTACCTGGTGCGCCCCTTGCATTAAGGAATTGCCCGATTTACAGCGGGTCAGCGATAAGTACGCCGGTCGGATGCAGTTATTTGGAGCGCTCTTTGATTCCTCGGATTCAGGCGCCTGTGAATCGGCGCTGACTATATTGGAGGGATTGAATATCAGCTATCCGGTTCTTAAATGCAACACGCAGCTTAAAAAGGCCATGCTGGATCCTTATGATATCAATAAAATGCCGACGACGCTATTTATTGATTCAAATGGAAATGTAGTCGATATTGTGTACAATTCCAGATCGTTCTCAGAATGGTGTTCAATAATTGACCGCCTGCTGTAAGGAGGTTAGCTATGCAAAACGCCAAGAAAAAAGGACGTTACTGGATCCCAATGACGATTTTTGCAGTTGGCATTGCATTCGTGGTGCTGGGCATATACCGTGATGAAGTGAGTATAGTGCTTGCCAAGGCGGTTGCCATATGTCAGGAGTGTATAGGAATTGGATAAGCTGAAGAAAAACATAAGAAAGCGCACGGAGAGGATCAGGCTGATCGTGCAGACCCTGTTCTTTATAGTAACCAACAGCTTTGCCATTGGCTACATTAAGGGAGGAATTTACCAGGGAAAGCTGAAGCAGCTATGCGTACCTGGGCTTAACTGCTATTCATGTCCAGGCGCGGTTGGTTCCTGTCCTATTGGCGCGCTGCAGTCCGTGTTGAACAAAAGGGACTTTTCAATCAGCGAAACTACGGGAGAGTTGGTTATGACGCCGACATACCATATTTCGTTTTACATAATTGGTCTTGTGATGATGTTCGGCGCGGTATTTGGCAGGTTTATCTGCGGCTTCCTTTGTCCCTTTGGGCTTGTTCAGGATTTGCTTCATAAGATTGCTCTGCCAAAAAAACTCAAGATACGAACCTTTAAGGGCGATAAACAGCTAAGATATCTTAAATATGTGGTGCTTGCGGTAATGGTTATAGGACTGCCCTTATTTGCGTCGGCCGATCCGTATTTTTGCAAGTATGTATGTCCCTCGGGCACCCTTTTAGGCGGAATACCTCTCCTTTCGCTAAACGAAGGACTAAGGGAGAGCGCAGGCCTCCTAACGGCGTTCAAGCTTTCAATATTGGCAGTTATAATACTTGCGTCGATTATGATTTACCGCCCGTTTTGCAAATATCTGTGTCCGCTTGGAGCCATGTACTCGATTTTCAACCCCTTCTCACTCTATCGTTATTATGTTGATGAGAAGCTGTGCAATAATTGCGGGGCATGTACGAGGGCGTGCAGAATGGGCATCGATATTAGAAAAACGCCAAACAATCTGGAGTGCATTAGATGCGGCGACTGCAAGGCCGCCTGTCCGCAGCACGCCGTGTGTTCGGGATTTGGGCGAAAGCCTGAACACAAGGAAGCGGAAGAGGAACCGGCCTCGACCAATATAAACCCATAATTAAAAGCTATACAAATATGGCTATAACTAATTTGAAAGAGGTAAGGAAAATGAAGAGAGTTTCGATTTTTATCCTGGCAATAGCTTTAACGCTTTGCCTGTGCATGCCGGCAATGGCTATCTCAGGCGTTGACGAGCCGGCGCCGCCGGAGGCTCCCGCGGCGCTTGCGCAAGGCACGTTTGACGCGGGACTTACGCTTGTAGGCAACACGCCGACAGTTGAAGAGGACGACGATTTTAATGAGGTCAACGTCTGGACGGAGGTAGACGAGAAAACAGAGTATAAAGTAGGCGACGAAGTTACTTTCATACTTTATTACAACATTCCGGCCGCACCCGACGGCTTTACCGAAGAGGAATTGGCCAACATAATGTTTACCATTACGTCAAAGGGGCTGAAGGATGTCGAGATCTTTGAAGAAGATGGTCTTGAGATCAAAATTGAGTGCGACTATACAACGGGAATGTGCCAGATGCTTGAAGGATATGGTAATGTTGAGGTCAGCGGCGATACATACAGGATAGCCGGATATCCAGGCAGGGAAGTAATGGTTGTATTTAAGGCCAAGGTAACTGAAAAGGATGCATCGGTCGAGCTTAAGACCACGGTCGGTCAGTATGACCTTCCTACGTCATTCACAGCGGGAAAGCTTAGCTTTAAAAATAATTATGCTACCATAGAGAACAATGCGTATGCGGCCTATTCAATGGAGTACGAAAACAAGGAGGCTGTATATAAAGACGCTGCCAATTTCCTGGTCAAGGAAAAGGGCGCTGAGTGTGAGCATATTATTGTTACTCATATAACCGATTCTTATGCCGTGGTAGCGCCGGAACTGTATGCGGATGCTGAAGGCTTCGGATTTGCCCCGTATGCCAACGGTGCAATCAATTTTGAAGGTATAATAACCTCGGGCGAAACTTTCAATACGCTTAACGCTATATTTGAAAAATACATGACGTTCTTTGGCTTCGCCCTTGAAAACGGAGGCGTTCTGGATGATGGAGTATTTGTAAACGGCTTTAATTCATATCAGAACAATGACGTAATAACGCTGAATGTTGCTGGAGAAGGCGGCCAGACCGAACCCACGCCAACACCTGATCCCGACCCGCCCAAGGCGGGAGCGGCAAGTATGATCTTAATTGGAGCGGTAGCTGCGGGAGCCGGCATAATTGGCGTAGGCGCCATCAGAAGGAAGAAATAAGCAAACGTTTGGATTTATAGTATAAACAGTGATGATGAGGCCGTCTAAAACGGCCTCATTTTTGCGGTTCTGCGACAATAGTATCGGCAGGAAAGAAGCGATGAATACGATTGTACAGTTAGAATTGGATAAAGCAAATGTCGTTCTAAGTCAAGCAAAGTGAAGATTAATTGATGAAGTTTAACAGTCTAAAAAGACGATGCACAATATCCATTATAGGTAAGTTGGCTCAACAAGGCCGAGACTGTTTCGCTGATAAGGACCTAAACATTACAGCAATAGGTTCTGTGCCTTGATAAATTAAAGTCTGGTTCGGCTTATGTCTGCTAAGAGCGGCGGCAAGCGCCCGCTATATATTTCTAATAAATTATTTAAGGTGTGTACGCTAACGTATATTTACTGTAAGGCTTCAGTAAGCAAAACACCGCCGCTGTTGAACCCTTCCTCCAAAAAGTTATATGCTACCCTGACCTCTCCTTTTTCAATAAATGGCAGTCCATAGTAAGGGATGGGTTTGAGCGATTCCAAAGCGGCCCGTCTGTCCTCCTCAGAATATTGGCTTAACTCGGCCCTAAGTATGCCAAGCGTCCTATAAAGAAATTCGGATATCGTAGGAGAAAAGCCTTCATGCACATCAGGGAAAAACTTATTGCGAAGCTCCGGATCATCGTTGAATTCTGCGGACATAATAACGAATTTAATTGCGCGTTTTGCGTTTTCATATGAAAGCTCAAAGATTTCCTCAATAAAGGGATACAGTTCCGTCTTCATATGGCCGCATAATTTTGCTGGGTTTAACAACAGGTAATGGAGCACTCTAGCTATACACATAAAGCCTTTGTGATTCGTGTTCAGGCCAAGGATTTTAAGAATATTTATAATTGGATGCATAACATAAACCTCCTAAAGTATTATAATGTCTTTGAACATAAATTTTGGAACCGCCTGACAATAACGCATGGCAATTTCATTACGAAATTGATTACGACATGTACCGTATTAGGTATATAAAAATGATATCATAAGTTAAGGATGTGTCAAGCTCAAATTAAGAATTGCCCTATATAAAATATGACGCTTTTACAAAATGTCAATAGGCAACTGAGACAAACTGATGCTACGAAAATGCGTATTACATCCAATTTACATAAAAAAGTCTTTACAAGCAGCAAAAGCGGTGTTAAAATACGCTTGTTGTGTACATTGAAGCACTATGCATAATTACTATGTTGAAGAAAGGCACAATATGTTACAGGACGACCTAATTGGCGACAAACGCCTAGTAGGTACAAAGCAAGTGTTGCGCGCCCTGACAGATGGGCGTTTGACGGCGGTTTATATTGCCGAGGATGCGGACGCTGCTCTTAAAAAGAGGATAGCAGACGCATGTATTGATGCCGGCGTAACGGTGATAAAGGCTCCCAGCATGTCAGAACTCGGCATTGCTTGTGGAATAAGCGTAGGCGCGGCATGCGCCGCGGTGCTTTACAACGGTGACAATATGAGCAAAATCAATTAGGTTGCGCTCAAAATTTATGGGAAAACATCCTCTCAAAGGGTTGCAGGGGATTTTCTTAAATATATATCACATAATCAGACTAGAAAAAGGAGAAAACCTAATGCCCACTATCAATCAGTTGGTTCGTAAGGGAAGGCAGCAGGTACAGTATAAGTCAAATGCGCCTATCCTGAAACAATGCCCGCAACGCAGAGGCGTATGCACGGCGGTTCGTACGATGACTCCCAAAAAGCCAAATTCCGCCTTGCGCAAGATAGCAAGGATCCGTCTTACGGATGGTTTGGAGGGTACAGCATATATACCCGGCGTTGGCCATAACCTTCAGGAGCACTCTGTAGTCCTAATCAGGGGCGGCAGGGTTAAGGACCTTCCTGGTGTGAGGTATCACATCATAAGGGGAGCGCTTGACACGGCTGGAGTAGCAAAGCGTATGCAGGCGCGTTCGCTTTACGGCGCAAAGCGTCCTAAGAAGTAAGGAGGTAATTATCAATGCCGAGACGTGGATTTATACCTAAGCGCGAAGTTTTAGATGATCCCATGTATGGTGGAAAGCTTGTGACAAAGCTTATTAATCAGGTTATGCTCGACGGAAAGCGCGGTACGGCTCAAAAGGCGTGCTACGGAGCGTTTAGCATAATAAGCGAAAAGACGGGGCGCGACGCTTTAGAGGTATTTGAACAGGCAATGGATAATATAATGCCTGTACTTGAGGTTAAAGCGCGCCGTGTGGGCGGCTCAACCTATCAGGTACCCATTGAGATAAGGCCTGAGCGCCGCCAGACGCTTGGACTTCGCTGGCTTATTAACGCAGCGAGAGCCCGTTCAGAGCGTACGATGATGCAGCGGCTTGCCGGTGAGATTCTGGACGCATCGAACTCTACGGGAACCGCCTTCAAGAAAAAGGAGGACACCCACAGGATGGCCGAGGCAAACAGGGCGTTTGCGCATTATCGTTGGTAATATAGAGAATAATTATCTATGTGGAAAGCGTGCAGGGCGGATTTCCCTATCCGCCCTGCATATTCGGATTAACATGAAATAGAATGCAGGCATGGACTTGTTCCAATTCTTGCCGCATTTACATATCATGATTTGATTAATTACCTCAACAAGAAAGGAGGAATGGCCATGGGAAGGGATACCTCGCTTGATATGACGAGAAACATTGGAATAATGGCGCATATTGACGCAGGGAAAACGACCACTACCGAACGTATTTTATATTATACGGGCAGGATCCATAAAATCGGGGAAGTCCATGAAGGCTCGGCCACTATGGATTATATGGTTCAGGAACAGGAGCGCGGTATAACCATAATGTCAGCGGCCACTACTGCCTATTGGCGCGGTCACAGGGTAAACATCATTGACACGCCGGGCCACGTTGATTTTACCGTTGAGGTGGAGCGCTCTCTTAGGGTGCTCGATGGCGCCGTAGCTGTATTCTGCGCAAAAGGCGGAGTGGAGCCGCAGAGCGAGACGGTTTGGCATCAGGCCAGTAAATATAAAGTACCCCGTATTGCCTATATAAACAAGATGGATATAATGGGCGCGGACTTCTTTAATGTAGTATCAATGATGAAGGATCGTTTAGGCGCCAACGCGGTGCCTATACAGTTGCCCATAGGCGCCGAGGCCGACTTCAACGGCATCATAGACTTGGTCAGGATGAAGGCCGAGTTTTTCAAGGGCTCGGATCAAGACAGCGAGATAGTTGAAGGGGATATTCCATCAGAGCTTTTAGAACTGGCGGAGGAATATCATCTAAAGCTTATTGAGGCAGCTGTGGACGAGGATGAAGAGCTTATAGACAAATACCTCGACGGCTGCAAATTGAGCGAAGAAGAGATAAGAAGGGCGATAAGGACCGCTACGGTTGCGAACCATATTGTTCCGGTATGCTGCGGTTCGTCATATCGAAACAAGGGTGTACAGCCTTTATTGGACTCAATAGTTGAATATCTGCCATCCCCGCTTGACGTGCCTCCGGCCGAAGCCACCAAGATGGACGGCGAGACGAAGGTTATAGTCGAGTCAAGGGACGACGCGCCTTTTGCCGCGCTTGCGTTTAAGATTATATCAGATCCTTTTGTTGGCAGGCTGGCTTTTTGCAGGATTTATAGGGGCATCCTGAAATCAGGGGCTTATATATACAACTCAACTAAGGACAAGAGGGAGCGTCTGGGACGCATCTTATTGATGCATGCGGCGACCCGAAAGGAAATTGAAGAGGCCTATGCAGGCGATATAGTTGCGCTTGTAGGACTTAAAAATACGGGGACAGGGGACACCCTCTGCGCTCAGGAGCACCCATTGCTGCTTGAATCAATGGAGTTCCCCGAGCCCGTAATCAAAATAGCCATTGAACCCAGGACAAAGGCTGGCCAGGATAAGCTTACCGCTGCTTTACAGAAACTGATGGAAGAGGATCCTACGTTTAAAACGTATACCGATCATGAAACGGGCCAGATAATTATATCTGGAATGGGCGAACTGCACCTTGACATCATTGTTGACAGGCTGATCAGGGAATTCAAAGTCGAATGCAAGGTGGGAAGGCCGCAGGTTGCTTATAGGGAAGCAATCACCAAGAAGGTAAAGTCCGAAGGGCGTTATATTCGTCAAACCGGAGGTCATGGGCAGTATGGGCACTGTATTGTGGAATTTGAGCCGCTTGCGCCTGGAGAAGGATATGTGTTCGAGGATAAGATCGTTGGCGGAATAATACCCAAAGAGTATATCTCATCGATCGATAAGGGGATTCAGGAAGCCGCCAGGAGCGGAAGCCTCGCGGGATATGAGGTCATGGACTTTAAAGCTACCGTAGTCGACGGCAGCTATCACGAGGTGGATTCGTCCGACATGGCTTATCAGATTGCCGGAAGCCTTGCGCTGAAAAACGCGCTGACAAAGGCCAACAGCGTATTGCTGGAACCCTTTATGAAGGTAGAAGTATTGGTGCCTGAGGAGTATATGGGCGACGTTATTGGAAACCTTAATGCAAGGCGCTCCCGCATTGAAGGCATGGAGGCACGGGCGAACGCTCAGGCTATTCATGCGATGTGTCCGCTTTCCGAAATGTTTGGATATGCAACCGACCTGCGTTCGCGCACACAAGGAAGGGGCACATTTACAATGCAGTTTGACCATTACGAGCAGGTAGCGCCGGGAATAGCGTCAAAGATGCTGGGCGCACGTTAAATAAAAACAAAAATAACATCTATATCGGAGGATATTGAAGCAATGGCGAAAGCGAAATTCGAAAGAACAAAACCGCATGTAAACATCGGAACGATAGGACACGTAGACCATGGAAAGACGACGCTGACGGCGGCGATCACGATGGCATTGTCGCAGGAGGGCAAGGCGTCCGCGATGAGGTACGACGAAATCGACAAGGCGCCGGAAGAGAAGGCAAGGGGAATAACGATCAACACGGCGCACGTAGAGTACGAAACGGATAACAGGCATTACGCGCACGTAGACTGCCCTGGGCACGCGGACTATGTAAAGAACATGATCACGGGAGCGGCGCAGATGGACGGAGCGATCCTGGTGGTATCGGCGGCGGACGGCCCGATGCCGCAGACGAGGGAGCACATACTGCTGGCAAGGCAGGTAGGGGTGCCGTACATCGTAGTATTCATGAACAAGACGGACCAGGTAGACGATCCTGAGCTTTTGGAGCTGGTAGAGATGGAGATCAGGGAGCTGCTGTCGAGCTATGAGTTCCCAGGAGACGATATACCGATCATAATGGGATCGGCGCTGAACGCGCTGGAAGGGATCCAGAGCGGAGCGACGGATCTGAGGAACAACGAGGCGTGCAAGTGTCTGTTCGAGCTGATGGACGCGGTAGACTCATATATACCGACGCCGGAGAGGGCGTCTGACAAGCCGTTCCTGATGCCGGTAGAGGACGTATTCACGATCACGGGACGCGGAACTGTAGCAACGGGAAGAGTAGAGCGCGGAACGATCAAGGTATCGGATACGGTAGAGATAGTAGGATTGACGGAAGAGACGAGGAGCACGGTAGTAACGGGAGTGGAGATGTTCCGCAAGATTCTTGAGCAGGCGATGGCGGGAGACAACGTAGGGCTGCTGCTGAGGGGAGTGCAGAGGAGCGACATAGAGCGGGGACAGGTACTGGCGAAGCCGGGATCGATCAAGCCGCACACGCACTTCAACAGCGAGGTATACGTGCTGACGAAGGAAGAAGGAGGAAGGCATACGCCGTTCTTCCCTGGATACAGGCCGCAGTTCTACTTCAGGACGACGGATGTAACGGGAGTAATCACGCTTCCGGAGGGAGTGGAGATGGTAATGCCCGGAGACAACATCCAGATGGAGATCAAGCTGATCACGCCGATAGCGATAGAAGAGGGACTGAGGTTTGCTATCCGCGAAGGCGGAAGGACCGTAGGCGCGGGCGTAGTAGCGAGCGTAATAGAGTAAGGAACAGCGCCGGCTGAGGAAGCGGCCGTCCCAAAGCGGGGCGGCCGCTTAGTATTGTGAAAAGGTATAATTTGGGCCGTACATGCCGGCTGCGCCTCCGGCGGCTTAGAACCTTTTTTGCAAAAAAGGTTCTAAGAACTCCAAAAAA
>UQXE01000026.1 GCA_900544965.1 uncultured Eubacteriales bacterium | reverse complement strand
TGCCGGGGACAACTCGGAGGAAGGTGGGGACGACGTCAAATCATCATGCCCCTTACGTCTTGGGCTACACACGTGCTACAATGGCTGTAACAAAGGGAAGCGACTGGGCAACCAGAAGCGAATCTCATAAAAGCAGTCCCAGTTCGGATTGTGGGCTGCAACCCGCCCACATGAAGTCGGAGTTGCTAGTAATCGCGGATCAGCATGCCGCGGTGAATACGTTCCCGGGCCTTGTACACACCGCCCGTCACACCATGGGAGTTGGGAGCGCCCGAAGCCGGTAACTTAACCGCAAGGAGAGAGCCGTCGAAGGCGAGACCAATGACTGGGGTGAAGTCGTAACAAGGTAGCCGTATCGGAAGGTGCGGCTGGATCACCTCCTTTCTAAGGTGTATTAAGAAAGAAGAAGAAGCTGTTGAAGGAAAAAGGAAGCGGAGAGCACTATATAGTTTTGAAGGTACGGAAGTATCTTCGGAAGAGCTAGGGAGAACGAAAGGACCGACATGGGGGTGTAGCTCAGATGGGAGAGCGCCTGCCTTGCAAGCAGGAGGCCAGCGGTTCGAACCCGCTCATCTCCACCAGGAAAGGTAAGAGTTGAGGGAAGGGACGGGCTCATAGCTCAGCAGGTTAGAGCGCGCGCCTGATAAGCGCGAGGTCGGTGGTTCGAGTCCACTTGAGCCCACCAGAAGAGCACCTTGAAAACTGCATAGAGAGAAGTAATTCGCGGAGAAAAAAAGAGCAAGAAAATAAAGCGGTAATGCGAGAGCAAGACTGCTACAATTTCAGCAGAGGACTATACTCAAGCAATAAAAAGCTGAGGAAAAGCAATAGATCAAGCAAGAGAAGAGCATAGGGCGGATGCCTAGGCACCAACAGCCGAAGAAGGACGTGGTAAGCTGCGAAAAGCTGCGGGGAGCTGCAAGCGAGCGAAGAACCGCAGATATCCGAATGGGGAAACCCGGCAGTGGTAAAGCGCTGTCACCATATGATGAATAGATAGTCATATGGAGGGAACCCGGTGAACTGAAACATCTAAGTAGCCGGAGGAAAAGAAAGAAACATCGATTTTCTAAGTAGCGGCGAGCGAAAGGGAAAGAGCCCAAACCAAAGGTCTACGGACCTATGGGGTAAGGACCTGCAAAAAGCGAAGTACATATAGCAGAATAGCGTTGGAAAGCGCAGCCAGAGAGGGTAAGAGCCCCGATAAGCGAAATGTGTACGAGTGGGCAGGGATCCGGAGTACCACAGGACACGAGGAATCCGGTGGGAAGGCGGGGGGACCACCCCCCAAGGCTAAATACTGAAGGTGACCGATAGCGAACAAGTACCGTGAGGGAAAGGTGAAAAGCACCCCGGGAGGGGAGTGAAAGAGAACCTGAAACCCTATGTTTACAAGCAGAGGGAGCGAAAGCGACCTCGTACTTTTTGTAGAACGGGCCGGCGAGTTACTGTGTGCAGCGAGGTTAAGATGTAGAGCATCGGAGCCGAAGCGAAAGCGAGTCTGAAGAGGGCGAAGAGTTGCATGCAGTAGACCCGAAACCGGGTGACCTATCCATGGACAGGATGAAGCGGTGGTAAAACAGCGTGGAGGTCCGAACCACACGCACGTTGAAAAGTGCGGGGATGAGCTGTGGATAGCGGAGAAATTCCAATCGAACTCGGAGATAGCTGGTTCTCCCCGAAATAGCTTTAGGGCTAGCCTCGAGGGAAGATTACCGGGGGTAGAGCACTGAATGGGCTAGGGGGCCACAAAGCTTACCGAACCCTATCAAACTTCGAATACCGGATAATAGATACTCGGGAGTCAGACAGTGTGAGATAAGTTTCATTGTCGAGAGGGAAACAGCCCAGACCAACGATTAAGGTCCCAAAATTCAAGTTAAGTGGAAAAGGATGTGCAGATGCGCAGACAACCAGGATGTTGGCTTAGAAGCAGCCACACATTTAAAGAGTGCGTAATAGCTCACTGGTCGAGTGAATGTGCGCCGAATATGTACCGGGGCTAAACTTGATACCGAAATCTTGGCAGTTACGAAAGTAACTGGGTAGGGGAGCAACGAATACGGGCAGAAGCAAGACCGGGAGGTCGTGTGGACTGTATTGGAGAGAGAATGCCGGCATGAGTAGCGAAAGCTAAGTGAGAATCTTAGCCGTCGAAAGCCTAAGGATTCCTGAGGAAGGTTCGTCCACTCAGGGTAAGTCGGGACCTAAGCCGAGGACAGAAGTCGTAGGCGATGGACAACAGGTTGATATTCCTGTACCGCCGATAGCGATTGAGCGAAGCAGTGACACGGAAGGATAGACAAAGCGGGGAGATGGAAACCCCCGTCCAAGCGATAAGGGAGGCGAGTAGTGAAGTACGCTCGCTGAAAATTCTGAGTCGTTAGGGGGACCGAAAAGCAAGTAGGGAAGTTGTTGAATCCACGCCGGCGAGAAAAGCTGCTAGCGAGCGAAAAGGCGCCCGTACCGCAAACCGACACAGGTAGGCGAGGAGAGAATCCTAAGACGAGCGGGAGAACCCTTGTTAAGGAACTCGGCAAAATGACCCCGTAACTTCGGGAGAAGGGGTGCCTCGAGAGAGGCCGCAGAGAATAGGCCCAAGCGACTGTTTACCAAAAACACAGGTCTGTGCGAAGTAGAGATACGACGTATACGGGCTGACGCCTGCCCAGTGCCGGAAGGTTAAGGGGAAGTGTTAGGTTTAGGCCGAAGCACGGAACTTAAGCCCCGGTGAACGGCGGCCGTAACTATAACGGTCCTAAGGTAGCGAAATTCCTTGTCGGGTAAGTTCCGACCCGCACGAATGGCGTAACGACTTGGGCACTGTCTCAACAAGGGACCCGGCGAAATTGTAGTATGTGTGAAGATGCACATTACCCGCGATAGGACGGAAAGACCCCGTAGAGCTTTACTGTAGTTTGACATTGGATTTTGGTAACACATGCACAGGATAGGTGGGAGGCATGGAAGTTAGTACTCCGGTACTAATGGAGCCAACGTTGGGATACCACTCTTGTGTTACTGGAGTTCTAACGAGCGGCCGTAAACCGGCGTTCGGACAGTGTCAGATGGGCAGTTTGACTGGGGCGGTCGCCTCCGAAAGAGTAACGGAGGCGTCCAAAGGTTCCCTCAGAATGGTTGGAAACCATTCGAAGAGTGCAAAGGCAGAAGGGAGCCTGACTGCGAGACCGACAGGTCGAGCAGGGAGGAAACTCGGGCTTAGTGATCCGGCGGTAGAGAGTGGAATTGCCGTCGCTCAACGGATAAAAGCTACCTCGGGGATAACAGGCTTATCTCCCCCAAGAGTCCACATCGACGGGGAGGTTTGGCACCTCGATGTCGGCTCGTCGCATCCTGGGGCTGGAGCAGGTCCCAAGGGTTTGGCTGTTCGCCAATTAAAGCGGCACGCGAGCTGGGTTCAGAACGTCGTGAGACAGTTCGGTCCCTATCCATCGTGGGCGCAGGAGATTTGAGAGGAGCTGTCCTCAGTACGAGAGGACCGGGATGGACGCACCAAGGGTGAATCGGTTGTCGCGCCAGCGGCACGGCCGGGTAGCCAAGTGCGGAACGGATAAACGCTGAAGGCATCTAAGCGTGAAGCCGACCTCAAGATAAGATCTCCTATTCAGGAATGAAGAGAGACCCCTTGAAGACTACAAGGTTGATAGGTCGGAGGTGGAAGTACGGTAACGTATGCAGCTGACCGATACTAATAGGTCGAAAGCTTGATCAAGGAAGCGAATTACGAGAGAATATGCAGTTTTCAAGGCGTTCAAAAAGAGGCGCCTTACCAAACCGGTGGTTAAGCTAAGGGGACCCACCTGTACTCATACCGAACACAGAAGTTAAGCCCTTAAACACCGAAAATACTGAGCTGGAGACGGCTTGGGAAGATAGGCAGCTGCCGGTTACAATTACTCAAAAAGCGGTCCGCTCATCGGGGTTACCGCTTTTTTGCTGTCTGGCGAGAGCGCGGCTGGGGTATCATGCCTTTACTGTTTAGAGGCGAGGTGAGGGTGACCACGCATTTGATCTTAGAGGCGAAGAAGCGGCCGATCCCTCGGATCGGCTGTTTTTGCTGTTCAATGCAATTTCGGCCGCTTTTTGTTTGAAGAGCAGGCCGCCACCGCAGCGCCTGGTTTGTTTTTTTACCGCTTCGTTTCCCTGTAAAAAGTAAGGCCCACGCCTGGATCAGGTTTTGCGCTTCTTTCCCTTTATAAACCCCTCCAGCTGTTTTCGTTCATCTTCGCTTACATTCTATTCTCACCTGTTTTGCGCGACGCCCGCGTTGCAGCCCAGCTTTTTTGACCTTCCTTGCATGCCTGTTCCTGCTTTGTCTCCTTTATTCGGGCAGGTATTATACCCCCTGTCAACTGAGGGTAATGAAATGGGGTTTATATCGCTCTATCCCTCCCCCCAGCTGCATCCTGGGCTTTTAGAAGCGTTTGTATTCTCGTTTTAGAATGCTGTTTTACTCGTTTTTATCGTTATATACATTTATTGCAAATTAATGCCGGTCATGATAGTATAATGGCGCCCTAAGTTGATAAGGGTATCTTTAATTAATGAAATAGGTGCAAAGTATAACAGTCCATATGGACTTAAGGTCAAAAATGGTTAAGGGTCAGGTGAAAACATGAAAAAGTCATTTATAGGATGGGCTCTCGTTCTTTTAGGAAGCATTCTACTGTCGTTAGAGCTGTATGGGCTGAAAATATTTCAGCTTTTAGAGCGCAACACCAATTACGCGCCCAGGAGTACGGCGCTGGAGTATTTGCTGGAGCCGTCCATATTCATTGCGGTGCTTATTGCCGATGCTATAATAATCGCGGGCATTGTGTTGATTAACTCTGATGTTAAAAAGGGCGGCAAATCTTAAACGCGGGATTTTTACGATTCCCTCAGCCAATGATTGGCGGCTTTAAAGTGCCGTTTGACGCTTTTTTAATGCCTTAACTTACAAAAAAGCGTTTAAAGAGATACAGCAAGAAGCAGGGGGTATATAAAAAAACTTTGTTTGAAGCCGCTTTCAGGCAGATTCTATAAACACTTGCAAAGACATAATAAAATGATTTCCGTCTATAGATTCAACAAAAAAAGACTAGAGGCCGTGCGCCCCTAGTAAGTAAATAGGAAGGTAAAAACTAATGAAGCTGATCTGGTCCTCCCCGCAGCCAGCGGCGCAAGCCTTTGTTTAACCGTTAATCTCGACTACGCTGAAGTTGTAGAATATTGAACCTGTGTAGGTGTGTCCAGGCCGCGCCGAGCTGGTCTGGACGAGAACGGGCCTGAATGTAACGGTCTGTACGCCGTCTTCAGTGAAGGATACGATTTTGGTTCCGTTTATGTTGCTGCCCGTGGTTTCAAGAACCCTGCCGTCCGGCGTTACAAGCTGGTAGCGCACGGAATGGTTGCTGTCCGTGGAGCTTAGGAGCATCTGGTCGCGGAATTTGTCCGTGCAGGATATGGATACCACCAGTTCCTTGCCCTCCATATATTCCACGTCGGACGCTGTGAAATCAACGTCAACGCCCTCGTTTGTCATTACAACGGACTCGGGTATGGTCATTGAATACGTCGGGTCGTTCTTCCACTCAAATGAGATGAGCGTGCTTGCGTCGCCGTCCTGATGATAGTTGTCGCCCAGCGCAACGGTGGCCATGCCGGCGCACATGACGAGCGCCATAACGATTGATACAGCCTTTTTCATGTTAAGTTCCTCCTGAAAAGTTTATATATCATACGCTTTCGCGTGATGATAGCCATTGTTTGTCAGATCACATACAGCTTTGCCTGAACGTTTGCGCCGTTAAGCGCGGCCATGCTCTGCATATCGTACGGTTTGACCCTGATGGTGATTCTATACTCGCCCTCATCAAGCGCTCTTGTCAGGGTGATCTTGGAAACCGCCTTTCCCGGCTCTACCAGGCCGGACTCATAAAGCTGTTCGCCGGTGGAGTCGAGTATCAGCTCAAAGGCGAAGTAGCAGCTGTTTTCCTCAGGGTTTACCAGGGGAAGCTCCACATCCCGCGCGCCCTTTGGAAAGCGCACAACCTCATATCCAGGGATTTTGATTCCTCCGGTTTTTGCTCCGCCGGACAGGCCGCTCGTGTCCCACTCCTCTGCGTCCCCGTCAAGCTTCATTACAATGCCGGCCTGCTGCTGTGCGTTAAACCATCTGTCCCAGTTGCTGTGAAGTATCGCCACGGCGGCGGCGGTAAGCGCCAGGCAGCATGAGGCGATTGCTATGGCCTTAATCCATCTTTTGTTTTTCATGCCAAAGCCCTCCGTTTCAAGTTCGGTCTAAGTATACATTTGAAGCGTTCGCCATGAAAGCGTGAAGCGGTCAAATCCCTGTGAATATCCGGTTAACCGCGCACCAGGCATGTAAAGATTATGTAATAGCCAAGGGCGGGGCCGATTAAGGCTCATGCGCTATTGGCGGACGGCAAACGCGGCCGATTGATAAACCCGGATAGAAACGCGGCGGTTGCGGCAATGGGCGCGCTTTAAGGATTAAGCGCGTAACGGACGCGTGCAAGCCGCCCTTCACATGGCTGACGCGAAAAGGGCGGCGTATAAAAGCCTGCATTATAAATGGAAGGCAAACGTTATTTGGCTACTGATTATGATTTGTAATGGATATTGTCCCCCCTTGTCAACTTGAGGGTAATGGAATTTAAATCAATGCTGCTCCCGAGGCTCAATGCCTTTGAAAAACTCCGCGAAATCAACGCCGTATACCCGCTGGAGGGCTACCAGATCCGTCACCTTTATATTGCGCGTCCCAAGCTCTATCATGGAGTACCCGCTGCGGGAAATAACGCTCCCGAGCAGCTGCATTTTACCCACAAGCTCTTTTTGGGTAAAACCCTGTTTTAAGCGAATACGCTTTAAGTTTTGGCCAAAGCCGGAGTTTTGAATTAACTTTTGCATAACCGTCCTCCTCGGCAACCATATCGTTGCAAATATGTCTTGATTATAGGGGATTAAGCATGATATAATGCAACTATATAGTTGCAAAAATAAAGTTTTAGGAGCAAAGCTATGCTGAACAACAAAGTGCTGGAATGTTTGGAGCAAAACATTGAGGGCTTGGAAAGGCTTTCATACTTCATGAAATACGGAGAGGAGTTTGCCTGCAGGGATTTAATTCTGGAGATCAATATGGACCAATTCGAGGGTTATGAATGTCTTCTGCCCGTTATACTTTTAACGTCGGACGACCCTGTGATCGGGCGCACGGAAAAGCGGCTTTTACTGCAGCTGTACAGCGAAAGGATACAGGAACTGGGTGCGCGGAGGATGGTCGGCCGCGTTGCTGATATTCTTAACGAAGAATATAAATACTATGAAGCAAGGCGCGAACGCTTCAGGCAGCTTAATCAGGAAAGTGAAATGTAAGGCCTATGGAGTCCGGTTTTAATGGGGAAACCGTCCTTTGCTTCACTGGCGGCCGGATAGATTAACGCGTAAACGGTATAAACCGCCAAGCGTTCGCCTGAAAACACGCGCCATAGCGGGTTCTCATAGATTGACGTGGCATTCCTTCCCGCCATATGCTATAATATAAATACCAATAAAATGTGGTGACAGCTATGGTTAAGTACCGCGTTTCCTTCTAAGCAATAGAAGGAAATAAAATTCGCCTCCTTCTGTTGCTGACCGGCAATCCATAGGAGGAAACAATGAAAAGATATATAAGAAAAAATTGCTCAGCTTTTGCCTGGGCTGCAGTTTGTGTTCTCATCGGCACAGTGTTTGCCACAATTCTTCAGTTCTTTAAGGGCGATGTGCTCGATTACGCGGTTGCGGGAAACACATATGAAGCAATACGGTACGCCCTGCTTTTGATAGGCTTTATCCTGCTTGAAGTCCTGTTCTACTATCTGTTTTCCCGCCTGTCGGCGCGCTTCCATGTAAGCTGCGTGCGCGGGCTTAAAGCCGACCTGTTTTGCGGCATACTCGGGAGGAGCTTTACCCAGTTCAAATCCATGCAGCACGGCGAATATATCGCCAAGTATGCAAACGACGCGCAGCTCATAGGGGAGATGCACTTTTCAATGCTCCCAATGCTCGTACAGATACTCGGCAAGGTTTTGATGGTAGCCGCGGCGCTGTTCTGGCTTGACTGGCGGATCGCGCTTGTAACCATATTTTTGCTTACAATGCCTTTGTATGTGCCGAAACTGATTGAAAAGCGCCTTCAGAGGGCGCAAAAGGACTATATAGCGGCTGTTGAGAAAAACCTTGCAATGGTAACGGACATTCTGTCAGGGTTCGAGATAGTAAAGAACTTTTCCATAGAGCGGAGCGTCATGTCAAGGTTTGCTGAAACAAACTGCTATACCGCGGCCAGGGACCTGCACCGAAAACAGCTCGGCAATCTGGGAAACCTGATAACCACCCTTATGTCGTACCTGTCATATTTTATCGTGCTGGCATTCGCGGCCTTCCTTGTGCTGAGGGGCGACTTTTCAGCCGGCGATTTCTTTGTTGCGGTTGGCATGATAGACCAGCTCTCGTATCCGATTATTTCCCTTTCCGGAATAATCCGCCAGCTGGTCTCCATAAGACCTGCCTGCCATGACATGGAGGACTTTATAGCTTCTTCCAAAGGCTGCGCCTTAGGCTCTCATTGCGGCAAGCTGAATGATGGGATACGCTTTGATAAGGCGTGCTTCTCATATGACGGGGAAGAGCCGCTGATCAGGGATTTCAGCCTTGTGATAAAAAAAGGCGGGCGCTACCTGATAAAAGGGCCCAGCGGCTGCGGCAAGACCACGGCGGTCAACCTGCTTTTAAGGTACCATGACCTCCAATCGGGCCGCATAACCATAGACGGGGAACCTATTGGCTCGTTTTGCGACACGTATCCCCTTATCACGGTAGTAAGGCAGGAACCCGTGCTGTTTCGCGACACCCTGAGAAACAACCTGACCATGTACCAGGAGATACCCGACGCCAGGCTGATCGGCCTGCTAAACAGCCTTGGCCTTTCAAAGTACGCAAACGCGGACGCACTTGACGCCATGGTCGCCGAGGGCGGGGCCAACCTGTCGGGCGGCGAGAAGAAGCGCTTATGCCTTGCCAGGGCGCTGATGCGGGATACGGAGGTGCTTATACTTGACGAGCCGCTTGCAAACCTGGACGGCGATACGGCGGGGAGCATCGAGTCGCTGCTGCTGGGAATAAGCGACAGGACGCTTGTGGTCGTATCGCACCAGTTCAGCGGCGAGCGTATCGGCGCGTTCGACGGCGTAATCGACATGGAAAGCGCCGCGTAAACCGGTTCATTAAGTCCGCGTGCCGCCGAGCGGGTAAAAGACAGCCGCCGCGCTATGGGGATTAAGCCTATGGGACGGCTGCTGCCGCCAGCGTCGAAGCGGCCCTGCGCACAGCGTTAGATACGCTTCAGCTTGGCTCTGGCATAGCCGATAAGACTGGAACGGTTAGGTCCCGAATACCGGCTGGGCATTTTATTCATATTGGCTAAGCCAAAATCTCCGCCGGTATTCGCGGAACTGCTCTGTAAGGGGAACTCACTAGCCAAATCAGCCCCCGCCTCCTGGATAAAATGATGTAAGCCGAAATTCCCGCCAATATTGGCGGGAATTTCGGCCTATTATGTACTTTCAGGACATTGTTTTCTGTGGTATGGAGTAATATTATAAGTATATACACATATTCGTGGCGAAATGTATAGTATGGAACATCGCACAATAGGACCTACAGAGAATACCCAGATGGTTTGCCGGAGATCCGGTTGATCATACCCCCCTGTGATGTGAGAGCTCTGGAAAGGGCTGAGGCATCCCTCCGGCACGGCCGATTCGCCGTACCGGTATATTATTCCCATTGGTTTCGGCTGTCCTCCTTACTTACACCGGTCTGTATCGCACGTCCGGCGATGGCCTAACCAGGGAATTCGAAAAAACGCCCCTGCCTTAACGGGGCGTTTTTCGTTGCCGGACGGCGGACAGGCGGGCGCCATAGCGTTATGAATCGATTTAAGCCGCATTGGGTCGCGTGGGCTTTATCGGGGGCGGACGCGCCCGCAGCGATAGCCCTTGCGTGGCAACGCCATGGCGGCCGCGGCC
Source organism: uncultured Eubacteriales bacterium (assembly GCA_900544965.1). Taxonomy (GTDB): domain Bacteria; phylum Bacillota; class Clostridia; order Christensenellales; family CAG-138; genus UMGS946. The sequence continues at coordinate 17,027 of UQXE01000026.1, read as the reverse complement.
GCCTTAAGCGTAAAATATTGCACAATGGAGGTTTTATCCTAACTGCGTAATAAGCGCACCCCGCCATGCATAAAGATCAACATGCGTATAACCAGTCTTTATGGAGGAATGATGGGCTTTGAAAAAACTTAGGGCCGGTATAATCGGAGCAACCGGAATGGTCGGACGGCGGTTTGCCGCGCTGCTGGCCGCTCATGAGTGGTTTGAGCCTGTGCTGCTGGCGGCAAGCCCCAGATCAGCGGGCAAGACCTACGAAGAGGCGGTTGGGGCCCGGTGGGCGGGCATAGGCGCAATGCCTCAAAAGCTGAAGGATATGAAGCTTGCGGACGCGTCCGACGTAAAGGGAATAGCGTCCGAGGTGGATTTCATATTCTGCGCGGTAAACATGAAAGCTTCGGAAGCGGGAGCGCTTGAGGAGTCCTACGCAAGGGCGGAATGCCCCGTTATCTCAAATAACAGCGCCCACAGGTCAACTCCGGACGTCCCCATGATCATTCCCGAGCTTAACGCTCACCATGCCGGCGTAATCGATTGCCAGCGAAAGCGGCTTGGCGTCAAACGGGGCTTCATTGCCGCGAAATCAAACTGTTCAATACAAAGCTTTGTGCCTATGCTGTATGCGCTTGACAGGCGCTTCAGGCTTAAAAACGCCCTTGCGTGCACCTATCAGGCGGTTTCAGGGGCAGGGAGAACGCTCGAGGACTTCGGCGAAATCCACGACAATATAATTCCATATATCAGCGGCGAGGAGAAAAAGAGCGAAACCGAGCCCCAAAAGATATGGGGAAGGATTGAAAACGGGATAATAGTTCCGTCGGACACGCCGCGGTTTTCCGCAAGGTGCGCCCGCGTGCCGGTCAGCAACGGACATCTCGCGGCGGTGTACGCGTCGTTTGAAATCAAACCCACGCTTGAAGAGGTGACAAAAACCTGGAGCGCATACGGAGGCATTCCCCAGCGGCTGAAGCTGCCGTCGGCGCCGGAACGGTTTATACATTGCTTCAGCGAGCCGGACCGTCCCCAGCCCAGGCTTGACCGCGACGTTGAGCATGGGATGGCGGTATGCGCCGGAGGGCTAAAATACGATTCCCAATATGACATAAGCTTCATGGGCCTCTCCCATAATACGCTGCGCGGCGCGGCGGGAGGGGCCGTCCTCCTTGCGGAACTTTTATGCGCGCTTGGATATATAGGCTAAAAACAGGTCATAGGAGGCGGATGATATGAAAAAACTTCCCTTTACCGGTTCCGCAACCGCAATGGTAACGCCGTTCCTGCCCGACGGCAGCGTCAATTACGATAAGCTGGGGCAGCTTATCGAGTTTCAGATATCGTCGGGAACCGACGCCATAGTGGTGCTTGGTACGAGCGGAGAAAACGCTACGCTCAACGACAATGAGCGCAGGGAGATAATACGTTTCAGCGTCGAATGCGTGCGCTCAAGGGTGCCCGTTATAGCGGGAACGGGAAGCAACGACACCAAGCACGCCGTGGCGCTGTCCAGGTTTGCCTTTGGCGCTGGCGCGGACGCGCTTTTGTGCGTAACGCCGTATTATAACAAGGCGTCGCGGGAGGGCTTGATCACACACTTTTATTCCATAGCCGACAGCGTGCAGATTCCGGTTATATTGTATAACGTTCCCTCCAGAACCGGGATAAGCATAGGTATTGACGCGTATAAAGAGCTTTGCCGCCACGAGAACATAACGGCGACGAAGGAGGCGTCGGGCGATATATCCTTTATTGCCAAGGTAGCGGCCGAGTGCGGAAACGAGCTGCATATATATTCGGGCAATGACGACCAGACGGTGCCGATACTGGCTCTGGGAGGAAACGGCGTAATATCCGTGCTGTCAAACATCATGCCAAAGGAGATGCACGAGATATGCAAATTGTGGGCGAGAGGAAGCATACACGAAGCCGCGGCGCTCCATATCAAACTGATGGACATAATGGACGCGCTGTTTATGGACGTCAACCCGATTCCGGTCAAGGCGGCAATGAACCTTATGGGCCTGGAGGTGGGAGGCTACCGCCTTCCGCTGTGCGAAATGCCCGCGGGCAAGCTTGAGCGGCTTAGGGCAGCTATGGAAGCTGTTTCGCTTATTTAGCGTGGCCAGCAATTTTTATAAAGCGCAAGGCTTGTGCCACTATAGGAAAAACGTAAACGGGGGCGGCTTTGATCCGCGCATTTAGCGGCATGTAAGAGCGCCTGGCCTTTGCCGTCCGCCGGTACGTATTAAAATGCCCGATGTTGAAAACACAAACCTTTTGATATTACAGCCGCCGGCACGCGCGCGATAGCGCTTAAAACGGCTTCCGGCTCAAAGCAAAATGCATGGCATACCGGCAAAGCATCCTCGAAACGCTTTGCCGGCGCCGCTTGCCGCGCAAATGAATATCAGTTAAAAAACTCATCGTGTACGGCGTTGGCCGCAACTTCCGCCAAGGCCTTTTTAATTATTACGGATACCCGTATCTCGCCCGTGGTAATGTACTTTGGCTCTATGCCTATACGGCTCAGCGCCACCAGCATCCTCGCGGCGACGCCGCAGCCGTCGGCCATCCCCGTTCCCACGACGGATATCTTTGCAAGGTTATCCTCAACCGCCAGCCTTTCAAACTCAACCGCTCCCTTTTTGCCATTAATGGCGCTTATTACATCCTTCAGGCTGCTTCCAGGCACCGAAAAGCTTACTACTCCCCGTAAACCGTCGCTTCTGGGCGAACGTATAATGGTGTCCACGTGTATGTTGTTCTCAGCAAGGAACGAGAACAGCTTTGAGGTAGCCCCCCCGCTGTCAATGCCTATGGCGCTTATCATTGCCACGTTATCGTCGCAGACTATACCGCTTACGCAGTTTTCCCGCGAAAAATCGTGTATAAGCGTTCCTCGCTGGCCGTCAAAGCTTGACAACACCTCGAATTGAACGCCGCTTTGCTTTGCCATGCCTACCGAGCGGTTGTGGAGTATCTTGGCGCCCAGGGAGCTCATCTCCAGCATCTCGTCGTATGATATCTCTTCATGCTTGACGGCGTGGTCCACGGTTTTGGGGTCGGCGGAGAATACTCCCCTTACGTCGCTGTAGATATAGCAGGAATCGGCGTGAAGCGCCGCGGCAAGGGCAATGGCCGTCGTGTCAGAGCCGCCCCTTCCCAGGGTTGTAATGTCCCCAGCGTCGTTTATCCCCTGAAAGCCGGCGACTATAACGGCCCTTTTGGCCTCAAGCTCAGCCAATATGCGCTTAGTATCTATATATGAAATGCTTGCGCCGCCATGCTGGCCGCTGGTGTGTATGCCGGCCTGCCAGCCGCTTAGGGAGATTGCGTCAATCCCAATAGAACACAGCTTCATCGCCATGAGCGACATCGAGATGAGCTCCCCCGAGCTAAGCAACACGTCGTTTTCCCTGAGGGAGGGGCTTTCGGCTGTCTCAAGTCCCTTTTTTACCAGTTTGTCCGTTACGCCGCCCTGCGCGGATACAACCGCTACAACGTCGTCGCCCTCTTCCCTGCGTTTTGCAATAATCCTTGCGGCATTATCTATCCTATCAGCGGTGGCAAGGGACGATCCACCGAACTTCATTACAATAAGCATATAAACGCTCCTTTACAGATATCAGATATAACCAATATATTCATCCGCGCGTCATGCTGTTATAATGTAAATACGGTCCGGTTTGCTATCTTCGTATATGACATAGCGGACGAAATTTATCCCAAGCCGTCATTGTTCCCTATAGCTGGATTGAATGGCAGGGGCCTGTTTAACGTTTCCGATATGCAAAGCACCCGCGGGCGCGGAAGGTTTGCGTTTAATATGCTTTCAGGCTAAAAAGCGGGAATATATACCATTTTAAACAATAAAAAGAGGCCGTTTATCGCGCGGCCCCAGGAATTGCAGACGCTTACGAGGCGGCGGCGTTGCACGACACGCGGCGATAGTCCTAAGCATGTGTAAGATACAGCGCTCAGAACAGCTGGGGTTGCGCGCGCTCGCCGGCAAACGCCTTTTCTATCGACGGTATTATCATCTCAAAGTCGGCTATCAGCGACGTTGGTTTTTTGTGGCAGTCGTCCTGCCCAAATGGTACGAAATACACGTTTTTAATGCTCATAAGCCCTCCGATATTGCGCGCGTTTATGGAAAGCCCGTCGTTTGTCGCTGGGGCGATGAGCAGCGGCCGGCCGTTTCTAAGGTGGGACTTGCAGGCCATTGTCACGGGCGTGTCGGTTATCCCGTTATAAAGCTTTGCCATCGTATTGCCCGTGCAGGGCGCCACAACCATAAGGTCCAAGAGCTTTTTGGGGCCGATGGGTTCCGCTTCGGGAATTGAGCGTATGGGAGGACGTCCGCATATCGTCTCTATCCGCTCTAAAAACTCGGCGGACCTGCCAAAGCGCGTGTCCATAGTCGCAACGGAATACGATACCACGGGAATAATCCTGCAGCCCGTGAGCGCAAGCTGCTCAAGCTGGCCTATAACCTCCGAAAGCGTGCAAAACGATCCGGTAAGCCCGAAGCCTATTACCTTTCCTTCCAACACCTTATTAGCTCCTTCCTGTACTTGGATCCGCGCCTTTTGGGCGCGTTTGTCCATGTTTGATTAAATAAGGCGCTCTATTGCGTCGGCCATGAATTCGGCGGCGCTGTAGGGCGCTGTTTTGGCGGGCAAGCCCGGGGCGACGATTGCGCGGTGCCCCAGCTCCTTTGCCATGTCGGCGTCAAAGCCGTAGGGATGCGACGCAAGTTCGATTATGAGCGAGCCGCGTTCAAGCGCGTCAAGCTCATCCCTGCCGATTATGGGCGCTGGAACCGTGTTTACCACCGCGGCGCACCTGAAAAACACCTCTTTCATGTCCTCAAGCCCGTAGCTTTCATAGCCCATAGCCCATGCCCTGTCAATCGGGTTCCGCGCAATGACGTGTACGCTGGCCCCGAGCGAATGAAGCATTTTCGCCAGTATTCTGCCTATCCGCCCAAACCCCGTGATCGCCACATGCATGCCCATGACGGTTCGGTCGGAGTTTTCCAGGATGAGCATGAGCGCGCCTTCAGCGGTGGGGACCGCGTTTTTCACGGCAAAGGCCTCGTCGGCGGCGATATTGATATACCTTATTGAATGCTCCTTTGCGCTGTCGTACACAAGCCCGCTGCGCTGGCCGCCTATGAGCACCGAACCTGGAGAAAGCCTCTCGATAAGCCCGACCAGCATATCCGGCGTCTTTCCAGGCGACACGATAAGGCAGACAGGGCCGTCGGCCGAGGAATCGAATCCCTTTACCGGATAACCCCTGCCCGAGAGAATACCGCTCAGGTATTTCATCCTCTGATCGCTTTTTTCAATGAAAAAGTCTATAGAAACGCACCCCCTAAGCCAAAATAATTGGGTAATTCCCCATACAAGTATATGACGCGCCGGGCGCGGTTTGTTACTGCGCGGCATGTAACAATTTTGGAAGCGAATCATATACTGGTGAAGAGAACTCAAGTAAGGAGCGATAGTCGCATGTATAAGAGGACGGCGCGCCGCCTGTTTCCCGGCGGCAACACGGCCGACGGGTTTGTAGGCTTTTTTTCGGATATTATCAACGTATACGAGGCAAACAGGATCTACATAATAAAAGGCGGGCCGGGCGTTGGAAAGAGCAGCCTTATGCGCAGGATCGGAAGCTTTGCCGAGGAGCTCGGCCAGCCTGTGGAGTACTTTCACTGTTCAAGCGACCCCGACAGCCTCGACGGGGTATGTCTGCCGCGCCTTCGCGTTGCCATGATGGACGGCACCGCTCCCCACACGGTTGATCCAAAGGCGCCTGGGGCCACGGACGAGATAGTGAACCTTGGCGAATATCTTGACAGCGGCGAACTGGCTGCGCACAGGAATGAGATAAATATGCTTTTAAAAGAGATAAAGCGTATGTTCGACAGGGCTTACTGCTACGCGGCAGCCGCCGAAAGGATGCGCGCGGTCTCCGCTGGCGCTTACAGCGTGGACGAAAGGGGCGTGCTTCGCCTTCAGGCGGACCTGACGCAAAGGCTTGCCGAAAGGGGCGGCTTTGGCCCGCCGGCTGGCAGGGTAAGGGATTTTTACCTCTCGGCCTTTACCCCTAAGGGCCACGTAAAGTTTATATCCGGCGTAAACGCGGATACGGTATGGAAGATTCACACGCCCTGGGGCATCGACGCGTCGGAATGCCTGTTCTCGCTTGCAAAAACCGCAAGGTCGTATGGTATGAATGTCGAACGGTGCCGCTGCGCGCTTAACGCGGGCAGGGCGGATCACCTTATAATTGACGGAAGCCTTTTTATAACCACCGATAACGGCTGTCACGGCGACGACGTCAGCGCGGACTTGGACGCGGCGCTGGATCCATACGCAAAGCTATTGGACGCGGCACAGGCGGAAACGGGAAAGGAGCTGTTTGACTCAATGATAGACAGAATGACGGACTCATTGCGCAGCGCTAAGCAGCTTCATAATGAGCTTGAGCAGTATTATATCGACGCAATGGACTTTGACGGAGTGGATATGCTGTTTGACGGGCTGGCGTCCGCTATATTTCAATAACGCATGCGGCCGCGCTTAGGATAGATAGAGTTCTCGATCTGAAGGCAGGGCCGGACGCGGCCCAGCCTGTCAGGCGGTTCGTCCCGCTGCGTAATTTACAGCCGGACGGACCGCGAAAAATGGTCTTCATGTGGTTTACCTCCCCTATGCGAGGGCGTTCGCGAAAAATAAGGCGGGCGCCCTTTGCTCTTTTTAGGAAAGGGCGCCCGCCTTACTCCGCGCTGTTCAGCCGTCCCTGTGCGCTGTGCTGACGGCTGGAATAAAACGGCGCCTTACGAAAGGGATTTTTGGCGGATCGTCATGCGGCGCCGCATTGTCGCTTGGACTACCTCACACATGGCAATAGGGCGGCTGAACAGCGCGTTTATGCGCGCGGAGACGGTCCTGTCGTCACGCCCCAAACAGGCAGGCGGCCGCGATGCGCGTTTTATGCGCGCGGGGGGCGGTCTTGTAACCGGCGAACTCAAAAATTGGGCGACGGTTACCAAGCGCCCCCGACTTCAATGGCATTTGGAATGTAATATCCAACGAACAGATTCTTCTGCCACCTTGCGTCTGTAACGCACGTATAAGCCTGGTTTTTCCAGGAGCTTGCATTGTTGTTTCTGATACGGATAGCTGGCTCAAGCTCCCATGAGGCGCCTTTCCAGTTCTTAGTGGGGTCGCACCACCATTCCTTGATCTTCTGCTTTAAAAAGTGATTAGTGATGTTTTGGTTGTTGGCCGAGTATGTGTTGGAAGTGGAGCCATTAATATTGCCTGATATTACATTGCCGTTTACCCCTATTCCACCTGAGAGCGTATAGGTTGTAGATGACTGTGAATTAAGATAGCTCTGGCCGATTACGCTCATATTGGATACGTTCGCGTTCATATTGGCCTTATAATCCAGCAGATGCACCGATGACGCGGACGAAACCGTAACCTGGGAAACGATATCGGTAATTACCTTGTTGACCCCGCCTTCCCTGTATACGCATATGTCATAGCGGTACTGGGTTATGGATATGGAGCCCATCAGTTCCCCGTTGCGCCTGCCGGTTACATATACGTAGTATGGCCGTCCGTTGAAGTCCTTTCCAGGCAGTTGGAAAAATACGGTATCACAGTTTTCAGCATTCTGCCCCTGCTGAACACAGCTGGAGCGGAATCCCGTAAGCGCATTATAGAAATCTCCTACGTCTAGGTATTCAAAGGAGCCTTACTCGTCGGTTGGGGCGTATGATGATTCGCCCTCTTCAAGGCTCATGGCCGTTAAAGTCGGAATGGGTTCCTGCTCCACGTCCTGGGTTTCGAACGTCTCTTCCTCAACCCCTTCAGCCAGCTCTGTGTCGCATATAAGCCCGTAATAATAATTGCCGCTCTGGTTATAGAGGAACATGCCGGATATCGTAACCCCGCTTACAAAGGTCTCGCCGCCGTCAAAGGGCAGGCCAAGTTTTTCATATAGATCCAAAGCACGCATATTGCCCCTGACGCATATCACGCTTCCGTTATCGATAAGCTGGATCAGCTTTGAGCTGTCAACAGTATTCAGCGTATTATAGTAGGCGTAGATGAGATCGTATGACTGATAGGACGTTAGCTTTGACGCCGAGTTAAAATCGGAAATGCTGACGTACAGCTTTTCTTCCACGCTATCTGAATCAACAAAGCATAGCTGGTCAGGTCTTTGTATGTCGGTGGTCCCATCTTCCGCTGCCGGATGCGCTGTTGAAACCATTGTAAGCATAAGAACCGCTGTCAATAAAACGGATAAGAATTTCTTCATAATAATCTCCTTCTTAGAATTTACCTTAATTTAGTGTTATTGATTTCTCTAAAGTCGGATAGTATTGTATTTACTTTAAATTCTCTTGAGTAATCCGTGAAATACCCGTAAATATCCTCGTTTGTGATGTTTGGAGTCTGCTGAAGTACCAGCGCTATCACGCCTGTCAGGATAGGGGAGGAAACGGAGGTGCCCGTATAGCTTATATATTTTCGGGGAACGTATATTGACGAATGTGTGGTCACAATATCACCCCCCGGAAGATAAACTGACTTCGCATCACTGCCAAACGGCCTTTGCCCGTCTGGCGCATAAGAATTCACGGATAGGACATGCTCATATTGGGCCGGATATAAAATTTCGCCGTTTATATCGTTGCCCGATGCCGCTACTATTATTATACCCTCTTCATACGCCCTGTCTATTGCGGCTTTCAGCTCAGGGTTATCCTCAGCAATACCCGCGCTGATGTTTATTATGTCGACATCCTTTGAGACAGCGTACTCTATTCCCTCAATAAGCTTTTTCACATCAGTGGTTTCCTCGTCGCTTATGTCTATGGAAATGATTTTTGCTCCCGTGGCTACTCCAAGCACGCCTTCCTTATTGCTGGGCTTAGCACAGATTATGCCGGCGACAGCGGTACCGTGCTCATAATTAACGGCGTATCCTATACCGTCAACGCGGTATTCCTCAATTATTCTTCCTTCAAGATCTGGATGTGTAGCGTCAATACCGGTGTCTATAACGGCAATGACGACGCCTTCACCGTTTATTGATCGAATTCTATTCCCTTCGTCCCAGCCAATGTCCGTAAGCCACCACTGCAACCTATGATTGTTTTCGGGATACCTTTGACATGAAGTAACAATAAAGACCAAAATAAACAAGATTAGTACTATTCTTTTAAAGCGCACCTAATCACCATCCTTATAGATTTTTATTATTCTGAGAACCACTATTTTAACTCACCTCCAGTATAACAAGCATTAACCGATAAGCTTAAATAATACCATTATAACATTAGAGGAGTTATAAGTCGACAATACTTAAAATATTGCTTAAACAAATACAAAAATACGTTTCCCTCCCCCCATAACCGAAAATCCCGCGCAACCCCCGATAATCCCCCATGGCCCAACGCGGCGGATGTCGCACGAAACACGCCGTTTCCCAAACATCGACAGCAGGCCCGGCGCAATCACGACATCCTGTGCATACCAGCGGATGTAACATATGTATATACATACTGATGAAGAGGCGATTTTATGGCTGAAACCGTTGCAAGGCTAAAAGAGAAGCTCGTGCCATACATATGCAGCAGTACCTACATTGAGTGCTCGGTTTATTTCCTGGTTTCAATGCTTTTGGCCTGCGCGGGCGAAAACGGCCTGGCGCCCTTTGGCGCGGCGGCGGTAGCGGCGGCATGGTTTTCTAAAAGAACGGGACATTTTCCGGCCGCGCTTGCGGGCGCTTTAACCGGTTCGGTTATCACGGCGCACTGGCCCGCCGCGTGCGCCATGGCGCTGTATCCGCTACTGGGCATGGCCTGCAAGGCGCTGAAAAAAAGCCTTACCCGAACGGACAAGCTCATGCTTATATGCGTGGCAAAGCTGTTTGTGATGCCCATATTCAGCTTTACAAGCACCGCGGCCGCATTCACCGCCACGATTGATATAGCGCTTACCGCTGCGTCCGCCGCGGTGCTGGCGCAGGCCGACAGGGCCGTGTTCCGCGCGCTCAAGCGCTATTCCATGGGTTCGCTTCAAAAGGCGGCGGTATGCGCCCTGCTCATGATGCTTGCCGCTTCATTCAACGACGCCGCTGCGGGCGGCGTTCGGTTCGGCGTGGTATTCGCCGCGTTCGCGGCGCTCTGCGCGGCTCAGGGCAACGGCATAGCGGCGGTGGTTGCGGCCGTGGCGCTGGGCGCGGGAAGGGCGATAGCCGGCGACGGCCTGGCGTTGATGGGCACGCTTGCGCTGTGTACTCTGTGCGGGGGAGCGCTCAATGGGTTCAACCGCATGGCTGTGGCGAGCGGGTTTGTCATCTCAGCCTTCAGCGCCGCGGCATATTTGGGTTCCGAAGGTGCTATCGGCATCTTTGAAACGGCCATCGCGGCCGTAATGTTTCTGGTGGTGCCACATAGATGGCTCAATTTTATACGCATGCGCGACGAGGACAGGGTTGGAAGAAAGGCCCAGAGGACGCTTGAGGACATGCGGGACCGTCTTTACATGACTGCGGAGGTGATAGAACAGCTTACAAGACTGTATGAAGAGAAGGAGGCCGTTTCGCCCGACAAAGAGGCGATTGGCTTCGCGCGAAGGCAGCTTGCTTCGGTGTCGGCTGTATTGAAGCGAACGGCGGAAGGCGAGCGGCGCCGCTGCTACAATTTTGACGTGCAGGTCGGAGCCGCGGGCTGCGCAAAATTTGGGAGTGAGGAAACGGGCGACAGCATGGCGGTAAAGGAGCTTGACAGCTCGATTCTCATGATGATCAGCGACGGGATGGGCACAGGCGCGCAGGCGCGCTCGGAAAGCAGCGCGGCGACCGAGCTGCTTACGCGCCTATTGTCGGTGGGCTTCGAACTTGACGAGGCGCTGGAATGCCTCAACCGGATTTTAATGGCGTACAACTCAGGCGAGGATATGTACGCAACCCTGGACGCAATGGTGTTCGACAGATTGAACGCGGGAGCCAAGTTCGTAAAATTCGGGGCTCCGCCCAGCTATGTGATACGTTCGGGCAAGGTGCATACCCTCTATTCGGAGGCGCTGCCGGCGGGAATACTTGAGCAGGCTTCGCCGGCGGTGCATTCGGTAAACCTGAAGCGCGGCGACACGATTGTGCTTATGAGCGACGGAACGGCGGACGCCCTTGGCTCGGTTTTGATAGCTACGCTTGCCGAGCGGGTTTGCTCGGCGAATACGGCCACGGACGCCGCCGAGGCGGTGCTTTGCGCGGCAAGGGAGTACGGAGAGGACGACGATATGAGCGTAATGGTTGCAAGGGTAAGCTGACGCGCTGGAATGACCCCAGGAGAGGGACGTCGGGTCATTCACCGGCGTATGACAGCTTTTTAAAGGGGGAGCATAACTCGGTTCGCGGGCGGCGGACAAGGAGGGGGGACCTTTAGATGATTAAAACATATGCGTAATAAATTTACGAAAGCGTTTATGCCGCCAGTCTCCGGCCGCTGCCCCCAGTTTGTATGCATGAAATGAATATTCCTTGCGCACAGCGGTATTTTTTATTCAGGTCTCCCTTTTCCCCTTTAAGTTTTAACAAATGTCACAATTAGTCTATTCAAAACGTTGGGCGTATGATGTTATAATGGTGAATGTAAAAAAGGACAAGGGAGGCGCTCATATGGGTAATATATGCGTATTTGGCGCGTCGAGCGGGAATATCCCCCAGAGCTATAAGGAGGCCGCCTGCGAGGTGGGCGCCCTGCTTGCGGAAAATGGATGGGGCATGGTATTTGGCGGCGGCGCCGTGGGTCTTATGGGCGCTGCGGCCGAGGGCGCGTATGCGGGAGGAGGCCGTATAATAGGCGTAATACCAGAGAGGCTCAACAGGCCCGGGATAGCGTCCGAGCTGTGTTCGGAGCTAATAGTGGTAAGGGACATGCACGAGCGCAAGGCGACGATGGAGAAGCTGTCGTATGGCTATATCGCGCTGCCCGGAGGATTTGGCACCATTGAGGAGCTGTTGGAGGTATTGACGCTGAAACAGCTGGGCTATATTGACGCTCCCATTATAATATTAAACGTCAACGGCTTTTTTGGACCGCTCCTGGCCCAGCTTGACGCCTGCGTTTCCGGCGGGTTTACCAATAAGCGGTACCTTAGGCTGTTTTCAGTGGCAAATACCCCGCTAAAGGCAATCGAGCTGGCGCGGCAGTACGTTTCGGTGGAAATGCCGGATAAATTAGAGGAAGCACTGAGAAGCAATGAAAAAGACACGTGATATAATGGTCTGCGTTACAGGCCAGCGGGCATGCGACAGGCTGATCAGCAGGGGCGTTGCGCGCAGGGATGAGGGTTCCAAGCTGCATGTGGTGCACTGTGTGCAGACGGGCAGGCATTTTTTAAACAGCGAAGACGAATCCGACGCCATAGAATACCTTTTTACCGCCGCCCAGCTGGCCGGAGGCGATCTAACCATGCTCCGAACCGACGACGTAGAGGATGCGCTGGTAGATTACGCCAATGAAAACGGGGTGGAGCTGATCATTATGGGCGCGCCGCACGAATCGGGCGATACCATTGTAGCGCGGCTGCAAAGGCGGCTTCCGGAGATAGAATTCGACGTTGTGGGATAAGGGTTTTAAGCGCGGCTTAAGGCGGCGGCGCCCGAAAAAAGGCGCGGCCGCCCTTTTCGTGTTTTGATTATAAGCGCCAGGGCCGCCTTTAATAGGCAGACAGTCATTTTTTAGCCGGCTTTGGGCTTACAAGCAAGCAGGTCAAGACAACATGCGGAGGTTTTGCCCGCCGACGCCCGCGTCCGTATTTCCCCGTCATTCGGCCGTAGGGCGGTTAAGCCCGTCAGTGCCGGCATTGGCTGAACCACGTAATTTCGTCCCTTCCTACGCTCATGCGTACGTATTCGGAATTGCGAATGGATTCCGTATCGCCGTCCGCACGAAAGCCAAACCGTTCATACAGCTCCCTGCCGGATGCCGGCGCAAGGGTAGTTATCCTCTCTCCCGCCAGGTTCTGAGCCTTAAAGAGCAGCATGCGGAGCGCGAATTCCTCATAACCCGCATTCCTGAACCGTTTTATAACGGCTATGCGGCCGATTGCGGTATTATCGCCTTCAGGATGGATGCGCGCCGCGGCTATGGGCAAGCCTTCCTCTGTGGTTATATACAGATGGAACGATATGCCGTCGAAGCTGTCGAACTCCTCGTCATACGGCACGCCCTGCTCGGCGACGAATACCTCCTCGCGAACAGCCCGCACCCCTTCAAACTCCACAAGCCCCATCTTCCATTTTGCTATAAACATGATATCCTCCGGTGGTTTATTGTAAAATCAATGATACAGCCAAAACGCGCGTATGTAAAGCGGCCTTGACGGGGAGCTTCGCATGTGCTACGGTTTAGGATAAGTATATTTTGAATAACAGCTTGATTTGCGCTCTACAGCGCGGGGGAGAAGTGAATGATACAGCTAACCGCGGAACAGTTGAAAAAGGAACTGGAGGCTCCAAATGGGGCCGAACGCATGCGCAGAACGCCGGAGGCGGCGTTTGAGGCGGCGTGGGAGCTTTTTGCCCTTGAGGGAAACGCGGCGGCGTGCGGGCTTTTAAGCTCCATCGCCAAGAAAAAGCAGTACAGGGATGAGATCAACCTAAGGCTAGGCGGCCGTGGAATGATCAGGGACGCGCTTTTATCAGGGGATGCAAAGCTGAGGAAAAACGCGGCCAGGCTGGCTGGAGCCTTAAAGGATCCGCTGGACGCCGCGCCGCTCGCCGAAGCGCTTTTGAGAGAACGCCGGCGCCTGGTCAGGCCAAGCGTAATCCTCGCCCTTGGCGCTATTGGCACAAGGGAGGCAAAAAAGGCTTTGGTCGAATATAAAATAGAGCCGCCCGCCGACGAGAGCGAGAGGAAGCATTTCAATGACGAGCAGGAGGCGCTGAGGCTGGCGCTGAGCCGCCTTCAAGCGCCCTCTTCGCGAAGCTTTACAGGTTTTGCGTCGCCGGTTGACGTTGAGCTGCGCTCGGCCAGAAACCTTGGGGCCCAGCTTGCCCAGGAGCTGGACGAGCTGGGCTTCGGCGTTAAAAAGGCGTGGAACGACGGCGCGCTTGTAACCGTAACCGATCCTATGCCGTTGTTTGAAGCGAGGTGCTTCAGCGAAATGCTAATTCCAATAAAGAAAAGCGTGCCGTTTAACGCAAAGGAAATAGCCGCCGCGGCTAAAGGCGCCATGTTTGGGCTGCTTAGCTCGTCGTGCGGCGGCGAAGCGCCGTACGGCTACAGGGTAGACGTGAGAGGGATGGACGCCGGAAGATCGGATTTCATCAAAGAGCTGGCCAACGCGCTGGACGGAGGAGGGCTTAAAAATTCCCCGTCGGCATATGACGCCGAGCTTCGTGTGGAGCGCCATAGAGAGACATGCAGGCTTTACCTGAAGCTATATACGATACAGGACGGCAGGTTCGATTATCGTGTGGGCTCGCTTCCAGCGTCGATGCATCCCGCCACGGCCGCCGCGATACTGCGCCTTGCTTCGTCAAGCCTGAGGACTAACGCGCGCGTGCTCGATCCATTCTGCGGGAGCGGCACTATGCTTATCGAGCGTGAAAAGCTGTCCAGGTGTTCGGCGCTTACAGGGGTGGACATAACGCCAAAGGCGCTGGACATAGCCGTGAAAAACGCCGAGGCGGCAAAGGCCGGCATTGAGTTTGTATGCAAGGATTGCCTTAAATTCCGTGCGTCCAGGCCATATGACGAGGTGATATCCAACCTGCCCTTTGGAAACAGGGTGGGGACCCACTCGTCCAATGAACGGCTTTACGCTGGATTGCTGCCGAAGCTGGGCGAATGGCTGCGTCCAGGCGGCGTGGCCGTGCTCTATACTATGGAATTCACCCTTATGAAGCGGCTGGTCGCTGAAAACCCGCGGCTGGAGCTCATCAGGCAGTCGAGGACCGAGGCGGGCGGGCTTACGCCAGGGGTGTTTATATTGAGAAACAATGCCGAGGGGCAGCCCTATGGAAGCTGACTGCACAGGCGGAAGGCTTTATCCGCTGCTGCGCGCGGCCTTTAGGAACACCGCCCCGGCAATCAGCCGCACAGAATTAAGCTGGCCTATGCCTATCAAAGATCAATGCCCGGATAATTATAGATGCGATATTTCTGGTCGAAAGGGAAAGGCTATCGGCGGATGAAATAGCGGCGTATTTTACTAGTGGCCTTTACGGAGGACCCTCGGCAATAGCGGGCGTAGGGGTTCAGCCGCGATTGCGTGCGGCGCACGGCTTTTAAGCGCCCGGCGCCAGCCGGATGGAATTTATGCACGGGCCTGAAATTAGAGGAGGTTTTGAAATAATGCTTGAATATAGATACGATACGCAGCTGTTGGTCGAAGGAGAGAGGCTATCGGCGGATGAAATAGCGGAATATTTTACTGAAAACCTTGACGGGGACTGCCTGCTTGCCGTAGGCGGCGAAACGCTGATTAAAATACACTTCCATACCAATAAGCCTTGGAGCGTATTGGAGTATTGCGCATCGCTGGGAGAGATTTACGATGTCGTCATTGAGGATATGGAACGGCAGTCGCGAGGCCTTCAGGGCTAAAGGCCAAAAGTTAAGATAGCCCTTGGCGTTCAGTGCGCCTGGCGTCAGTGGGGCAAAGGCTGGCTTTTATATATCGGTCGGGCGGCCGGTTTTTTTGAGAAGCAACCCATTTGCTATGCCTTTTAGCCGGTTTAAACAGGCGGCCCAAACCGGCTAAAGGACCAAAACCCGTTTAATTTCACAAAAGAACCGGCCGGACTAATCGATAGGGACCGGTATATACTCCTTGATTAACTCCAGCACCTTGTCGTATTTTTCCTCGTGAAGCAGGTGGCCGGTGTTGCGCACGATTACATAGCCGGCGTTTTTCATCGCTGAATGGTAAAGCTCCTGAAGCTCGGCTGGATGCCACTTATCCTCGCTTCCCCACAGTATAAGGACGGGGGTTTCTATGGCCCTTAGCTCGGTGAACAGGCCGTCTTCGTCATATTTTTGCAGGGTACGCCGTATCGCGCGCCGCGCGTCGGGGTCGGCCACCGTGCGGTAATACTCATTTACCACGTCAGGGGTAATGTTCGTCAGGTCGAAGAAGCATTCGCCCAGCATCTTTTCAACAGCTCTTATTCCATAAAGCCTTGATGCAATCGGGCCGAACACGGAACTTTCCATCATGCGAACGGTAGACGGCATTTCCGCCGTTACGCCTCCAGGCGTCAGCGCTATTATGCGTCCCATCCTTTCAGGACTCATCCTGGCGAGCTGAAGCACATAGGCGCATCCCATTGAAAACGCCAGAAAATGGGCTGATTGGATCCTGAGGGCGTCCATCACCCTGCGCAGCATGTCGGCATAATCCGCAATACCGTAACTAAACTGCACCGGACGGTCGGAAAAGCCATGCCCAGGCAGGTCTATTGCTATTACCCTGTAGCTTTCGCTCAGCTTGGCGAACAGCCTGCGCCATGTATAGATGGACTGGCCCACGCTGTGTATCAATATCAGCGGCTCGCCCGCGCCCTCGTCCATGTAATGGATTTTTACCGTTGTGGATGAGGCGCCGCCCTTTTCCCTGGCATCCTCCCTGTATGGCATCATTACATCGACGTAATAGCCGGTGTGTTCCGAATTTATGAACTTCTTTGCTTCTAGCGACAGACCCACGGTTGACCTCCTTGCATATGCGCTTTGCATATGCAACTACATATTCATCCTATTTTACAATTATTCGTCATGATTTGCAAGGTGGCCGCGAAAAGAACATGTGGGAGACGGCCGGTGAAGCGCGCTTTTTGCGGCTGTGGCTATTGACTGCTTTGGAAAACGGGACAAAACACGGCCTTCGGCTGCAAGCAGCTATCAGGCTGGCTCTGTGGGACTCCGCCCCACACCCCGCCCAAGGGGACTTTTTGTAAAAAGTCCCCTTGGGAATCCCGAAAAACAG
>UQXE01000025.1 GCA_900544965.1 uncultured Eubacteriales bacterium | reverse complement strand
TATACCCTTCCGGTCCCGCTATCACCGTTACGTTCCCCTTTGCGTCGTACCCGTATACGTGGTTGACCGTCTCCACTTCTCCATTGATCTCGTTCAGATAGCTTGTCCCCGTCACCTGGTATTCTTCGTTGTGCGTATAATTCACCGCGTTTCCCAGTCCATCGATTATCCGCTTTACTATTCCTTCACCGTCATACTGGTACTCTGTTCTCTTCCCGCCTTCGCTTTCTACCTTTGACTTCCTGTTTGCGCTCCCGCTTACCTCCATATCATACGCGAATTCGTACCGCTCCCCTATCGGGTCCTCTATCCCGCTCAACCGTCCTTTCACTTCGCCCGTTTCGTATTCAAACAGGTATTCCTTCCCTTCAGGGTTCATTATCTTTGCTATCTTTTCGCCCTCATTGTATTCATACCTCTCTCGGTACGCCTCTGACATACCGAGACCCACGCTGTTGTTCGTATAATATACCGCGTCCGTCAGCTGGTCCTCTTCTATGTCGTATTCATACTCGAATTTAAGCCTCGCCGCCCCGCTCTCTCCGCTTTCTTCCCACATCACGCTTTCGATCATGTCTACATGGTCGTTTACATAGATGTAGTCCTGGTCCGTTACCGTCGCCGCTCTGTATTCGTATTTCCCCTGTTCCTCGTTGTACGTCTGCCGGTACGTCTTGTAGCTGATCTCCAGCCGCTCCCCCACCGTGTTCTCTATACCTATTACGTTCCCTCGCGCGTCGTACTCCAGCGTCAGCTCCTTTCCATTCGGCTCGCTGAACTTCTTAAGCCTCATGCTCTCCGCTTCAAAATGGTATTTTACATTGTCACGTCTCTGTATCGTATATTCTTCCGTCGCTTCATCATACCTCAGCTCCATGAACGTTCCCTTCGACTTCGCGTAGCTCCCGTCCGCTTTCAGCTCAAACCGGTGTAAGCTCCCGTCTCCGTCCTTGAGCACCATTCCCTTTTCTTCATTATACTCGTCGTACTCCCTCATCAAAGTTGTATTGAACGAGTAATCCCATCCGTATCCCAGCCCCGTCTTGCTCGTCGCCTCGCTGTTGTACGTTCGCCTCATTACCATCGCGAAAAACGGGTCCGGCACCATGATATCCGTTTCCGTATATACCATGTTCCCGTTGCTCATGTTAACGTAGCCGTTTCCGCTTTGCGTACTGTAGCTCGCGTAGCTCCAATAATCCTCCACACCCAGCCGCTTTTCCAGCTCGCCTTCGTCTACCATTCGCGCATATGCCTGGTGCGAGCCTTCACTTTCCCTGATATGCCCGTTTTGCTCCTTTACCGCTGTTACCTGGTAGTAATACGTCTTGCCGTAGTTCAGGTTGTAATCGCTCCACACGCACCCCTCTATTCCCTCGGCCGCCAGCGTGCCTTCTCCCGCCTCAAAGTACGCCGTTTCACTCCTGTATATGTTATATGTCACGCCTTCCGTTTCCGACGGCTCCCACCTTACCATGATCCTGTAGTTCGCGTTCGCCAGCGCTGATACGTTCTTCGGCTCTTCCACCAGCTTTACTTCATATGACGTTCCCCCGCTTCGCGTCTTTACGTTCAGCTTCCATCCCTTCAGCTTCGGCGTTTCCCCTCCGCTGCCGCTCAGCTCCGCCTTGATTACCACTTCCGTTCCCGCGTTTGCCAGTTCCCGCCACTGCGCCGCTTCCCCTTCTCCACGCGGCTCCAGTTCCTCGTAGCTCGCTCCCCCGTCGGTTGAGATGTAATACCTTATATTCGTTCCCAAAGGTTTTTCTTCCTCTACCTCCAGTACCGCGGCCGTTACTTCCCCAGGCACCTGCCTCTTCGTGCTCTTTACGCTTCCGCTTATTTCGCCTTCCTTCAGCACGATCTGTCCGTTTCCCAGGTCGTGCTCCGTTCCCGCCAGCTCTGTGAAACCCCGCGCGTTTCGCTCAAAGCCGTTGTCTATCACCCGCGCCGTTCCTCCAGACGCGTACCTTACCTCCATATCTATACTTGATATCCACGCTTCACTTCCATTCAGCGTTGCCCTTAGCTTCAGCTTATTCCCAGCGCACTCTCCCGTTAGATACTTTCGATTGCTTACCGTTCGCGTCGCGCCTCCGTCGCGCGATACCGGCTCTATCCCGCTCCAGTTAACTCCGCCGTCCGCGCTTATTTCATACACTACCGTCGCGCTTCCCGCATCCTCCACTATCAGGTCTACATGCAGCAGCTCTCCGTACGTCTCCGTTGTTGGCGTTGTAAATCGCCCCGTTGTAGCTCCCACCGCTACCCTTACTCTGTCCGCGTCCCGCCTTACGCCTTCCTTTTCCTCCAGCTGGTTGTACGCGCCTTCTCCGCTGAATTCCAGTTTCGCATATCCCAGCTCATATGTATCCTCGCTGTATACCTCTTCTCCCGCCGACGTTCGTCCCCTTGCGTACACAAATACCGGCTCGCCTTCCGGATACAGCCACCTTCCCTCATATCTGTCTGACTGGAACCCCAGCGTGTTCTTCGCAAATACGCGCTGTACATGCTCCCTTCCGTTTGCTACCAGCATCGTGTCCGTCAGCGTCCCCTGATTGCTTATATATCTCATATACCATATGTTCGATGTTACAGGCTGCCTCTGCAGCAGCATTCCCGCCGCCACCTGCTCGCTCCCTCCGTAGTAATTTACCGCTATCTCGCCTGTTTCCGCTTCATTCCCCGCTTCATCCCATGCACGCAGCCTAACGTAGTACGTTCCGTACTCCAGGCCTGTCATTTCCCATACATAGATATCGCCGCTTCCTTCCCTCAACCCGCCTATCAGCCCTATCCAGTCGTCCATTCCCGCGTCCGGCCTGTACTCTAGCTGCCACCCCGCAAACTCGCTACCTCCGGCGCCGTTGCTTATCTCTCCCGTTATTTCTACTCGGCCCGCCGTCACGCTGCCGGCTATTCCTATCTCCACCTCAGGCGCCTGCGTATCCTTTTTTATATTCGCGCTCCTCGCGCTTCCCTCGTTGCCCGCCGCGTCGATTCCTCTTACGCTCACCGTATGCTCCCCGTCCGTCACCTGCCCTATGTTCAGCACGCTCCCTCCCGCGCTCAGGCTCCCCGATATCTGTGTGCGTGACAGATCCGTCCATGTACCGCTACCTATTCGGTACTGCACCTTGTTCAGGTTGTTATCTTCTATTCCGCTCCACCTAAGCGTTACGCTCTGCGCGTTGCTCCATCCCGCCGGTTCTACCATTACCGTTTCAGGCATGCTCGGACTCGTGTAGTCCCCTACCGTCACCACGCTCGACGTCAGCCAGCTCGACACTGCTCCCGCGCTGTCTACCGCCCTTACCCTGAACTCATACTGCTTTTCATCCCCAAGATTGCTGTATTCGTATCTCCTTCCCGTCGTCGTGTTCCCCGTCCACGCGCTCCACTCCGTCGTCCCTGGCGTTTTCTCACGCCTGCCTACCTCGTAGTACGCCACCGTCCCCGCCGGCGCGCTCCCCGCGCTCCACTCCAGCACGATCTTGCCCGTTGGCCCCCTGAATTCCGGCGTTGCACTCACCTCCCCCTGCATGCTCGGCGCCGCCGCGTATGTTACCTCCAATCTTGGCCTCAGGCTTGCCTCCCGGCTTTCCGTTGAACAGAACCGCTTGTACTGGTTTGCATTCTCATTTCCGCTCTTCATGCACAGCGCTGTCTGCTCAGCTCCCTCCTGATACCACTTCCTTACCGTCCCCGTTACATCCCAACTGTACCAGCCTGGCGTCGTTACCTGTATGCTCGCCGCCTCTGTCCCGCTTATACTCGGCTGCGTGTTCCAGTTAAGCGTCGATATATCCAACTTCCCCGTTACTTCGTACAGGTTGATGTTTGGCGCCGAGCTCCCCTGGTACTCCTCGTACGCCTTCAATTCCGCCTTCGTTATATGCCGGTTCGCTCCTATATGCTCCATGAAGTTTGCAAACCGCATGTATGCCCTGAACCTCCCGTCATTTGTCGACAACCCCACCTTCATCGTATCTTCCGCGTGATAGTTGTTCCCGGGCCATTTGCTCGCTACATTCGTATCCGCCAGCAGCGTATTTGAAAACGTCACGCTCGGATCCACCACCACAGGGTATTCCCTGCCTTCTTCCCTTAGCCATTCTCGGTCCGGTATCAGCTCGTAGACGTATTCGCCTTCGCTCGCCTTATATATCCTTACTTCTATATCATAGCTGAAGTTCGATCCCTCCTCGTTCGCCGCATCGCTCATGTACGGCGCCGGTATCGCTCCCTTTACCTGATTCGTCCGCTTGTCCAACAGCAGGATGTTCATGTCAGAGCACTTCACCGGATACATCCCTTCCAGTCTCAGCTCGTATGCGAATACCTCCTCCTCCGGCTCTTCCGTCAGGATCAGCTCCTCCTTGATTCCATGCCCTGTCGGCCTTACTCGCATCTCTACACAGCCCCCGTACAGGCCTTTGTAGCCTACTCCTACCTTTCGCTCCGCTTGTTTCTCTCCGCACCCCCCAGCTTCGGTCATCGCTTCCACTGCCCCAGCCGCCGTCTCGTCTTCTTCCCTAAGTCTCAGCTCTACACTGTACTCGCCTTCCCTTATTACTGCGTACGGCGCTTTGCCTGTTTTCCCGCTTATCCTTGTCTCTACTGCCGTTCCTTCGCTGCGGTACTCTTCCCCGCCTCTATATTCCTTCAGCTCCGGCTCTATCTTCCGCCATTCGCCGCTTTCTTCCTGATACCTTACCGGCGCCATGTAGATTGCCACCGTTTCCGTTCCATCTCCGTTGTCCGTTACTACGCTGTACTCGCTCAGCTCCTCCGCGCTCGGCTCCCATTCCTCCTGCAGCTCCACCAGCTCTGCGTATTCCTCCGCGCTCAGCTCCTCTACATACCTCCCCTCTGGTACATCGTAGATTGGCCCTTCTTCTCCCGTCTCTCCGCTGTTTACACCCACAGCCGCTCCCTCCTCCAGCGCCTTGCACTCTGCCATCCCAAAGTTCAACGCCATCACCATTGCTATGCATATCGCCAGCACCCTAATCGCCCTGTTCATCTCTTTTCCCCCTTCTTATTTCCTTTCCTTCTACCGCTCTCTTCTTGCCTTATTCCTCTTCAATCCTGTTTGCGGTGTCATCCATTTTATCCCACTTTTCCTCTTTTTCCCATATTACATTTCTTCTTCTTCTACTCTTTCTTATGTGTCTCCCTTCCCATACTTCATTTATCTATAGGACGGTTTTCAAGATGCCGCTTTATATATCGACCCGCGACGGAAGGACTTTGTAACCGCGCGCTCCTTCAGCAACGCCAGGGCCTCTGTCCAGCAGGGTCAGCGCTCCCCCAGATCCTGGGAGCTATCGGCATCAGAGCGAACAGGGCGACCTACTTGATTCTTGTGACTAAGTGTTGGCTGCTGACCTTCTATAGGTAAAGGCATGAAATCAATATAGATAATGAGCAGTCGACAATTTGGAATATATTAACAGAGATATCCCCTATCATTGCTTATAGTTTAACTTCGGATTTAATGTTTTCAATATTATGGAATATAACGTAAACTTTGAGCAATATATTTTAAGAAAAATATTCTTCTTGCAATACAGGTAAAAACGTGTATAATAGAATTTGTCAACAGGGAAACATATTGGGGGTTATAGCTCAGCTGGTTAGAGCGCTACGTTGACATCGTAGAGGTCGTTGGTTCGATCCCAACTAATCCCACCATTAATCCTGCGGTGTGCGTCACGTTTTATGTTATAAACCGACGCAATAACCATGGGAGCGCTCGTTGGATAATACCGATGCAGCCGCGGTAAATCGTGCCTTGTGCCGAGCGGCAGCAGAAGATGTTCACAGCGCACCCCCCTGCCTGAGGGCGGGTGTTATAGTAAGGCGGACGGCACCACGGGATTTTTAAATACATTGCGGAATTGTGTAATGGTAGCACCTACGACTCTGACTCGTATTGTCTAGGTTCGAATCCTAGTTCCGCAGCCACCGGCTGGGCAAGAATTGAGTCTTGCCCAGTTTTATTGCTGGGTATAGACATAATGTTTAACCTGCTAGGAGCAAATATCATCATATAATTCTTGAAAAAGTTTGATGTGATACTCCTCGTCTAGTATTATCCTATTTAAGGATGCTACGATATTTGGATCATTAATCCATGATGCCTGTCTTTTATAATTAGATATTGCTTTTTTTTCTCCACTGATAGCATATCTGATCATAGCCGCTATTTCTCTTGGATATTCATTATACCCTGGATTCCAATATACGTTGCCTTTACTGGTGCATTGCCAAAGCCTTGGATCCGCTCCCAGCAAAGAGGCAAGGCGCCCAAATATATTTAAATGGTGCATCTCTACAATACTTATCTTATGAAAGAGGGCGGCCGCTTCTGGAAAATTGTCCGTAATTGCAATACTATTATAGATGTACAGGCTTATCGCAGACATTTCTGAAATACAGCTTCCTACGTTAAATAACATGGCTTTTGCATATGACGGATTTGGTCCGCATACCTGGACAGGCGGGTATGGCTCCGCAACTGAGCACTTAATATTGTTATCCATTCTATCGCTCCTTGCAAATTAGTTTATATAGCATATGATGGAATGAAGCACATTTATGAGCTAAACGCTTAACTTGCTGTTCGTGACAAACCGCATAAATTCAGGTCATCGTTTAAACGCAATGACCTGAAGGAGTAAAATGTTAAAAACAGTATCTGCCAATAGGAAGTTATCAAAAGTATTACGTATGCTTTTTGCTGATTTTTTTGTAAACCAGGATGCCGATCAAACTTATTGCAATCGTAATCGCAAAAACCCATATCGCTAGGCTATAATTTCCGAGGCCCAACGCATCTCCCCCAAAGGTGGAGGTCACCACCGATGGTATACGCGCGGTACCCGTGATAAGCAGCCAAGTGCTAAGCTTCATCGGCGTGATTCCAATAAAATAAGTCATAACGTCCTTAGGAGTCCCTGGAATTAAAAAGAGTATGAAAGCAAGCAGGTTTAACTTTTTTGAATCCTGCAGAAAACTGATTTTTTCTATCTTATCACGCGAAAAAAACGCATATACCACCTTGGAGCCTAAACGGCGCACAAGTATAAATACAAGCGCGCTTCCTGCTAACGCTCCTAGCAGACAAAGCCCGGTTCCCTCCCAAACCCCAAAGGCGTAACCTGCGCCAATTTCAAGCGGTTCCCCCGGAATTATTGCAACAATAATCTGAAGGGCCATCATCCCGACAAACGCAATGCGGCCCCAAACGCCGCTTTCGTTAACCCAGTTTCTAAACTGTTCAGGCTCGGATACAAATTCAATAAGCTGCTTTCCAACTGTAAAGAACAGCGTGAGCATCAGTGCGACAAACACAACTATTGATGCTACGCCTACAATCCGCTTAGTGCGCAGATCCTCAGCCGGCTCCGCCTGTTTATCAATATTTCTCTTTTTATAATTCCCCATGGCTATCCTTTCACTTAACGACCGCTTTGCTTACGCAGGGGGCGTTGAATCAGCATATTGATGCGCTGCCCCTTTATCTATACAAAAGCGGATAATCCCTGGTTTGTAAGCTTTATTACCATCTCCGCCATAGCGCATACCGGCACCTCCAAACCGCCCTTTAGCCATCTTTGTATAATTCCGATGCTTCCGTTTATTGTAAAGGTGTAAAGATATTCCGCCGTATCGGGATCGACCGACCGCCTCTCGGTCCACTCCTTTATACACTGACTTTGAACTATCATCATGACTTCCTTTTGAAAATGTATATTTCCATTTTCACCCAAAAGTGTTTTGCACAATTCCCCGTTTCCAGCTATGTATTGAAAAATCCTGTTCATAAGTTGCAAGGACTCAGATTCGTTCGCGTCAAAGCTATAGCTGTCGAGATATTCCCTTATTTCCCCCAATACCTCCTGCTCCACTTGGTGCATGAGGTCATATTGATCCTGATAATGGGAATAGAACGTACTCCTGTTTATATCCGCCCTTTCGCAAATCTCCTTAATAGATATATTTGAAATCCTCTTCTCTTTTAAAAGCTCAATCAGGCTCTCTTTTAAAACCATGCGCGTATATCGTGCTCTTCTGTCAGTTTTCTCGTTTTTCATATAGATCCCGTCCGTCTTGTTGTTCAATAACCAACATATTTAAACCGTAGGCTATTAAACAAAATAATAGCATCTTATTGTTTAAGTTGCAATATTGTGTTTCCAAGTTTAATATGACTTCAAAACAATGGTTTTTCTAAAGGGCATAGGGTGACAATTTAAATGATCAAAACAAAAACGAAGCTCAAAGGAGCATTTTGATATACCTGAGCATTGAGAAAAGAAATTTGTTAATCCTCTCAGACTTTAAAAGCTCCCCACGTTGTTTAAAAGCAGTTACTGCATCCTTTCGTATTGCAGGCTTTGCCAAAATAATCTGTCGTGCTCATCAATTTTTCTCAGCACCTTGCACGGGTTACCGGCTGCGACAACTCCGTCTGGGATACTCTTTGTAACTACGGAACCCGAGCCGATGACGACATCGTTCCCTATCTTAATACCCGGATTAACTGTAACGCATCCCCCTATCCAAACGTTATCCCCAACTGAAATGGGCCGGCCATATTCAAGGCCCGAGTTCCTGACCTCAACGTCGATTGGATGAGCTGCAGTGAACAGACATACGCGCGGGCCGAACATAACGTTGCTGCCTATTTTTACTTCGCAGACATCCAGGATAACGCAGTCGTAGTTTGCGTAAAAATTATCACCAACCGTTATATTACTGCCATAATCACATCTAAATGGAGGCTCAATTTGAATATTAGTCCCTGAGGATCCAAGAAGATCTTTCAATATTAAGGCAGCTTTATCCTTATTTGAATAAGCGCATTGATTAAACATATGCACAAGCCTTTTTGCTCTAATATAGGCATCTCTCAGGTTAGAATCGCTGGCATAGTAAAGCCTTCCGGACAGCATTCTTTCTATTTCTCTCATATTTTTGTTCCCCTTTTCACTTCTGCTTATTTTAGTAATACCCCAAAAGCCGATCAAGTTTCGTCTTTTTTTGTTATTAAAACCGCCCTCCCTAATTATAAATTCAGGGCGGGCGGCAAAAAAGGTAATATACTGAGTATTAGCCAGCTTTTAGCTCACCGTTCTTAACTTTTTTCTGCTTTGGCATATTCTCTATTTCCCCCGATTTCACAAGCGCTATCCTGGTAAGGACAGGTCCGACCAATTCATAAATGAGCGTTGCGCAAAGTACCACAGCGCGTATCTGCGCGCCATATTCGGGTAGCTTGCTCATTACAATCTGTGCCATGCCAATAGCTACCCCTGCTTGAGGCAGCAATGTGAGCCCCAGATATCTTTGTATGCTTGGTTCGCTTTTTACTATTCTGGCGCCAAGGTAAGCGCCTAAATACTTCCCTATAGAACGTGCTACAATATAAATCAGTCCAAGCAGGCCTACACTTGTTAGGACGGTTAAATCCAGTTCAGCTCCGGAGATTACAAAAAACAACATAAATAAAGGTGTTGTCCAGCGCTCTGCCCCTTCAAGTATTGTTTCCGCATCGCTGCGAAGGTTTACAACCGCCGCGCCTATCGACATACATAGCAATAATGAACTCAACCCCAGCATATTGGAGAGAGCAACGCCCAGAAGTACTGAAGCTATCGTTATGCAAAGCCTGTTTGCACGCGATTTAAAGAAGCGTATGCAAATTGACGCGATGGCTCCTATCGCAAAGCCTATCAGCAGCGAAAGGACAATCTCAATCAGGGGCTGAAGCAGCATGTTGTTTACCGTTGGAACTGCCCCAGAGGTAAGGGACTGTGCTATCGCAAGTGAAATTGAGAATACCGCAAGTCCTATTGCGTCATCCATAGCAACTACCGAAAGAAGCGTATTCGTCATCTTTCCGCGGGCCTTATACTGGCGCACTACCATAAGCGTTGCCGCGGGCGCGGTTGCTGTGGCGATAGCGCCAAGCGTAATTGCCAATGGTATATCAAAGCCCGCCAGGATCAGCGCCGCGTCTACCAATATAACTGCGGCCATAGCCTGAAACACAGTTATTATAAACGCCTTCATTCCTACGCGCTTTAGATTTTCCTTTTTAAATTCCCCTCCTATCGAAAACGCTATAAAGCCTAACGCAACAGCAGTAATATCTGAAACCGCCTCAAGCGATTCACCGCTAAACACGCCGAGACAATATGGGCCAATAATCAGTCCTGCAATCAAAAAACCCGTCACGTCGGGAAGGTTAAGCTTTTTTACGACGCGACTAAGAAGCAGCCCCATACCCAAAGCGGCTGCGAGGCAAAATAAATTATTCATTTCTATCCCTTTGACACTCCTTCAAAATGCATTACTGGAACCGTGAACATAATCCCTGTGTTGGGCCGGTCAAATCCGCCGCATATATCCTTTATAGCTTGTTTTGAGGTCATTATCAATTCATCGGGCATAACGGCCAGCATCATTTTCCCGTGATCAAGGTTATCGTCAAACAACCTCATTGCGGAGTTAAAAAATGCGGGCATCGCAGTGTCGTCGCCCAGTGACGCAAGCATGTGCAGCATGCCCTCGCATCTTACAACAGTCGCTCCGTTCACCCCGACTTTCATCAGGCTTGAAAGAACTTTAGGCATCCTATCGGCTTCATTTGTAATATAAACTAAAAGTTGCATTGTTTACCTCACGGCCATAATTTCTTTTAGTTTTGGTATACCTCCATATTATGAAATTGTCAATACCTTTGTTCAAAATACAGCATTTTTATTAATTATTTGTTGTGCAGCAGCGCGCGAGGCATACTAAATTCTTTCCAGCAACTCATAAAACTCCTCCACGGATTTAAAACCTCCAAGTTGCTCCCGCTGCATAATCAGCTGTTCGGCCCGCTTTACCGTCATTCCGCTCATGGAAAGAAAATCTACGGCCGTTGCCGAGTTCGCACAAAATTTATAGCGAACCTTGATCTCAGGATTCCAAGGCGTGGGAGCTATATATTCATCCCCGTCAATCCATATATCCGGGCGTACGGCCGCCTCAAGGGATACTTCCCCCGATAAGAGCTGTTCAATAAGGCGCGTCTTCAATTCCGAACTTTCCCTTAGCGCGGTTCGGAATGGTTCAACCTCCCCATTTCGTCCGATACTGTACAATCTTTCAAATACATGTCTTGCGTCGCCGCTTACAGTAGAAAAATAAGTTAGCCTTACAAATAATGAATACAGCTCTTTCTTTTCATCTGGGAAATTGTCACCATAAGCCTTTATAAAATCCGTAAGCAGTGTGGGTTTTGACATGTCAAGCCTTGTCATAACATAAAGAATCTTTAGGTAAAGGTTTTGTACAGGATCAACGCTATCCCTGTCCATGCCAAATGAGGAATAAAAGGCTTTATCGCTATATCTGTTTTTAAATACGTCATTAATGTAAATATGGTAAAATATTGAGGCTACCGCTCCTTCTGAGGCTAAAAGCTGGTTCGCGTTCTTTATCCTTTCAGGCATGAAAGCGGAAGAAGTAATATGAGCCATGTGCAACCCGGCGTATGTGTCGTAATCGTCGATAAAGGGCAAGGCAGTATTATAGACAAATCTATCGTTTATAACGCCATGATATCTTAATTGAGTGTCCCGGGCGCAAAGCCAGGCGTTAACGTCATACGCATAGTCCCATAGCCCATTTTGCGTATACCCGGACATATCCCTGGTTACTATCTCAAGATGCTCAGCAAACCCTTCAAAAAACGCCATATAGGGATCCGTTATCGCCGTGCAGGTATGAAATTTATTGGACAATGAACGGCTTAGATCATACCCCATCCAGTTAAGCCAGACATGTGAAAACTCATGAGCGAATATTTCGTTAATGCCTGATTGTTCAATAGAATCCCAATCAGTATAAAATCCAATGAAGCATAGATCGGGATAATCCTTAAACCCGTCCTCCGTTTCAAGCCTGAGACCCGTGAGCTCTGTAGGATCGGACCAGTCTGTGACAAATACCAGTGGATGGTTGCTGTTCAAATAATTTGCAAGCAGCCTTCCCATTTTAAGGAAGTATGACACCGGGTTACTTTCCAGTATTTTAGTAATTGCCGAGAACTTATATGATGCTGACGTAAGTTCCCTGGCCTGATAAAGCTTATTGCCGTGTGAATCCGTAACTTGATCCAGGCTCGTAGCCTCCGCAATAATATAGTCCATTTTTATTTCATTTCCCCTTTATCTCCAGCGCTCGGGTGTATAAAATGTTACACGTTAAAGCAACCATTAATCAAAATTAACAAAACTCCGCAAGAAAACTTCCCTGCGGAGTTATAAACAGCTATAGGGCAGTCGTATCCTTTTTTAGCGCTTGCTGAACTGAGGCGCACGACGGGCAGCCTTGAGGCCGTACTTTTTCCTTTCCTTCATGCGCGGATCGCGCGTGAGATAGCCTGCCTGCTTAAGAGCGGCCCTGAGATTGGGGTCGGCCACTATAAGCGCGCGTGAGATGCCATGGCGTATGGCGCCTGCCTGGCCGGTAGTTCCGCCGCCATATACGTTTACATAGACGTCGTACTTTGATAAAGTTCCTGTAAGCGTCATCGGTGCCCTTACGATCATCTTTAGAGTCTCAAGCCCAAAATAATCTTCAAGGTCGCGCTTATTTATCGTTATATTTCCGCTCCCCGGTAATAGGCGGACGCGGGCAACCGATTTTTTGCGTCTTCCAGTACCAAGATACTGCGCTGTTGTCTTCATAATTCGTCCCTCCATTACCTTGATTTAAGCACTAGCGTTTCTGGCTGCTGCGCTACATGCTTGTGGTCATCGCCACGGTATACCCGAAGCTTCTTCAACATCTGGCGTCCAAGCGGTCCTTTTGGCAACATGAGCCGCACCGCTTCATACACTGCGAATTCCGGCTTTTTCTGAAGAAGCGTACGATAGCTGGTTTCCTTAATTCCGCCCGGATAACCGCTGTGGTGGTAATACTTTTTCTGGTCAAGCTTTCGTCCTGTAAGCACCACTTTGTCTGCGTTGATAATTATTACAAAATCGCCCGTATCTACATGCGGCGTATATATCGGCTTATGCTTTCCGCGAAGTATGGTTGCAACCTGTGACGCTAGACGGCCTAATACCATACCGTCAGCGTCCACAACGTACCATTTACGCTCTACGGTTTCACCCTTTGCCATATATGTCTTCATGGCTATCCTCCATAAATTTGTGTTATCTTGCGGCTTGGCCATGTATGCTGCACTGCTTCCGGGGCTAGTGGGGCACTACATCTACCATTCCAAAGCACACCTTATATTTTAATCCAGCTCAAATGCCAGTGTCAAGCATAAACCCCCATATTTTCAAATATATTGGATGTTTCAACAAAACTTTGGAAATCCTAGCTGCCTCAATGCCTCGTACAGGACTATTGCAACCGCGTTTGATAGGTTTAGCGACCGCTGATTCGGCATCATAGGTATCCTTATGGCGTCATCGCGCCTCCTGCTCAACAGTTTTTCACCCAGTCCAGCGGTTTCCTTTCCAAAAACAAGAAAGTCTCCATCCATATATAAAGCGTCGCAGTAATTTCTTGAGGAATGGGTGGTTGCGAGAAAAAACCTTGCTCTGGGATTTTTTGCTTCAAGCTCTTCGAAGCTGTCGTAATAGCTTATGGCAAGATCCTTCCAATAATCAAGCCCTGCGCGCCTGAGCGTACGGTCGGAGATTTCAAAGCCCAACGGCCGTATCAAGTGCAGCGCTGTATTTGTAACTGCGCAGGTTCTTGATATGTTTCCGGTGTTTTGGGGAATTTCGGGTTCTACCAGTACTACGTTTAGCATTGGGCATTTTCTCCGTATCCGTAAGAGTTTATTATCAATGCTATCACATATATCTGCAGCTTGCAATAAATACAGTTCAGGGGATGCGCTCCTTACATCCCCTGAACTTAAAGTTACTGTTTTTTGCCCTGCTTCACCATGTGTTTGAGCCGGCTGGAATATATGTCGCAAAGCTCATCCGCATACTCCTGGTTATAGCTGCCGCATATAAGCCGGCAGGCCGCGAATTCATCGTTCGGCTTAACAATCACCCATCCTGTGTCGCTTCTTATTTTTACGCCGTCTACAGTCTCTATGGAGGCCCCGTGCTCTGTGTCGACGAGGCTTCTCAGCACGCGGCCTACATCCTTCCATGAACAGCCGATGCTGGTCTCTTTGGTGTAGGCTTTAGGCAGGGCGTCCAGCAGGGATTTGAGCCGCCCTTGTGACCACAGCTCACACGCTTTAATAGCCGCCGCTTCCGGTTCAAAGAATTCGTTCATAGGTTTATTATCTTTGAGGTGCGACCGCTTACGACGTTCAGACGCGTCATGCGCAAGCACTACGGCCGCGCCCTTTTCGCGCAGTAACTCTATATATGGAACAGGCATGCTGAACGGCATTATAAAGCTCGTAGCACCGTCCTGTTCTATTCTGTTTAATGCAAAGGCGGCGTTTAGCTCATCTTGACGCGCCATGTCGCTCTCGGGCAAAAGCAGGTTTAAATTATCGGCGTTATCAATATATATCCATAGGTCAGCCCGATGTACCGACATTAGCTCATAAATTGACTGTGGGTTTTCAGAATCGCTCGTCATGACCGTACATCCGCATTTTATCAGGAGCGTTGATATTATATCCGCTGCTTTTTTGGGTGCGTTTAGCAGTACACGGGGAGGATTTTCCTTAATTTTGTCATGTGCCATCTGCGACCATAACTCAGCCTCATATACATCGTTCATGCCGTTCAGGTTTCTTACCAAGCCTATTTCAGCTTCAGTAAGCGGCAGTATTTCCCCCTGCTCGCATAAAAAATTCAATTTTCGTCTCTTGCCTGCGTCAATAAGCACGCCCTGGTTATCGCACACGCGTATCCTAGCGCGGTGATCTCTCATGGGTTCACCGTCAATATATATGCCTCCGTTTATTCCCATGCGCCTTACTGCAAAGCCCATTGCGGAGTATGCTGAACTTGAGAGATCATATACGTCTACCCCTTGCGACATAAGCCCTGAAATGGCGGCCTGTTTGAGCATAACCGCGGCTATGCTTCCGTCTGTGGCTACAGCGGCGCCAGAGAGCGGGCCAAGCATCTTTCCATATGCTGAGCTTAGCCTGACCACTGCCTCCGGCGACAGATTTCCGTCCGAGTATCCATTAATGCCGCAATCGGTAAATTGCAGCTGTTTGCTTTGCCCCCATACTATATTCTCTTCGCACCTTACGCCATCCTCCACCTGCTTCTGGGGCCAGATCAGCACCCCTGGGCTTATGGTGCAGTTATGGCCAACATAGGTTTTATTGCCAATAACCGCATTTTCAAATATTGATGACCCTTCACTGATATGGGCGTTTTGGCAGACAACGGCGCCCCGCAGTTCAATATTGTTCCTCAGCCTGGCTCCGTCCATCAAGATTGATCGCTTTATGCTGCAATCCCTGCTTATCTTTACGCCGCTGCAGATCACCGAATATGAGCCGATGCACGTGTTCTCGCCAATTTCCGCGTTGGATGATATATAGCATGGACCGTTTATTATCGTATTGGGCGATATTCCTGCCTTTGGTTCTATGAACACCCCATCATTTCTGTGAGCTATGGTTTCAAACGTACATTTTCCGTCAAGCATGTCCCTCTGCGCCTGCATATACTGCCGGATATCGCCTATATCGCACCAATAACCTTCAGCGACATAACCATGTACTGTTATGCCTTTTTCAAACAACTTTGGAAACAAATCCTTGCTAAAGTCATACTGAACGCCATCCGGTATGAGATTTATAACCTCCGGCTCCAATATGTAGATGCCCGTATTCGCTAAATCGCTGAACACCTCGCTAAGCTGGGGTTTTTCAAGGAATCTGGTAATATGTCCTTGATCATCCATTATAGCAACCCCGTACTCCAACGGAAGCGCAACCTGCTTTAATATTATTGTAGCCGCCGCCCCCACGCTTTTATGCCTTGCGATGGCTTTGCTCAGATCTATATCTGTGATAGCGTCTCCGCTTATTACAAGCACGCTGTCCCTGCAATCCCCAAGAGCCATTTTTACGCTCCCCGCCGTCCCCAGAGGGCTTTCCTCAAGCGAATAGGATATCTGTACGTTTTTATCCTTACCGTCGCCCAGATGATCCTTAATTGCGTTTGGCAAATAGTGAAGCGTGACCGAGATATCCTCTATGCCATGACGTTTTAAAAGTTCCACACAATAGTCTATAACAGGTTTGTTTAATAACGGCACCATAGGCTTTGGCATGGTGCAAGTAATCGGGCGAAGCCTGCTGCCTTCGCCGCCCGCCATAATGACAGCTTTCAAGAAAACACCACCTCTCAAAATGATAACGGTATTATTGTGTTCATCTTTTAACAAAAGTAATACCGCCATTTTCTTTTTATTCCCTTGAAAGTTAATGTTAATTTCAAGATATGTATGCGTAATGGATGTTCAGGAGTTTAATGCCAATATATTTCCAACCATTAAATCGATCCGTCGGGGCGCTAATGTTAAATAAATACTAATAGTTAACGAGCTTCTAGCCTCGCATGGGCGCGTCTTATAAATTACCTAAAGAGCAAGGAAACGGGCCTCCGAGCCAAGCTCAAAGGCCCACTTTCTCCCATCATTTACAACAGCTAACCAATCCACCTGAAATAGGCGTTGTTGTCAATAGTGCAATAGTATTTTTTGTCGTTTCCCCAATCTGTGCCAAGTGAAGCCACCCTGAAAAACACAACGTCGCTTGGAAGGGTGCTCCCGCTGCCGTTAAGAACCTCTCTTGCCGCTTTCAAGGCGTTATTGCAGGGCGTGGTCCCGGGAATACTGTCAACTACGGTGAACTGGTTGTTCTGATAAATAACCCCTCTTATCGTATCGGGAAAATGTATATGGCTCAATCTGTTAAGCACCACGCTTATCACCGCTTTATAGCCCTTCAGACTGCCGCCCCTGTTTTCTAAATGCGCCAGCTGAGCTGCCAAATACACCTCTTTTTCAGAAAACCTATCAGGGCTGCTTGTAGGCTTAGGTGTACTCGTTGGTCTAGGCTTCTGTGTAGGCGTTGGTTTTGGAGGGTCGCCAAGGGCTATAAAGTCCTTATGCATGAACCCTTTTTTTGATTCGATTTTAACCCTGTACCACTCCCCGCATTCCCCGTCGACGACAGCCTTTTGGTTCAACAGATAATTTCCGATTATGTCGAATGATAGATCCGGACCTTCCCTCATATTTATTCCGTTCCCTCTTACATATGCCGCAAGCGGCCGCATATCCTTAACAATATATGTTGGGGTGGGTTCAGGCGTAGGGGCTGGTGCGGTTTGGGCAACGGTATCCGGCCCAGCGCTGTAAGCAGGGGATGCGCTTGCCTGAGGCTGTACAGTTGTCGGCGTCGGTTCCGGTGGCTGTATTGTAGGCTCCGGCGTTGACAGCTCCACCTCAATGGTGGCAGGCTCCCTTTGCGCAGCGCTGCAGCCCGCTAAAAGCAAGCAGACCGTTATCAGCGCTATTGCGGCTTTTAATTCGTGTTGCATAGTAAAAATCCTTTTAATTAGATAATGAACTTTTTAAGATCCCCTTCATTATCCGTATATTTCAACCGCTCGTTTACATAGCTTTCATCAATTACAACTTCAACAAGCGGATGATTGCCATTCGCATTAAATGATATATCATCTAACAGATGTTCCATAACGGTGTGCAAGCGCCTCGCGCCAATATTCTCCGTCGTCTCGTTTACAGTATATGCGTGTTTGGCTATCTCTGTTAAGGCATCGTCAGTAAAGCTCAAAGCAACGCTGTCCGCCTCAAGAAGCGCGGTATACTGCTTTATAATCGAATTCTCAGGCTGCGTAAGTATACGTTTAAAATCATCGGCTGTTAAAGGAGAAAGCTCTACCTTTATTGGAAAACGTCCCTGCAGCTCCGGTATCATGTCGGATATCTTCGATACATGAAACGCGCCGGCGGCAATAAACAAAATATGATCTGTTTTTACTGAACCATATTTTGTTGAAACGGTGCTGCCCTCCACTATTGGAAGTATGTCCCGCTGCACACCTTCGCGCGAAACATCCGGTCCCGATGTGGAATGCGTTCCAATAATCTTGTCTATTTCATCAATAAATATTATGCCATCCTGCTCAGCCTTTTCTACTGCCTCCCGTATAACTTCATCCATATCGATCAGCTTATCGGATTCCTCCTGGGTTATAATTCGGCGCGCCTCTTTCACTGTCAGCTTTCGCAGCTTTTTTCGCCTTGGTATAATCCCGTCAAACATCTCATTAAGGTTTATGTCCACGCCAATGGCGTACATCGCGTCGTTTTGAGGCAAGGCCTGGTCTACCTCTATCTCTACGATATCCTCTTCCCTAAGACCGGCCCTAAGTTCATCAGCTACGGCTTCACGCTTGGAATGTGCCTTGGCCTGCTCTTCGCCCTGATCACCAGGCGCGCTCTCAGGCTCATTAGTTCCAGCTGAAAGCAACATCTGCAAAGGATTTTTAACGGGCGCTCTGCGTTCGGATTTTGAATGGGTTAAAAGGTCTATAAGTCTCTGCTCTGCAGACGTCTCGGCCAAAATTCTAACCTCGGCCTGTTTGCGTTGTTTGCACAGTCTTATCGAAGCCTCTACCAAATCCCTTATCATTGAATCAACGTCGCGTCCGACATATCCCACCTCGGTAAATTTGGTGGCCTCAACCTTAACGAGCGGCGCGTCCACAAGCTTGGCAAGCCTTCGCGCTATCTCAGTTTTTCCAACGCCGGTTGGGCCTACCATTATTATATTTTTTGGCGTTATATCCTCACGAAGCTCGGCTGAGAGCCTGCTGCGTCTGTAACGGTTCCTAAGAGCTATTGCTACGGCGCGTTTCGCGCTATCCTGCCCAACTATATGCCTGTCCAGAGCGTCTACAATTTCTTTAGGGGTCAACATGTTCATACCTCCTCAACGGTGATGTTGTTGTTCGTATAAACGCAGATCTCTGATGCTATGGCTATGGATTTCGTCGCGATTTCCCTAGCGCTCAGTTCCGTATTCTGTTTTAACGCCTTTGCGGCGGCAAGCGCGTACATTCCTCCGGAGCCTATCGTAGCGATATCATCGTCCGGATCTATAACCTCACCTGTTCCGGAGATTATGAGAAGGTCGTCAGCATCCGCCGCTATCAAAAGGGCCTGCAGCTGCCTAAGCGCCTTGTCGCTCCTCCATTCCTGGGCAAGTGAAACTGCGGCTCGCTTCAGGTTTCCATTGTATTGTTCCAGTTTGGCTTCAAAACGCTCACATAATGAAAACGCATCCGCCACGGAACCTGCGAAACCTACGGCCACATTGTTATGGTATACCCGTCTTACCTTCTTTGCCGTATGCTTCATTATGGTATTTTCCCCAAACGTTACCTGTCCGTCGCCTGCGATTGCGCACTTGCCGTATCGCTTTACAGCAACGATCGTTGTCCCCTCAAACTTCATATTTAACCTCTTTATACATTATTGATGCATAATAGCACATTGTATTCATTAAAACATATATAATTGCATTTGTTTACAAAACGTTTGCAATTATATCATCGATAACAGAAAGAGCTCTTGCGGAAACCGCAGCGTACCGTTCCTGTTTATTCCTAATTCGGGCTTGTACTCCCTCTATTATACCAAAGTTTATGTTCATTGGCTGAAAATCATCTCCGGAATACTCGGAAATATAGTGCGAAAGGGCGCCTATAGCCGTTTTTTTGGTAAAATCTATAGCAGGTTTGCCCTGACATCTTCTTGCTAGGTTCAAACCCGCCGTATATCCGCTGGCAATGCTTTCAACATACCCTTCCACGCCTGTAATCTGTCCGGCAAAATAGATGTTTGAATTATTATAACAATAGTCAATTCCAAGCTTTGCCGGTGAATTCAGATATGAGTTTCTATGCATTACTCCATAACGCACAAATTCCACATTTTCAAGGCCTGGTATCATTGAAAAGACCCTTTTCTGTTCCCCAAATTTTAAGTTCGTCTGAAATCCGACCATATTGTACAGGCGTCCGTCAGCATCATCCCTGCGCAGCTGAACGACTGCAAACGGTTTTTCAGTTCTTCGTTCATCCATTAAACCAACCGGCTTGAGCGGTCCGAACGCCAGCGTCATGTCGCCGCGCTTGGCCATCACCTCAACAGGCATGCAGCCTTCAAACACCTTTGTGTCCTCAAATTCCCTTAATACTGCCGTGTCCGCCGCCTTAAGCGCCTCCACAAAGCTAAAATACTCCTCTTTATTCATGGGACAGTTGAGATAATCGCTTCCTCTTCCATATCTTGAGGCCATAAAGACCTTGTCCATATTCAGGGAATCATAAGTTACAATCGGCGCTGCAGCGTCAAAAAAATGCATGCTTTCGCCTAAAAGACTCTCAATGCTGTCCATTAACGCTCCATCGGTAAGCGGTCCGGTTGCGATAATTGACGCGCATTCCGGAATCTCCCTTACCTCCTCCTCAACGACGGTAATGAGGGGATGGCTGCGTACAAGTCGGGTAACATCCCTTGAAAAGCCCACTCTGTCAACAGCCAAAGCGCCTCCCGCCGGCACACGGTTCTCATCCGCGGCTTGTATAATCATGGACCCGAGCCTTCGAAGCTCCTCCTTCAAAAGCCCTGCCGCATTTTGCAGCCGATCGGACCTCAATGAGTTTGAGCACACAAGCTCGGCGAAATCTGCCGATTCGTATGCGGCCAACAGCTTGGAAGGCTTCATATCGTATAGAGTTACGCCGACGCCCCTCTCCGCAAGCTGGTAGGCAGCCTCGCAGCCGGCAAGGCCGGCCCCTACAACCGCGACATCATTCATTGGAGCCACCCTTTTGCGTTTGCTCATCCTGTTTTGCGGAACGCTTGTGCGCAGCCGAATTTTCGCAATCCTTGTTTGAACAGAAATTTTTGCCAAAACGGCTCACCATTATAGAACCGCATTTTGTACACTTCTTATTTACAGGTTTATCCCATGCGACAAAATCACATTCAGGATACTTCTCGCATCCGTAAAACACCTTTCCGCGCTTGGACTTGCGCTTGATGAGCGACGCCCCGCATTTAGGGCACGGCACGTCTATCCTTTCAATTATCGGTTTTGTATTCTTGCACTCGGGATAGTTGGGGCAGGCCAGAAACCTGCCGTACCTTCCCATCTTATACACCATCATTGCGCCGCACTTATCGCAGGGAATATCCGATGGCTCGTCGGGTATCTTAACCTTCTCTATAGTCTCGGAAGCGCGCTCCACTGTGAGTATAAACGGATCATAAAAATCCTTTACTATCTGCGTCCACTGCTGCTCGCCTTCCTCGACCCTATCCAGCTTTTCCTCCATGTCGGCTGTAAACTGCATATCGACAATGTCGCCGAAATGCTCCTTCATGAGCTGAGTTACGACAAACCCGAGTTCAGTGGGGATCAGCTGTTTCTTCTCACGGCATACATAACCCCTTGCAATAATTGTCGAAATAGTTGGTGAGAAGGTGCTTGGCCTACCGATGCCCTTCTCCTCCAGCAGCTTTACCAACGAAGCTTCGGTATAGCGCGGAGGCGGAGAAGTAAATTTCTGTTCCGGCTCGATTCTGTCTGGAGTGAATGCGCTGCCCACGCTTAGCTCCGGAAGCACAATCTCTTTTTGTTCCACTTCGTCCTTGCCCTCGGTATATACGGCCGTATAGCCATTGAATAGGACTTTTGTTCCGTTAGACTTGTACGTACATCCGTTGACCTCAAAGGTAACGGTGCAGTTTTCAACGCGCTGTTCTGCCATTTGGCTTGCTACAAATCGCTCAAATATCAATTTATAGAGTTTATATTGAGGAGCTGAAAGCGACCCCTTTATCATCTGAGGCGTAAGCTTCAAATTCGCGGGCCTTATCGCCTCATGCGCATCCTGTGCGCTGGATCTACCCTTGTAAAAATTCGGGGTAGACGGTACATATGGATTCCCGTATACAGAAGCTATATATTTTAGAGCCTCTTCCTGCGCTTCCTTTGATATCCTTACCGAGTCGGTTCGAATATAGGTTATAAGTCCTGTAGCGCCCTGACCCTGAACGTCAATGCCCTCGTAAAGCTGCTGGGCCACAAGCATTGTGTGCTGCGTTGTAAATCCAAGTTTTCTTGACGCTTCCTGCTGCATGCTGCTGGTCGTGAAGGGCGGGGGCGCATGACGCAGCTTCTCCGCCTTTTTCACGTCGCTTACAGTGAAATCATTTCCCTTTGAAAGCTCGACCACCTTCATGGCTTCTTCCTGATTCTTTATTTCAGTTCTCTTGCCGTTATAGCCATAAAATTTGCTTTCAATCAGCTTCTTGCGCTTTGGATCCTTAAGAAAGGCCGTTATAGTCCAATACTCCTGGGGTATGAAGTCCAATATCTCCTGTTCCCGCTCGCACAAAATTCTGGTTGCAACCGATTGTACGCGTCCAGCCGATAGGCCTCTTCTCACCTTAGCCCATAGGACCGGGCTTATTTTATAACCTACAAGCCTGTCTAATACCCTGCGGGCCTGCTGGGCATCCACAAGGTTTATGTCTATTGGCCGGGGGGCGGTTATTGACCGCTTCACCGCATTTGAGGTTATTTCGTTAAATACGATTCTGCATTCAGACTCCTCGTCCAGCTTCAAAACATGGGCGAGGTGCCATGATATAGCCTCGCCCTCCCTATCTGGGTCCGTTGCAAGATATATTTTATCCGCTGATTTTGCTTCCTTTCTGATCTTGTCAAGTACGTCGCCGCGTCCTCTTAAGGTAATATATTTGGGAGCAAAGTCGTGTTCTACATCCACGCCAAGCTGACTTTTGGGCAGATCGCGCACATGTCCGTTAGAGGCAACCACCTTGTAGCCATTGCCTAGAAATTTTCCTATGGTCTTTGCCTTTGTGGGCGATTCCACAATAACAAGTTTTGACATTAAACTACCTCCGAATCGGCGATTAGGCCGTTAAACCGACCTACCTAATGCTAAATACCCTTCCTGGGGTCTGAATTATTATTCTTGAAAACTCCAATTCTGTCAAGATGGTATTAAGCGCTCCCGCCTCTATTGACATTGATTCACACAACTCGTCAAAGGTTTTATCACCATCTTTAAGTAAATCATATATTACAGCGCGCTCTCCGTCAAGCGTCTGTCTGATATCCCTTGATGGCCTTGCGTCAGGTTTATCGGATAATGAAATACCGTATTCTTCTAGTATATCATTTATTCCAAATACAGGCTTGGCCATCGCCCGCCTGATCAAATTATTTGTTCCCCTGCACGATGCATCCGTTATCCTTCCAGGCACGCTGAAAATATCCCTTCCCTGATCCAATGCGTGGTTTACGGTTATGAGCGTACCGCTCTTCTCCCTTGCTTCCACAACCAATATCCCCTTTGACAGCCCGCTTATTACTCTGTTCCTCCTTGGAAAATTACCAGGTATGGCCTGTGTGCCGGGAGCAAACTCGGACACCACCGCCCCACGCTCTACTATTGCATCGTATATCGGCCTGTTTTGATTTGGATAAACAACATCGACGCCGGTTCCAAGCACCGCGACCGTTGGATAATCGCTTTTTATGCTGGCAAGAGCGCCTCTTGAAGACTCGCCGTCTATCCCATATGCCAGTCCAGATATTACGCATACGCCCTGATCCGATAGCTGCCTTGAAAGCGTGAACGCAACGCGCCTCCCGTATTCGGTACACTTTCGAGCGCCGATGACAGCTATAGGCAGGGTTAGTTCCCGCTTAACGGTTCCCCTATAAAACAATACTGTGGGAGGATCGTAGATTTCGGACAGCAAATACGGATAATCTTCGCTTATAGGGGTAGTAACTCCTATGCCGCTATTGTTAAGGCCCTCCAAATAGTCGTCGATAAACCCTTCCGATGCGTTCTTCTGTATGAATCTTACATTTCCTTCGTTAAGTGGGGATTTTATAGTAAGCTTGCCGCATTTAGCAGCATCGAAAACCCCCTCTGGTCCGCCGTATTCCTGCGCGATGTTGTGAAACCTGGCATATCCCGAACCCAACATCTTATTTAGCCATATCCAATACCTTTCCTCTTTGCTGTATAGTTTCATTCTGTTTTTCCTCCTGTGTCAATGTAAACGGCAAAGCATTTTTTAGCGTCCATTCGCTTTGCATGATGGGTGCTATTGACTACTGATATATTTCTAACTTTTGCTGTGGCCGCCATATTCCATCTTAACGCCAGTACTTTCCTTCAATGCTCCTATATTGAATTGCTTCTGAAATATGATCAGCGCCGATAGCATCCGAACCAGCCAGGTCGGCTATGGTCCTGGCAACCTTTAAAAGACGGACATATGCTCTTGCGGTTAGATTCATCCTATTCATAGCCGCTTCAATAATTTTTGCCGATGAAGCGTCGAGACGGCAATATTTTATAAGATTCCTATCATTGAGCTGTGAGTTGCAAATAATGTTCTCTCCCTTATATCGCTGGCGTTGAACTTCGCGTGCCTGATTAACTCTTATCCGTATTTCAGCCGATATCTCGCCCTCGTCGCTGGAGGATAGCTCCTTATACCCAACATCGGACATCTCGACATGCATATCTATCCTGTCAAGCATTGGGCCGCTTATTCTCTGCTGATAACGCTGTATTTGATAAGGCGTACACCTGCATTTTTTTGTCCTCGAACCGTAATATCCGCACGGGCATGGATTCATAGCGGCAATCAGCATAAAGTCGGCCGGATATGTGGATTTGGCCGCTGCGCGCGAAATTTTGATTTCGCCATCCTCAAGCGGTTGGCGCAATGCCTCCAGGACGTCTTTGCGAAACTCTGGGAATTCGTCCATAAACAGAACACCCCTGTGCGCAAGGCTGATCTCCCCCGGCATAGCGTTTTGTCCCCCGCCGACAAGCGACACCGTAGACGCGGAGTGATGCGGAGACCGGAATGGCCGCTGCGTGGTTAATCCCATTTCATTGTCGATCAATTCCACTACCGAGTGAATCTTCGTTATCTCCAAGGCCTCTTCAAACGTAAGGCTTGGAAGTATTGTGGGCATTCGCTTTGCTATCATCGTTTTACCTGAACCAGGCGAGCCGATAAGCAGCAGGTTATGGCCGCCGGCAGCTGCAATCTCCGCCGCCCGCTTTGCTCCATGCTGCCCTTTGATTTCCGAAAAATCAACTTTGTATTTGCACATCTGTGCATTCCAAACCTTAGGAATATACGGACTTATATGCTTTTCGCCGCGCAGGTAACCTACAGCGTCGTTCAAGGAATCAACAGCTATTATTTTTGTACCGGCTATATATGACGCCTCTGACGCGTTAGCCTTTGGAAGAACCATATTTTTAATTCCTTTTGAGAATGCGTCTATAACCATGGGTAAAACGCCGCATATACCCCGCACCTCCCCGCTGAGTGCCAGCTCCCCCGCAACCATATGATCCTGCAGCTTTATATTGTCTATTAAGCCCTGCGCAGCCAAAATGCCGAGAGCTATTGGCAGATCGTATATCGAACCGATCTTTTTCGTATCAGCTGGAGCTAAATTAACCGTGATACGTCCTGTAACAGGGGGAAAACCGGAGTTTGCTATAGCAGAGCGTACCCGCTCCTTGGATTCCCTTACGGCCATATCGGGAAGGCCTACCGTTTCATATGCAGGCATTCCGTCCGATGAGTTGACCTCCACATTTACCGGATATCCCTTTATACCATTAAGTCCATAACTTAAAACGCTTCCTAACATCCTTACACCACCCCATTGACAGTTTCATGAATTTTATCTATGCTTATCTAGTTTAAGTTCTTAACATCCGCAGTTATGATAAAAGGCAAACGCGGTTATGCAGTCACCTGAATAACACTGAAAGACGTTCTATTAATTAAGTTGCTGATAAAAATGTCCGTAAAATTTATTAATGGTTTCCATATTGTGAGCCAGCAAGGTTCTTATCATCTTAATTTAGAACAAAGTCTTATTAGGTTATTGGCTCAAGTGCAAATCACATTCCAGTATGCATAACTCGTCGTATTGCATTAAACAATCCATACAATGTAAGCTACCAACACCAACAGCTTAAGTACATCCAGAGAACTCCTTTAAATGATAATCCAACTAAGGTTAAACTTGCAAGCGGTTTTTTGGATAAGTGAATAAGGGAAGGGCGTGCGGTTTTCCATTTTCAGACCTTAAAAATATTGATTCAATGATAAAAATAACCTATTTTTAGATTAAAAAAGCGGGCCCCACGGTTCTTGCTAACCATGAGGCCAATGCTACAGGTATAAGTCATGAAACTGACTGCGTTAAGTTCTACAGTTCCGCGGCATCAATTCTTTCCAGAGCCTTTACAAAATACAAAGATCTTGTTCCCAAGAAAATTTAATATAATTGTAATCGGCGTGGCTATAAGCTTGCTTAAAATTTCAATGGCCTTGCTCTCCGTAGTAATGAAACCACCTAGGAAGCCGTTTACCATCCAGTCGGTTACAGCGTTCCCTTCGGGGAATATAAAGTTTCTGAACACATACAGAATGCCAATGGAAACAAGCAGCGTAGCTATGTTTACTGCGACAAACAGCAGAAACTCCCTCGCGGTGCGCTGGCGCTCCTCCTTGAACGTCCACAGCGTATTAAACAGATAGCTGTTAAGAAGCCCGCAGGTATAGGAGATTGCCTGCGCTATGGCGTAATGAACGCCTGTAAACGATACAAGAACCGTGTATACCCCAAAATCGATAACGGTATTCATTATGCCTACAAGAGCAAACTTTATAAACTGTATAAGATTCTTTTTGCTTTTTACTTCCATATATACCTCTAAATCATCCTAAAAAGGTCCATCCAGGTAACCACATGAGCCATTTTATATAGTCCGATGACACCGGTACGCCGGATATAACCGGATAGAACATTGCAAACAGCACCACAGCCGCGCACAGCCATATCCACTTAATCGGAGCAAGCTTCGGGTTTCGGTCCTCAAAATATTTCAGCACGTACACGGCTGCAAATATTATGAAGGGAACCGTCGCAAAGAAGTGGTACGCAAACGTACATCTGGTTATGAGCACCCAGGGAAGGAAGTTTGCTCCTATCCCAACAGTTGTTATAAAGGTACCCTTTTTGCCCTTAAACTTGTTCATAATGAGCATTACTATAAAGGCAATAGTCAATATGCTGCATATCCA
Organism: uncultured Eubacteriales bacterium; assembly: GCA_900544965.1. GTDB lineage: Bacteria > Bacillota > Clostridia > Christensenellales > CAG-138 > UMGS946. The sequence continues at coordinate 191 of UQXE01000025.1, read as the reverse complement.
CCACACGGCGGGGTTGCCAAACGCCGATATGGTACCCCTGATTCCGGAAGCAAAGTACTTTACATAATACCATACAGGTCTGAATGTAAACGGCCAGGCGTACCATGGCGATGAATAGTCGTGCGTTGCCGTCAACCCGCTGTGGTAATCATACATGAACTCCTGCAGGTACCATACGCTGCGCCTTTCTC
>UQXE01000024.1 GCA_900544965.1 uncultured Eubacteriales bacterium | reverse complement strand
AATATCAAAACGAAACAATAAACGACTTTAATACCGTTTATTCCGCCGACTTTGCTACAGCGGCTAAACGACCTCAACTGAAAATTAGCTATACCGGAGGCGGAGCCGTCCCAACGCCTACGCCCATAACTCCAGAGCCACCGTCAAACAGACCGGCTCTGTTTTTGGACTATAACAAGGAATATTACATAAAGAACAAGAACAGCGGCCAGTATCTAACCGTTTCGGGAACCAACGTAAACCAGGCGAAGTACACGGGAGCGACATCCCAGAGATGGAAGCTAATATCAACAGGGAACGGGGAATGCAATATAATCCCTATGAGCAATCAGTCATACGCGCTTAACGTTTCCGGCAACAGTGCAAGAAACGACGCTAATATAGTAATATCGACAAACAAAAGCGCGACGGGCAGCAAATTCAAAGTATACTTCAACTCGGATCTGGTTACATACCGCATGGCCAGCAAACCCAGCGGCTTTAATAAAACCGTAGTGGTGTCGGGCGCTAGTTGCCAGGCAGGCGCAAATGTGATACAGTATAGCTACAATCGGACGCATAACGATGAGTGGATCTTTGAGCCGCGAACGTATACTATGGGACTTGCTAAACAATACGCCCATACTTATGCTGAGAAGCCGAATGCCTTTCCTACTTATCCAAAATTAGATGGGGATTGCGCTAATTTTGCGTCTCAATGCATGCTTGCAAGCGGGATACATTTTCGTGACGCATGGTTCATCTACAAAAAGAATAACGATCGCCCAGAGCCATCGGACAATGAACTGGAACTTTCCTGGGAGATAGAAAAAATGGGCGGCATCTTAGGGCATGGCGCAAGCAGCCCATGGATAAGCGCAAAGCATTTCAAGAATTTCTGGGAGGGGAAAGTGGAGACTGCGAGATATAAGGCAAGCTATATTCTTGAGCACCAGCAGGAGATATATAACCTGAATTTCGGCCCAGGAGATGTTGTTCAAACCCTTTATCTGGATGGAAGAACAGGGCGGCATACCTTATATATATGCTGCTATGGAACGTCTAACGGCAAGCCGGATTATAATCTTAGCTACCATACAAGAAACAGAAGGGATGTACCGCTTAGCGAGGTGGCCGCTATGAGTCTCGAAAATGGTGATGAGTGGATAGTTTTTTACAAGATGAAATAAAAGGAGTTAAGAATATGAGATTACGTAAAAGAATAATCTGCATTAGCGTAATGCTGCTTGCAGGGGCTTTGATGGGTGCTGTTCTGTTAACGGGCTGCTCATCCTATGCGGACAGATCATCAGCAAATTCCAATGATATAACGGAATCAGAATCTGACGTTAGGTCCGGCTCCCCTGAGTTAAGCGCATATGATCAGTTTTTGGAGTGGACGGAGCAAAACAATCTGGAGCTGGATCAGCAGCAGGAAAAGCAGGCGTTTTCAGACTGGCTTGAAGAGAATCCACAGCCAGTATCCACTATTGATCCAGAGGTCAGGGCGGACCTGCAGGCTATGTACGATAGGTTTCAAGAGATTGAGAACTTCTTGGATGCTATTGACCAGGAAGCGGCGGACATCCTATACAGCTATACCGGAAAACGCCTGGATGTCCTTACGCTGGACTGGAGCGCCAACATGAGCCATATGCAGGATATGCTTGATCTATTGGATGATCACAGCATAAATTATGAGGAGTTCGATACGATGTTCAGGTATTTTCTCAGGCGTATTGACCTTGTAAGGGAGCTAAATCCAGAGTTCGAGGAAAGTATCAACCAGGTCATAGGTCCATGCATTGAATACTATAACTATGAGTACATTCCCAATGGAACGGAATGATTTAGGAGAGCGTATGAACAAAAAACTAATTATAGCAGTCGCGGCGCTAATAGTAATAGGAGCCGCCGTAGCGATATACTTTGCAGCATTCCATAATCCCGTTATTAGCGAATTTACAATAAAGACGGGAGCCGCCAAAGGGGGGATAATTCCATTACCGCCAGGGTCTAGGCACATAGATGTTTCAACTATTGAAATGGAATACTTTGAGACAAGCTATAGTGCAAGCGATATTAATCAGTTTTATGAGGATTATACTAGAGGCTTTCAAAAAGTTAGGGATGAAAAGCATGCCCCAAGCCAAGTTTTTTACTATGACGAGGAGCAACGTCTTGTCTTCTGGTGGGAGGTAGTTAGGGAAAGAGACAATGGCCTTTGTCAATTTTCAATAGTATACGACGATTATAGCAGTGAGGACTATAAGCCTATAAAGTAAAGCGACATTATACCTTAATGGAGGGGCGTGTCCTCTCCGTTTTTTATATATAGCTTGCTCTGTTTCATGCTTTTTAAGCGGGGGGGCATTTAGCTTGTCCTAATACTATATAATTGACATCCGACGCTGTAACCAGTATTGCGTATCGGACTCATAGCTGATAGAATTATAAACAAACAGTTTAAATTGTACGGTGACAACATGAACAATATTACCACCAACGAACCCAAAACAGCAATCGCTTATTATAGATACTCCAGCCATCGGCAAAGATATAAACAAAATAGTGGGAGGAGACATGCATGAGATTGGCTGGTTATGCAAGATATTCATCTGGCAATCAAAGGGCGGAGTCGATTGATGCGCAGATCAGGGCTATAAAAGAATACGCTGCCAGAGAGGGTCATGTCATAGTAGCCATGTATGTGGATGAGGAACGAAGTGCGCTGACCGATAATCGGCCGGAATTTTTAAAGATGATTTCAGACGCATCTTGCGGCCTGTTTGATGCTGTAGCGGTGCATAAGTATGATAGATTCACGCGAGACAGATATGACAGCGCATTTTACAAAAGAAAGCTAGCCCAAAACGGCGTAAAGCTGATATCTGTATTGGAAAGACTAGATGACAGCCCCGAAAGCATAATATTAGAATCGGTAATAGAAGGAATGGCAGAATACTATAGCCGGAATCTTGCACGCGAGGTTATGAAAGGGCTTAAAGAATCAGCGTATAATTGCAAGCATACAGGTGGCAGACCGCCTCTTGGATACGATGTGGACGAAGATAAGTCATACGTAGTTAACATTAGAGAAGCTGAAGCGGTAAGATTAATATTTGAAATGTACACAAACAGGAAAGGGTATACAAAGATAGTAGATGAACTTAATTCCAGAGGATACAGGACTAAAACCGGACGGCTGTTTTCGAAAGGAAGTATTCATGACATATTAATAAATGAAAAATATACAGGGGTATATGTATACAATAGAGCTGTATCAAAAGACATAAACGGAAAACGCAACACGCACAAATCAAAAGATGCCACAGAAATAATAAAAATTGATGGCGGCATCCCTGCTATAATTAAAAAAGAAACATTTGAAAGGGTCAGGAAGATAATGAAGAAAGTTGGGCGTAATGCAGAGAATAAGGCGAAGAGGGTATATATTTTAACTGGCAAGATCTATTGCGGAGAATGCGGCAGCGCGATGGTAGGCAATACCTCTTTAGGGGGACGGTCTAAGAAATATTACAGCTATTATGAGTGTAATACACGCAAAAGGACAAAGGGGTGTAATCTTAAACCAGTAAATGCTGAGGATATAGAAATCCGAGTCTTGCTGGCGCTGCGCGATAATGTATTTACGCCCGAAGCAGCGCGCAACGCGGCTAAACTGTTAGTTGAATACGCTAATGAACAAAAGTCTGAGATACCTGAACGGCTGACCGCATGTCGTCAGCGGCTGTCAAAGGTGCGCAGAGAGATAGACAATATTGTAAGTGCCATAGCCGAGGGAATGTATCATGAATCAATGAAGGAAAAGCTTGATGTACTCGAAGAAGAAAAAGTCTCACTAATAAATGAAATATCAATGTCTGACCAGTGGGTTAAGCGCTATGAATTCACCTTTGAGGATGCTAGAAGGTATCTGGAAAAGTACGGGAGAATAATGGAACTGTCTCCGGAAGAGCAAAAAGATGTCGTATACAGGTTTGTATCACGTATAACAATATATCATGATAAGTTAGATATTGACATTACTCCTTGGAGTAGCAAAAACCCAGACACATATACATCTGGGTTTGGATATGATGGTGGGGATGGAGGGGCTCGAACCCCCGACCTCCTCGATGTGAGCGAGGCGCTCTGACCAGCTGGGCTACATCCCCGATACCATAGAATTTTACACCACGGGTTAATGTTTTGCAAGCACGAATTTTGATTAATGAGTTCCCTTAATATCTTCCAGTTATTTAGTGTGTTATAATTACTATAGATATTGGTAGCCTTACGTCTTAATTGTCTGCCAATTAACTTCAATATCTAAACGGAGGATGAAACAGTGAAGTGCAGATACTGCTCATGTGAGGACAGCAAGGTTGTGGATACGCGCCCGACTGAGGATGGCGCAGTGATACGCCGCAGAAGAGAATGCATTAACTGCGGAAGGCGGTTTACCACCTATGAAAAGGTTGAGGAACTTCCAATCATGGTTGTGAAAAAGGACGGCCGCAGGGAACCGTTTGATAGTATGAAGATATTGGCCGGCGTCAGAAAAGCTTGTGAAAAGCGGCCTGTATCGGCCGCCGACCAGGATGCGCTTGTTCGGGAGGTCGAAAAAGATGTATTCAATCTTCTTATTGATGAGGTTGGCAGTGAACAGGTGGGGGAGATGGTGATGTCACGCTTGAGACAGCTGGACGAGATCGCTTATATAAGGTTTGCGTCCGTTTATAGGCAGTTTAAGGATATAAGCACATTTATGGACGAACTAAAATCAATTTTGGATGAGCGTTGAGGGTAAAGGAGGCGATTCAAATTATTAGCTTTAATCCTATAAAAGTCCGGCGCGGCTATGGTATATACAAAAATATGGGGGTAGGAGTGCTTACCATACCTCAATTAGATACAGCAGGTCTCAAGCACGGTTTTACCACGCGGGCTGGGGGAGTAAGCCCAGGCCCGTTTAAAAGTCTGAATCTAAACAGAAGCAGGGGGGATTGCGCTAAAAACGTTGAACTAAATTACGGCATATTTTGCGAGTCGATGGGTCTAGATATTAATAGCCTTGTAATGGTCTCCTATGTACATGGGACAGCCGTAAAGAGGGTTAGTAAAGCCGACCAAGGAAGGGGCATATCAAGGGAACCGCTTGAACCGTGCGACGGAATTATTACGAATGATCCTGGAGTTGTGCTTCTTACGCTGCACGCTGACTGTGGGGCTTATTTTGTATATGATCCTGTAAACAATGCCGCTGGACTGGCGCATGCGGGCTGGAAGGGGACCTTGGGACGAATTGGAAGCGCTATGATAGAGGCGATGTCGAAGGAATTCGGGTCTAAAAGCAAAGATATGTTTGTAGGAATTGGACCATGCATATGCCGCGACTGCTTTGAGGTCGCCGAAGAACTGGGGCGCTGCTTCATTGACGAGTTTGGCTTTGACAGCCTATGTTCAGAGGGAAAAACGGGAAAGCTCATGCTGGATTTGGAGATGGCGTCGGCCATTCAGTTTGTCGAATCAGGCATTCTTCCCGAACACCTTACAATTATGGGCGCCTGCACGTTTGAAAACAGCGGTATGTTCTATTCATATAGAAGGGATAGCGGGATAACTGGTTCGATGGCGGCATTTATACAAGTCAATAATGATTAATAGCTAAGGTTTTGCCTATATGGGGTATGACGGTTTCAAACCATATTGCTTTGCGGAGTATGATAATGTATAATAAACAACGAAAACCAACTTTGGAGGTATATATCCGTGAAGCACATTAAAACGATTCAGACGCCATGCATTAAGACAGGGGAACACACAGGCTGTGGAGAGTGTCAGGCTTCATGCCAGTCCGCGTGCAAAACATCCTGTACAGTAGCCAATCAGACCTGCCGGAAGGAAAAAGGTTAATCGACGATTATACTATACGTTGTGAGGGCGCACGGGAAGTGATTGTATAAAAATCATTTCTCGGGTCGCCCTTAAGCATAACAAAGGAATTATAGCTAATCCCCTGGAGGTTTACTTGGTACACACATTTAAATTTAAAGATTTATATATGATATTGGATGTTGAAAGCGGTGCGATACACAGTGTTGATAAGGCCGCCTATGACGTTATCTGTGAGATAGGAAAGGGGAATGATCCTTATAAACTGCATTATGATGCGGCTGAAATCCAGCAGATCATTTCGGAGCTGGCTGAACTGGAGAATGCGGGAGCGCTGAACGCAGATGAACCAAGTATTGTCCAGGACACTGAGCGGCACATAATAAAATCGCTTTGCCTTCATGTGGCGCACGATTGCAACCTGCGCTGTGCGTATTGCTTTGCGGGTACGGGAGAGTTCTGCGGGGAGCGCATGATGATGTCCCCTGAGGTTGGCAGGAAGGCGCTTGACTTTCTTATGGAAAGGTCGGGCAGCCGCCATAATCTTGAGGTGGATTTTTTCGGCGGCGAACCGCTTATGAACCTTAAAGTGGTAAAGGAACTGGTGACCTATGGCAGGGAGCTTGAGAGACGTTTTAATAAGCATATAAACTTCACCATGACCACAAACGGTGTCGCGTTGGATGAGAATACTATAGATTATCTTAATAAAGAGATGCACAATATAGTTATAAGCCTTGACGGCAGACGCGAAGTACACGATGCTTTAAGGCCCACGGCAAACGGACGGGGTTCCTATGACTTAATTGTGGATAATGCTATTGATCTTGTAAAGAAAAGACGACAAGGAGAATACTATATACGCGGAACGTTTACAAACCGCAATCTTGATTTTACAAAAGATGTTCAAGCATTGCACCAGCTGGGCTTTGATCAGATTTCGCTTGAGCCTGTAGTGTTGCCCGAAGACAGCCCATATGCAATATTAGACTCCCATATAGAGAGAATACTGAATGAATATGAAACTTTGGCGGATTACCTGCTCAATAGCAGGAAGAGTGGAAGATTTATTAACTTTTTCCACTTCATGGTTGACTTTGGAAACGGTCCCTGTTTAAAAAAGCGAATGTCCGGCTGCGGCGCTGGCGTAGAGTATGCGGCAATATCGCCGGATGGAGCAATATATCCGTGTCACCAATTTGTAGGAGACGATAAATATAAGATGGGCAACGTCATTACAGGCGAATATAATGAGAAAATAAGCCGCGAATTTAGTTCGTGCAATATAGCCGCCAAGCCAAAGTGCCGGACATGCTTCGCAAAATACTTCTGCAGCGGAGGCTGCGCGGCCAACGCGTATAAATACAATGGCAGCATCTTTGAACCTCATGAGATTACCTGCGCGTTTGAGCGTAAACGTGCAGAAATAGCAATGGGCATATTTGCTAAGGAATATGAATTCGGATGCTGATCATTGAGCGCGATTGCAGATATGGCATTCCTAGCGGGAATGATTTGCCTACGGTTGAAGGTATCACCCCATTTCTCGCCAGTTTATTATACGCAAGGGGTGCGACAGACTCGCGCCAGATGAACGAGTTTCTTAATCCATCGCTTGACCAGCTTCATGACCCAATGCTTCTGCCGGATATCGAAAAGGCCGTGGAGCGTATAGAACGCGCCGTCTCATCCAACGAGATAATCTGCATATTTGGCGATTATGACGCGGATGGAATCTGTGCAACCTCCATCTTGGCAAGGTATCTGAGGTCAAGGGGGGCGAGGGTAGGATACCATATACCGTCGAGGCATGAACATGGTTATGGCATGAATCCCGAGGCAATCCATATTATAAAAAAGCATGGGGCATCTTTAATCATTACGGTGGATAATGGCATAGCGGCAATAGAAGAAGCAAAGACATGCCGTGAGCTTGGTATGGACCTTATCGTTACAGACCACCACAAATGCCAGGATGAATTGCCGGCATGCGTTGCGGTAGTAGCACAGACCCGCCCCGATTGTAAATATCCAAATCCTAACCTCTGCGGAGCGGGGGTAGCTTTGAAGCTTGTTCACGCTGTTGGCGGACACAACGCTATGATGCCCCTTATACCCCTTGCTGGACTTGCCACAATAGCGGATATTGTTCCACTGGTCGGCGAAAACCGCGTGCTTGCCGTTTATGCCCTCAAATCCATAAATTCAGGGAATTGCTTTGCAGGCCTACAAGAGCTTGGGAGGGAAATAAAGCCCGATATTGAAAATCCTCAGTTCGACGCCAGGGATCTTATGTTTGGCATGATCCCAAGAATAAATGCGGCAGGGCGGATGAGAGACGCTAAGCCGGGCGTTTCACTGTTTATGACCGATAACCGCAATGAGGCCCGAATGATCGCAAGACAGTTGAGCGAACTAAACCTGCTTAGGCGTGAAGAGGAGCAAAAGGTCTTTGAGAGCGCACTTCATATGATTGAAGACCAGGACTTAACCGACAGCAGGATAATCATGCTGTATTCTGAGGAATGGAACCCTGGTGTAGTGGGCATTGCAGCTTCACGGATATCCGAAAGGTTTTACAGGCCGGCCGTATTGTTTACACTAAACGGAGAAATGCTTACGGGTTCGGCCCGTTCAATAGAAGGGGTTGACATATTCAGCGCGTTCCATGCTAACAGGGAATTCTTTACAAGGTATGGCGGCCATGAAAGAGCTGCTGGCGCAAGCCTTAGAGTTTCGGAATTTGAGGGACTAAAGGAAGCGCTCAATTCATATTTAAAAGACCATATACAGGATCACGTGTTCCTTCCCCGTCAAAAATACGAGTTCGACATCACGCTTGATAAGGTTGACATTGGTCTTGCCGAAGAGATCACAAAGCTGGAGCCGTTTGGCGAGGGGAACCCTGTGCCATTGTTTATGACAAGCGGCCTAAAGCTTAGGAACCTGAGAAGAATTGGCAATGACGGGGCACATCTAAAAGCTATAGCTCAGGCGGATATGAATGCCTGTGAAGCTGTAGCGTACTGCATGGGCTCTGAGTTTGACGAGCTGCTCGCCATGGACAGATGTATGGTAGTCCATACGCCAATCGTTAACTCCTGGCGGGGAGGCAAGGTGCTTCAACTGAGGCTGAAAGCGGTTGCGCATGATAGGATTAGAGATATTTCAGGCTATATAAATAGCAATGACTCAAAGTTTTTTGATGCATTTTTTAAAAACGTAGTATATAATAAAGGAGATATTTGTCCTAAGTTTACGCGCGTATCCAGAGCGGATTGCCTGCGCGAACTTTTGTACAGTGATATCACGGGCGCGCTGATACTATGTTTTACTCAGGAAGGCGCGATAGACCTGTTGAATACGGTAGCTGAACTTAAGCTATGGGACAAGCTTGACACGGCTTTCTATTGCGTCAAAAATAGGCCTATAGCTTATAATACCGTACTATTCGCTCCTGTGATGGAGAAGCTGGAAACGCGTCAATATAAAAATATACTTGTGTACGATACGTGCATGAGTACGGAAGCATTGAAGGGACTGTGCCAAATAGCGCCGCGCGCGAATCTGTTTGTTTCATATATTCAGGAAGCCTTTGGCCAGAAACTGAAATGCGCGATAGATACGGAGCGCAGCCGCATAGCTGAAATATATACCTCTATTTACAATACCCTTAAGCAGAAAAAGTGGCGGAGAAGGGAGCTATGTTCCCAGCTTACGGGCATGTCAATATGTACGAAATATGAATTCGGCTTTGCGTTTAATGTATTTATAGAACTTGGATTTATAAGGGTTGATAGGTGCGATGAAGTGCGGCTTATACCCAACGCTGAAAAGAGAAGGCTTTCTGAAAGCAGGTTATATATGGGGGTTGCTTCGTTGCCAGATAAGCTTGGTAAATACGCTGATATGATGCAATCACCTCAGAATGGAGGATTAAACGATGGATCTGAAATCCATGATTAGAGATATACCCGATTTCCCGAAGAAGGGAATACTGTTCAGAGACATAACCACATTGCTTAAGGATGCGGACGCTTACAAGCAGCTTATAGACGATATGGCGGGCAGCCTTGCCGGATATGGCGTGGATGTGGTCGTTGGGCCGGAAGCCAGGGGCTTTGTTATAGGGTCAGCGCTTGCCTATGTTCTAAACGCGGGGTTTGTAGTGGCCAGGAAGCCTGGAAAGCTTCCTTATAAAACAAACCGTTATGAATATGGTCTTGAATATGGATGCGATGTGCTCGAAATACACGAGGATGCTATAGCCGGCGGACAGAGGGTTGCGGTGGTTGACGACCTGTTAGCCACTGGAGGCACTGCCCTGGCAACAATAAAGTTGGTAGAGCAGGCCGGAGGCAGAGTTGTTGCGGCAAGATTCGTAATTGAACTTTGCGATTTAATGGGTAGGGAATTATTAAAGGGTTACGATATTGAAACGCTGATACAATATTGAACGGTTAACGTTAAGGTCATTATGCAATGAATACATTAAACGCCTAAGCATATACTCGGTTATAATGTGTTCATAACGCGGATATACTGGCAACCGGCACAAGGAAGGAGGTTAAATAATGGATCAGCTCATTGAGGCTTGCGGCAAAAGGTTTTCAGAAGCCGATATTGAGTTGCTCAAAAGGGCTGTTGAGTTTGCTAGAAAGGCGCATGAGGGCCAGCTTCGCGAGTCAAAGGAGCCATATTATATCCATCCTAAAGCCGTGGCCATTATGCTAAACGACATGGGCATGGATCTTAATGTAATTATTGCGGGCTTGCTGCACGATACTGTAGAGGATAACGATTATGTGACCATACGAAATATCAAAGCGGAATTTGGTGATGATATAGCGGAGATGGTTGACGGTGTTACAAAGCTGACCAAGAGCGGAAACGACAAGTCGATTTCTAAAGAGGACAGACAGGCTGAGAATTTTAGAAAAATGTTCTTAGCGATCGCAAAGGATGTGCGGGTTGTAATAATAAAACTTGCGGACCGGCTGCACAATATGCGAACGCTTGAATACTGCGACCCTGATAAACGCGTTAGAAAGGCAAGGGAGACGCTGGAGGTTTACGCGCCTCTTGCTCATAGGTTTGGAATGGGCGCTATGAAGGTCGAGCTGGAGGATCTTGCTTTTGAGCACCTGCATCCGGACGAGTATAAAAAGCTTAAGGATGCCATTGAACCACAGCAGCGGGAGCGAATGAGCATGCTGATGAGCGCCATGAGCTCTATTTCCGAACAGCTGAGAAACTCAGGCATAAAGGCGGAAATAAGCGGCCGCAGAAAGCATTTGTACAGCATATATAAAAAACTTAAAAAACAGGATACAACACTAAATGAAATATATGATTTAATAGCAATTCGCGTAATCGTAAACACGGTTAAGGACTGTTATGAGGCGTTGGGGATAATACATTCCATGTGGCCCCCTATGCCGGGGAGGGTAAAGGACTATATAGCGATGCCCAAAACCAATCAATACAGGTCCCTGCATACCACAGTATTTGGTGAAAGCGGCATACCGTTTGAGGTTCAAATCCGTACCCATGAGATGCATAAGGCGGCTGAGTACGGCATTGCTGCCCATTGGATGTACAAGGAGGGCAGGGCAGGGCGCGACGAGCTTGACAGTAAACTTGGATGGCTTAGAGAGGCGCTGGAGTATGAGGACCTTACCGACACTACAAGGGAATTTATAGATAACGTAAAGAAGGACTTTTTCTCTGAGTTTGTATTTGTCCTAACGCCAAAGGGTGAGATAATCGATCTTCCAACAGGGTCCACTCCGGTTGATTTTGCATACAGAATACATACTAATGTAGGCAACCATACGCAGGGCGCCAGGGTTAACGATACCATGGTAAAGCTTGACTATAAGCTTAAAAACCATGATAAGATAGAGATAATCACATCCTCTCAGGCGGCTCCCAGCAGGGATTGGCTTAGGTTTGTAAAAACCCAGCAGGCAAAGGCGAAAATAAGAAACTGGTTTAAAAAGGCAAACCGGGAGGAAAACGTTCAGCGCGGCAAGGAAATGCTTGCGGATGCGGCAAAGCGCCAGGGATACCAGCTTTCAGATATTGCAAGGCCCGCCTACTTTGAAGAGGTACTGGGCAAATACAATATGAGCGATCCTGAGGATGTATACGCGGCCATTGGATACGGAGGGATAACAACAGGCCAAGTCCTGCATAAGCTTATAGACCTTTACCAAAAGGAGAAAAATCAGAATAGTCTCATAAGCGGAGAGGGTACTACAAAGGAATCGGGCCATGATCCAAGCAAAGTTGTCCATGGCGTAAGAGTATATGGCGATTCAGGCATGTCGGTAAGATTCGCCAAGTGCTGCAATCCTGTTCCTGGGGATAAAATATTCGGGTATATAACGCGGGGCCGCGGAGTATCTGTTCATAGAAGCGATTGTACCAACGCGGCCAACCTGATGCAGGATACTGAACGGATAACCGAGGTAGAATGGGCGGGAAACTCCGCCAGCAAGTATCAGGTAAGCATAGTAGTTGAAGCGGAGGAAAGGGTGGGACTTATGCTTGACCTCTCGCGTACATTCATGGGATATGAAATCAGTATAACGAAGCTGAATGCCAATACGGACGATGAGGGAAATGTTACAACGAATCTATCATTCTGCGTAAAAGACTCGGAACAGCTTGATGTTGTAATGAAAAGCCTGAAGAAATTACCTTCGGTTTCCGATGTATATAGAACATATTAACCTATTTTAGGAGGATCAGGGTACAGATGAGGGCAGTGGCGCAAAGGGTGAAGAGCGCTTCGGTTAGCTGCGGGGGCCATTTGATAAGCAGCATCGGAAGGGGGCTTCTCATTTTGTTGGGTATAGACGAGGGCGACGGAAACGCCGATCTTTCGTATATCTGTGATAAGATAATAGGGCTCAGGGTGTTTGACGACCAATCCGGCAATATGAACCTATCCGTGGGGGACATAGGCGGAGAGGTTTTGATCGTATCTCAGTTTACCCTGTACGGCGACTGCAGGAAGGGCCGCCGCCCCAGCTTTATAAGGGCGGCAAGGCCGGACAGGGCGCTTTCAATGTACGAGGCTGCAATCCAACGGATAGGTGAATTCGTTCCAACAAAATGCGGCAGGTTTGGAGCTATGATGGAGGTTTCGCTCATTAACGACGGGCCTGTTACAATACTTTTAGATAGTGAGAGGTCATTCTGATGATAAATATTGAAACAGTATTAACTGGTCCGCTTGGGGTAAACACATATATAGTCAGCCGCGAAGGAGCAAGCGAATGCGTTGTTATCGATCCGGCGGATGCAAAAAAGGTCTATAGGCATCTGGATGCTTCGGGCTTAACCTGCAAGTACATTTTGCTTACGCATGGACACTTTGATCATATATTGGGCGTTAAGGAAATGCAGGATGCCGGAGCCAGAGTGTTTATAGGCGAAAAGGATGCGGACATGCTTTATGACAACAATAAAAACCTATCCGTACTTGCAGGAACCAGCGCTAAGCCATGCCAGGCCGACGAGAAACTAATAGGCGGGGAGGTCTTAACCCTAAGCGGAATTGAATTCAGGGTGATTGCAACCCCTGGACATTCCGAGGGTGGACTGTGCTATGTTTTGGATGAAGTCGAAACTATATTTACTGGGGATACGATATTCAGATTAAGCGTCGGAAGGACAGACCTAAACGGCGGCAGCGCTGAAACGCTGCTAAATTCAATAGTATTGAGACTCTACAGCCTTTCGCGTGACTATAGATTGCTTCCGGGCCATACCAGGGAGACCACGCTGAACTTCGAAAGGGAGCATAACCCCTGTACAAAGCGCTGGAGCATGGATTAGGAGACATATGACTGGAATATTAACCAATCAGCCTGAGTTTCTCAACGAAATTGCCGAGGAGATGAGGCTGTTTATAGCTTGTGAAGAAATTGAGCGGCTGGATTGCCTGCCTATAATGGATGAGGGCGATATAGTTTTAAAGCTATTTCTGAGAACACATGAAGGCGTATGGTATGTTGACGCGGAGTGCCTGCAGCTTCAATCTGGAAGGGTGCGCATGTTTAATTATGAATACAGCGCACCGGTGCGTCATGAAACGCCTCTGGTTGAAAAGCGTTACAGGAAACGCTGCGTTAAAATTGCGGCATTCCGCGCAATGCGGGGAATGTTTGAATCATATGTTCCTTGGGGATCCCTCACAGGAATACGACCCACTAGGCTTATGAGGGAACTGATATCGGAACACTCCATTGAGCAGGCCAGCCGCATAATGCTTGAGGATTTTGATGTATCAAGTGAAAAACTTGAGCTTGCATCGAATATTGTTGCGGCGCAGCTTCCAATAATAGGAATGCAGAGAAAGGACGACATAGATATATATGTTGGAATTCCTTATTGCAAAACTAGATGCCTGTATTGTTCATTCGCATCCTGTGTTCGAACGGATAAGACCGATATGAGGGCGTATATAGACGCGCTGAAACAGGATATAAAGCATGGCTCTGAGATCGTTGACAGAGGCGGATACCGTGTGCGGGCAGTTTATGTCGGCGGAGGAACGCCAACGGTGCTTACCGCCGATGAACTTCGAGACGTGCTTGAATTTACGATAGACAGCTATGGGGGATTTGGAGCCGAGCTGACAGTTGAAGCGGGGAGACCGGACACGATAGACCTTGACAAGCTTAGAGTTATAAAGGATTGCGGAGCCACAAGAGTATCCATAAACCCTCAGACAATGTGCGAAAAGACATTGAAGCTAATTGGGAGAGAGCATACGCCTTCAGAAATATTCAGGGCTTTCAATATGGCGAGGGATGCAGGCATTAGCGTGATAAATGCTGATGTTATCGCAGGATTGCCCGGAGAAAATGAAGATAATATGAAGCACACCATGGATAAGATGGCCTTGTTAGCGCCGGAAAACCTTACGGTGCATACCTTAGCCTTAAAGCGCGCCTCAAAACTTAAGGAAAGAATCGCCCAATATCCGCTGCCTGATGCGGAAACCGCGGATAATATGGTGAAAATCTGCGCACAGGCGGCGCGAGATATGGATATGTATCCATATTATATGTATCGTCAAAAATATATGAGAGGAAATCTCGAAAATGTGGGTTATACCATAGCAGGGGCTGAATGTATTTATAATATTGATATGATGGAGGAAACCACAAATATAATGGCGCATGGGGCTGGCGCTATGTCAAAACGGATATTTGATTCCCAGAGGCGCGTGGAGCGCATTCCTAACCCCAAGGATATA
Source organism: uncultured Eubacteriales bacterium (assembly GCA_900544965.1). Lineage (GTDB taxonomy): Bacteria > Bacillota > Clostridia > Christensenellales > CAG-138 > UMGS946. The sequence goes on along the minus strand of UQXE01000024.1, from coordinate 13,969 downwards.
GATACCTATATTTTAAAGCTAAACAGGACGGCCGGTGATAAAAGAGAGCTGTTCCTGACCGATAGGAATTAATATGAGCGGTTTATTTGAAAAATATGGTCTTAAGTTGGAAATGCCGCGCCATGTTGCTATAATAATGGATGGAAACGGTCGATGGGCCAAAACCAGGGGTCTGCCAAGGACGGCGGGGCACCGCGCCGGCGTCGAGGCTTTAAGAGGAGTAATAGCGGCTTCGGACGGTTTTGGTATAGGGGCGCTCTCGTTATACGCGTTTTCTACTGAAAACTGGTGCAGGCCTAAAACTGAGGTTAGCGCATTGTTCGAGCTTGTGATAGAATACTTTAAGCGTGAAATAGAGGAGCTGAACAGAAAAGGGGTTCGTATATCGATTTTAGGGGATATAGGACCGCTTCCGCCCAAAACGCGCAAAACGTTGGAGCGTGCTATGGGCATTACGGAGCTTAACCAAGGGCTGAAGTTGAATATTGCTATAAACTATGGTGCGCGAAGCGAAATTGCGTCCGCTGCGCGCACGCTGGCTGAAGCTGTGGAAAGCGGTCGCATAAGCGCCGCCGATATAGACGAGGCATGCTTTGAAAAAGCACTGTATACCAGCGGAATGCCGGAGCTTGATCTGATAATACGCACTGGAGGGGAAAAGCGGCTATCTAATTTCCTGTTATATCAGGCGGCTTATTCAGAACTGGTGTTTATTGATACTCTGTTTCCTGATTTTAATGAACAATGCTATGCTGAATGCCTGATTGAGTATCAAAACAGAAGCAGACGATATGGGGGACTATGACGTCTCGAAAGGTGGTTTGGGATGCGGACTAGGATAGTTGTTGGGGTACTGCTGGCGCTGTTGTTTTTGCTGACGCTATTTTTCGGCGGTGTCGTACAGTGCGTTATGTTCAGTTTGGCTACTTCAATCTGTGTTTATGAAATGGTTAAAACGTTCCAGAAAAAGGGTCTGAACCCCTTTTCCTATCCGCTATATCTGTTCGCGTTGATATATTACCCTGTCACCCGTTATACGCCGGCGATATACTGGCTGCTGCTGCTTCTTGTATTTTGTGTTACGGCTACGATTGTGGAACGCATTTTTAATAAAAAACGTACTACTGAAGACGTCTTTGCTAGCTTGTCGGTATTTTTGTACCCGCTTTCGTTCTTTGTGTTCATAGCCGCTATACATAAGCTATCGGGAGAGCCTTTAAGCCGTATAGCGCTATTGATGATGTTTGCGGGGCCTTTGCTTGGGGATACCATGGCTTACTTTATAGGCGTGTTTCGTGGAAGGCATAAGCTATGTCCCCATATCAGCCCCAAGAAGACCGTTGAAGGCAGCATTGGAGGTCTTGCGGGCGGAATAATGGGCGGGATACTTGTGTACTTTGTGCAGCAATATTTTGATATACGGCCGTACGTAGGGATAATACCGATGATGGTTCTGGGGCTACTATGCGGGGCGATGGGGCAGATAGGCGACCTGTTTGCATCCACTATAAAGCGGTGGGCCGATATTAAGGATTTTGGCACGTTTTTACCGGGGCATGGCGGCATGCTTGATCGCCTGGACAGTGTTTTAATGTGTGCGCCGATGGTATTTTTGTTCTTTTATGCGGTGCATAGCTATGTAACGGGGCTATTGTGAGAATATGAAGTGTAAAAAAATAGTTGTTTTGGGCTCTACGGGTTCCATAGGGATTCAAACGCTTGATGTAATACGCAGTCACAGGGATACTATGCAGTGTATCGGCCTTTGCGCTGGAAGCAACGTAGAACTCCTTAACCGCCAGATCATGGAGTTTTGCCCGAAGCATGTGGGCCTTGCGGAGGCCGGCCATGCCCGTGAAGTAATAGTGGGGAAAGGCGTTTCCCTTATTATGGGGCAAAGCGCCGCTACTGAGCTGGCCCAGCTTGCCGAAGCGGATATCATTGTAAACGCGGTGTGCGGGTTTGCGGGGACGCTGCCGCTGGTCGCGGCGCTTCACGCGGGCAAAACAGTTGCCCTTGCCAATAAAGAGAGCATCGTTTGCGCAAATCCGCTTATACAAAACGCGCTTAAATCGGGAGGGAGGATTATCCCCGTCGACAGCGAGCAGTCCGCAATATTTCAGTGCCTTATGGCAGGAAGGCGGAGCGATCTGAAAAAGCTCATACTAACCGCGTCGGGAGGGCCGTTTAGAAACAGCACGCTTGAAGAAATGGAACACGCTGGGCCGGAGCAGGCATTGAACCACCCAATCTGGAATATGGGGAAAAAAATCTCGCTGGATTCTGCAACGATGTTTAATAAAGGGCTTGAAATAATGGAAGCAGCTTTTCTGTTTGATATGGAAGGAGACGCAATAGAGGTTTTGCTGCATCCCCAATCCATCGTACATTCAATGGTGGAGTTCATCGACGGAAGCATAATAGCTCAGTTGGGTACTGCCGATATGAGGACAGCAATACAATATTCGCTGACCTATCCTGAAAGGATAAAATCGGAGGTAAAGCCGCTTAGCTTGTTTGATGAGCGGCCGCTAACGTTTGAAAGGCCCGATGTCGCCAGATTTCCGGCAATAAAGCTGGCATATGCGGCACTGAATGGCGGCAATGCGCTTCCAATAGTATATAATGCCGCCAACGAGGCCGCCGGATCGATGTTTCTAGCGGGAACGACGGGTTTTTTGGACATAGCCCGGCGCGTTGAATACGCAATGGAAAGAGCGCAGGCACTTGATTTCGCGAATGCGGACAACTATGAAGCTATAGTGGAAATTGACAGGCAGGCCAGAAGGCTTGCGCAGGAAAAAGTATGATATAATATCATTTTAACGTGTCAAAAAGTGGCGTAGCCGCTTTTTTGAGGTTAAGGGTATTGCCTCCCGCCCTTAGGGCTCCATGGCGGCAAAACCGCAAAGAACGAAACCCTCACGGTCTTCATCCGTTCTAACGCGCATTCGTCAGAGCTGGATTTAAAATCAAGGGCGGCCGCCCTTGACAATCCCGGGGGTTTTTGACAGCCTGGTATGATATAATATTATGTAACCCGATTATGGTGAAGGGAGAAACATCAATTTGGATATAGTTCTATCGATACTTGGAGCTCTATTAGTGCTCGGAATACTGGTATTTGTTCATGAGTTGGGACATTACGGAATGGGAAGGCTGCTTGGCTTTAAAATAGTTGAGTTTGCTATAGGAATGGGGCCAAAGCTGGCAAAGTTTGAGAGGAAGGGCATATTATATTCAATACGCGCCCTGCCGATTGGCGGCATGTGCCAATTCGAGGGAGAGGACGAAGGCGTTAAGAACGCCGATTCCTTCAATTCAAAGCCGGTATGGAAGCGTATGCTGGTCGTGCTGGCAGGCCCGTTGATGAATATTCTTTTTGCGATTATATTTTCAGCGATAACCCTTATGGCATACGGCGATTTAAAATATATGCCCCAGGTAGTCGACTTTGACCAAGAGGTCAGCATTGCTCAGGATTCTGGAATGCTCAAAGGCGATATAATCGTAGAGATAAACGGTACGCCGATAACCTATCCAAATCAGGCTGTAGAAGAGCTAAGATCAGCTGATCCTAACGGCACAACCATAATTGTCGTTGACCGCGCCGGAGAGAGGGTCAGTCTGGGATTAAGCGATATATATAACGCTCAAAAGCAGGGCAATTACATCGGCATAACGATAGGCGCCGCCGCCATACGTGAGGAATACGGCTTTTTCAGCGCATGGGGCGGGTCGGTTAAATACACGGTTTCAATGATCGATGAGATGTTCGGCTTTTTAGGAACCCTGTTTCAGGGCAATGTACAGCAGGGCGATGTGGTAGGCGCCGTAGGTATGATAGACCTCATAGGCCAGGCGGTGCGCAGCAGCTTTGAAACGGTGCTTAGAATGGCGGTTCTTATAAGCATAAACCTTGGAATAATAAACCTGCTTCCGCTGCCTGCCCTGGATGGAGGAAGATTTGTGTTCATGGGCATTGAGGCGATTTTCAGAAAGCCGGTGCCCGTCAAAGTAGAGGCGGTTGTACATATGATTGGTTTTGCACTGCTTATGGTTTTGATGATCGTGCTTACATTTGGAGATATATCCAGACTCGTGGGAGGATAACGCATAAGAGCTTTATCAAGCTGCGCGGGAGAATTAGCCTAAAGGGGTAAAGAAATTATGACTAGGCCAGTGATGGTGGGCGGAGTACAGATAGGCGGGGACGCTAATATCTCAATACAGTCCATGACCAATACCGATACAAGGGATATAAAGGCCACCGTGAATCAGATAAAAAGGCTGGAGGATGCAGGCTGCGAGATCGCCAGATTTTCAGTGTGCGACATGGAGTGCGCTGAATCGATACAAAGTATAAAGGCAATGACGCGTATACCGCTCGTAGCCGATATACATTTTGATTATAGGCTGGCCATTGCTTCAATAAATAATGGCATAGATAAAATACGCTTTAATCCGGGCAATATAGGCGATGCGGATAGGGTTAAGAAGCTTGTTAAGTGCGCAAAAGAGCATTGCGTCCCTATAAGGGTAGGAGTGAATGGCGGCTCCCTTGAACGCGATCTTCTTTTAAAGTATGGAAGGCCATCCCCTGAAGCGCTGGTGGAAAGCGCTAAACGGCATGTAGATCTGCTCTTGGGGGAAGGCTTTGACGATATTGTCGTATCGCTGAAAGCGTCAAATGTCATAGATACGGTTAAAGCATACAGGCTGATGAGCGATGTTTGCGTATTCCCCCTTCATGTAGGTGTAACGGAGGCGGGATTTGGGGAATCGGCTGTTATAAAATCCGCCATTGGAATTGGAACATTGCTTTTGGATGGTATAGGAGACACTATCAGGGTATCAATAACCGGGGACCCGATTGACGAGGTAAAGGCTGCCAAAGAAATACTTCGTGCACTCGACAGATACGACAAAGGGATTGAAATAATCAGCTGTCCTACATGCGGACGATGCTGCGTAGACTTGGAGTCAATAGCGCGTCAGGTTGAATCGGAATTAAGCGGATACTGTACGGATAAAACGCTTAAAGTGGCGGTTATGGGTTGTGCTGTAAACGGCCCTGGAGAAGCCAGGGAGGCTGATATCGGCATAGCGTTTGGTCCGGACAGGGGCGTTTTATTCAAAAAGGATGAAGTAATTTTGAATGCCCCCCAGCGCGAGGCTGTTAACGCTCTCATCTCGGAAGCCCGCAGGATTGCAGGTGGCGGTACATGGACATAAACGGAATTTTAGGCAAGGATATAGGAAAACATCTGGGGTTGGAGAGCGCTAAGCTTTATAAAGGCAGGCGCAGTCTTCAACTCATCTTCTCATCGGACAGGCTGTTAACTTCATCTCAGGTATCAAGGGTAAAATCAAAGCTGTCGGAAGCGGTCCGTTCGTGTACGGATGGAAACCTGAACCTTGATTTAACGGTAAGGTTTCCGCTTGCCAGAAGACAGCTTTCCGACGATCCCGAAGCGGCAAAGGTTATAATGGAGACGTGGTGCGATCTGCTGCCAATGCTTAGCCCAATTATAAGGCGGTCTAAGCTTATAGAATCCGATGGAACGCTTACCCTGTATGTGCCGGCTGCCGCGGCGGAGATCATAACGGGGACGGAAAATGAGAGGGTAATACGGGCCGTCCTGAGGGATAGCTTCGGAATAGAGGACGAGCTTTTCATCTGTTCGGATTCCGCCATATCAATGCCAAGCTCAAAGCGGCCTAAGTTAGGCGGAGTTCAAGCACAACGTAAAAATAAAGCTCCAGTCAAAACAGGTGAAAAGGAGGTTATATTTGGGCGCGCCATTAAATCAAGACCAATATCAATGTACGATGTAAGGGAGGATTCAGGACGCATTACCGTTAAGGGAAGCATATTTTCAATGGAGGAAAAATCCAGAAAAAACGGCGGATGTATTCTCCTGTTGAGCGTAACCGATAAAACAAACACGCTGCCCGTTAAACTGTTCCTTGGGGATGAGGATGAAAAAATTATTGCCGATAAGCTCAAGGAATGTAAAAAGCGGGGCGATGAATTAATAATAAGGGGAGATTACAGACAGGACGGATTCACTGGCGAGATGGTCCTGATGCCCTATGATATAAACTGTACTCAGGCAGAGAGACGGCAGGATAATTATCCTCAAAAACGTGTTGAACTGCACCTTCATACAAGATTTTCCGCTATGGACGCCCTGTTAAAGGCGGAAGGCAGGGACAACGATGCGGTTAATACGGCAAAAAGATTTGGCCATCAGGCGGTAGCCATTACTGACCATGGGGTTGTCCATGGTTTTCCGTCGGCTGTCAGCGCCGCTAAAAGCGCAGGTATAAAGGCTATACTTGGCGTTGAGGGTTATCTGATTAAAGATGGGTTTTGTATTAACTTTGACAGCGAATTTGCAGCCGTTTCAATCAATACGGATTGTGACGCCGGCTCATCAGGGAAAATCAGCGTTAGTTCGGTTAGATTTACCGCTGACAGGGTAATTGACAGGTTTTATATATCGACAAATTATGAGGAGCCGTCCAAGTTTGATATTGACGCCATAAATAGCGGTGCCGCAATGGAGTCAAACCCAGAGCTGGAGCGCATATTTACCGACCTTATGGCCTTTTTAGGCGACAGTACTTTGGTCGTTGAGTCAAGGGCTGAATTGATAAGGATGTGCGGCCTGGCCCGCCGCTTTAACGCAAACCTAAAAGACCGTTTTATAGATGTCGAAATGCTTACCCGCTATCTGCACCGTGAGCTAAACGACTATGGGCTTGAGGCGGCGTCGGGGCTATTTGGCGTTGATGCTGAAAAAACGCGGGCGGAAACGATTATTCAGGTGTTTGCCGGGCTTATGGATGAAATGCGGCGATTGGGGCTGGACGGCATACCCATGTGCGCAGGATTTGAGGCTGGACACGAAAAGGGGCATGGGCACCATGCCAGCCACATTATACTTCTTGCCAAGGATCGTGAGGGCCTAAAAAATCTTTATAAGCTCGTTTCATATTCGCACATGGAGCATTTTAAAGGGGTTCCCAGAATCCCAAGGAGCCTGCTTTGCATTCACAGAAAGGGCCTGATAATAGGTTCCGCTTGTGAAGCTGGAGAACTGTTCAGGGCATTGCTAAATGGTTCCGACCAAGATGAAGTTGAACGGATTGCCAGGTTTTACGACTATCTTGAGATACAGCCCGTGGGCAACAATGATTTCTTAAGGCGCGAAGGGCGGGTAAAAACAGTGGAGGACCTGCGCGATTTCAACAGAAGGATTGTTGAAATTGGGGCCAAATTAAATATACCTGTTGTCGCAACAGGCGACGTGCACTTTCTAAATCCCGAGGACGCCCTTTTCAGAGCGATATTGATGAATTCCAAGGGTTTTGAAGACGCGTTTGAGCAGGCGCCGCTGTACTTTAAGACAACAGACGAGATGATGGAGGAATTTGCCTACCTTGGGAGTGAAAAAGCCTTTGAGGTCGTCATAAAAAACACAAACATGATTGCGGACATGTGCGAGTCAATGATGCCGTTTCCAGATGACAAACGGACATATGCGCCAGCGTTCGAGGGCGCGGAAGAAGAGCTTAAAAACATGGCGTTGGGCACAGCCCACTCGATCTATGGGGACCCGTTACCCGAGGTTGTACAAAAGAGGCTTGACAGGGAGCTTTCGTCAATAATCAGTAATGGCTATGCGTCCTTGTACCTGATGGCTCAAAGGCTTGTTAAAAAATCGCTTGACGATGGATACCTGGTGGGTTCAAGGGGATCCGTGGGCTCGTCGTTTGTAGCGACCGTAGCGGGGATAACGGAGGTCAATCCATTGCCCCCGCATTACGTATGTCCGGAATGCAAACATGCGATATTTGATGTGGACGCCGCGTCCTCAAGGTGTGGGGTTGATATGGCGGAACTCCAATGTCCAAACTGCGCAACGCTAATGAACAAGTTGGGGTATGATATACCCTTTGAGGTGTTCCTTGGCTTCAAGGGGGATAAAACGCCCGATATAGACCTTAACTTTTCAGGCGACTATCAGTCTATCGCGCACGCCTATACAGAGGAGATGTTTGGCGTTGGACATGCGTTTAAAGCCGGCACAATATCGGCGGTGCAGCAAAAGACCGCGTTCGGATATGTTAAAAAATACTGTGAGGATAGGGAAGTAAGCATATCAAAGGCCGAGGCGGAGCGGCTCGCGTCGGGCTGCGCCGGCGTTAAGCGGACGACAGGGCAGCACCCGGGCGGGATCGTAATAGTTCCTGAGGATATGGAGATATTCGATTTTACCCCGGTTCAGTTTCCAGCTGATAAAAGTGAAAAGAACATTACAATCACGCATTTCGACTTTCATGCCATGGATGACAAGCTGGTGAAGCTGGACATCCTTGGGCACGACGATCCGACCGCGCTCAGGATGCTGCATGATATTACGGGGCTTGACCCGCGTACAATACCGCTGGATGATCCGGAAACTATGCGCATCTTCTCATCCTCCGAGCCGCTGGGAATATCGCTTGACGATATAGACTGCGAGGTGGGGAGCATCGGTATTCCGGAGTTTGGAACCGCGTTTGTACGTCAGATGCTAATGGATACAAGACCCACTACGATGGAAGAGCTGGTCAGGATCTCGGGACTTTCGCATGGAGAAAGCGTATGGGTTGGCAACGCAAGGGATCTTGTTTTAGACGGAACCGCAACCCTTTCCGAGGTGATATGTACCCGCGATGACATTATGAATTATCTGCTGTCCCACGGCGGTGAACCGTCGATGGCCTTTAAGATCATGGAGAGCGTAAGAAAGGGAAAGGGGCTCACCGCTGATATGGAAGCATGGATGAACGGTATTAAAATACCAAAGTGGTTTATCGACTCATGTAAAAAGATAAAATACATGTTCCCAAGAGCACATGCGGCTGCCTATGTTATGATGTCGTTTAGAGTGGCGTATTATAAAGTGCATTATCCAGAGGCTTATTACACCGTATATTATACCGTTAGGGCGGATGCTTTTGATATAATCGAAGCCTCAGTGCCCATGAACGCTCTTCTTAGGAGGATACGCGCTATATCCGATGCAGGCGATAAGGCAAGCGAGAAGGATAAGGGCCTTTTAACAATACTCGAGGTGGTCTACGAGATGCGTCTTAGGGGGATAGAGCTGCTTAGTTTGGATCTTTATAAGTCCGACGCAACGAGGTTTAGATTAGAGGAGGAGGGCATTCGGCCGCCGTTCTCTTCGCTTGCCGGAGTAGGAGAAGTGGCGGCGATCATGATTGCAAAGGCTGCCTCGGAGAGCAGGTTTACATCAATAAAAGATTTTAAGGACAGGGCTAAGGTAAGCAATACGGTCCTGGACATGTTTAAATCCATAGGACTGCTTGAAGGCTTGTCGGATACGGATCAACTGAGCATGTTTTGATACTAAAACAGGAGGCGTAAAGCTAAGCCTCTTGTTTTAAATAGAAATAAATAGTACTGTATTTTAGTTATACGATATGGCTGTCGAGCGCCCTTTTCAGCTTTGATATCGCTTTGGACTCTATTCTGCTTACATACGATCTTGATATGCCCAGTAGTGAAGCTATTTCGCGCTGAGGCATGTTTTTATTTCCCAAAAGGCCATATCTAAGCTCTAGAACAATACGTTCGCGTTCAGTCAGCGAATTCGTCATAGCCTTTCTTAGCTGTTCAGCGGCCAGTGACAGCTCTACCTTACTTTGAACGGAATCAGGATCCGAGCCGAGCGTCTCGCCTATTGATATTTCGTTTCCGTCGCGGTCAGTTCCCACTGGATCATTAAGCGAAAGATCGTTAGCCGATTTCTTCTCCGCCCTGATGGACATCAATATTTCATTTGCATATAGCACCTGTTGGAAAGGTTTCATCTTTCATATTTCGAGTACCTAGAAAGTTAATTGTTATGTCTTCGCCATCTGTTGTAATTGAGCTAACTAATAACTTAATCAAATTTCTTTTAGTATTTAAGTCCAATGTATCAAATGACGTAAAATAAGTATCTAATATATTAATTAATAAATCAGCTGTTTCTTTGTCGCTTATTTCATTATAGTTATAATTAGTTAATGTTTTTATTTGTTTTTCTAGTTCTGCATTTGCCTGTTTTAATTTTTTGATTTCATTAGAAATATCATCTAATAAAGAAACATCAGCATATTTAATTTTATCAAGTAATGAATTAATATGATTTTTATTTTTATTGATTAAAGATTTTAAGGTCTTAACTTCCTCATTATTTTTATATTCTTTAATAAATGCATTTGAAGATAAATTTTTCAGTGCCTTATAAAATTTTGATGTAGGCATAGCAAGTTTTTTAATTTCTTCTAAAACTAAATCATCAGCCTCTAATCCATTTATATTTTTACATTGACATTTTTGTTTTCTGCTTTTATCTTTTAATTCACACATATAGTCGAAAATTTTACGGCCTTTGCTATCTATAGTTTTATTTTTTAGTTTTGCTCTCATAAATGAACCACAATGAGAACACCTTAAAATCCCTGATAATAAGGCATTACTTGTACTAGGTTTACGATATTTCATATCGCTATTTCGATTTAATATGTTTTGAACGTAGACCCATTCCTTACCTGATATAATACCTTCATGTTTTCCAACAGCTATAATCCAATCATTTACATCTTTTCTAAGCACTTGATTTTTCTTTTTTTCAGTTTTGTTGTATACCATTAAGCCATGTATTCCATCAAACTCTTTTTCATCTGCATAAATTTCTACACCTAGATTTCTGAAATAGTCCAATGTATCTTGGTCAGCTATTGCATATACAGGATTAACCAAGATATTTTTTAATCCCCATCTTGTATAAGCCTTATCATTTTTAGTTTTTATATCATTTTGAATTGTATAAGTTTCAAGTTTAGTTTGTGATTTTAATTCTTGCATTTTATCAAAAAGCATTTTTACAGTTCTTACTTCATTGTCAACAGGAGATAGTTTATACAATTTTCTTCTTTTCCCATCTACTGTTATATTTTCTGTTTGTTCCGATTTAAAACCTGTTGGAGTTACACCACCTAACCAACGACCGGTTTTAGCAAGTTCAATCATATTATCTCTAATGCGTTCTGCTATTGTATCACGTTCTAATTGTGCAAATACAGAAATCATAAACATCATAGCACGTCCACTTGGAGTTATATTTTCTAAACTTTCTGTAGCTGATAAAAAAGATACATCATAATTATCTAATTCATTTACTAAACTACTAAAGTCTGATACATTACGACTAATTCTGTCTAACTTATAGAAAGAAATAGCTTTTATTTTTTTATCTCTAATATCACTAAGCATTTCTTGAAATGCAGGACGTTTTGTATTGTAACCTGTATAGCCCTCATCTTCATAAATAATAATATCATTTTCTAAATCTACATTACCAAAAGTGAGTTCGATTTTTCGTTTACAAGTTTCAATTTGATTATGAGTACTTTCTCCTTTACCTGTAAATTTTGATTTACGTGAATATATTGCGATTTTTCTGTTATCTTTTATATTTTTCATATTTTATCATTCCTTTCCTAAAAAGTATTATAACACATATTATAACACAAAATACAATAAATGCAATAGATTTTAAAAAAACAGGAAAACATGTAGGAGAACATAATTAAGAAAGAAAATACCTATCCAGAATGAGCCTGCTATGATTATAGAAGTCGCTAATCACAAGGTCAATACTACTAACCTTCTGATAGCCTAAAAATAGTGTTTTATCCCTCGCCTTCAGCCGTTGAAGCAACACTCTTGCATTAGCCCCTATTATAAGCGGAATATTTGGCTTTACTTCATCTATAAAATCAATCTCATGATTACGTAAAGTCGGTAAAAGGATAGTACACTTAATGTTCTGAAGATCAAAACTATGTCCATTAACATATGCTATAGTACCCATGTTATTTGTTGAAAAACCTCGAAACTCTATGGTAAATTTATTAATATTTTCAAAACATGCAGAAAGAATTGATTTATATTTATCTAGAAGTTTATCGTCTAAATAATCATTGCTGGAAAAGGTCATAAGATTTAAAACAGGGACATGGTAATCATAGACAGAATAAGAAAAAGAGTTTGTTTTATCCTCAAGTTTACGATGGATTTGACGCACATTTCTAACAAGCTCTTTATTGTTGATATTGATTATTAACGATAATTTCATGTCATTCCTCTATAATTTATGCCAACCTTCTAATACCGACAATTCGAACAATCTTGCTTTATATAATTATTATTTTTTTTATAAACTTTACGAATAATTTATTAGAAGGTTGGCCATAATAAATTTATTGGAAAAAGGGTTCGTAAAGTTTATTACTTTGCGAATGTAAAGGAATATGAACTTCCACTACATTCGACAAATTTATATTATCAAAACTGTATAAATTTGTCAACACTTTTTACAAAAAATGTCTATAAATATTTAAAGTCGATTATATAACCGCTAATATAAGGCTTTTTGACTTGTATTAGCCGTCAAAATTTTGGTCAGGGGGCGAGCATTATATCACGACGTGGCGAAAACATTTACAAGAGAAAAGACGGACGCTGGGAAGCACGAATTATAATAAAATACGATGAGCAGGATAAACCCTGCTATAAGTCTCTTTATGCCAGTAGCTACACAGAGGTAAAAGAAAAGGTTAAAAGGTATCAAAAACAGGGACTAGACCCAAAGACTATAACAGGCAAAATGGTTAATGAGGTATGCAATGAGTGGCTGGAAAGCATGAGTATTAAGTTAAAGCAATCAACATATGCCTTATATTATAGGCGAATACAGGAACATATCATACCCTACTTTAAAGACACTAAGGTAGATAAAATAAGCAATGATATGGTAAATAGGTTTATCAGGGAAAAAAACGAAAATGGCAGGCTCGATAAAAAGGGAGGATTAACCCCTAAGACAATAAATGATTTAGTGTCGTTGCTCAATCAGATATTGATATTTGCTCAAAAGAAAGGGTATATTTTGGGATATGTGCCAGACCTTATAAAGCCTAAACAGGAGCAGCAGGAACTTACTGTGTTGACAAAGAGTGAACAAAAGGAGCTGGTAAGGTATCTACAGCAAGATACGGATAAAATAAAGCTAGGTGTATTAATAAGCCTTTACACAGGTATCAGGCTTGGGGAGCTATGCGCATTAAAATGGTCTGATATAGATATATCAAATGAGACATTAAAGATAGATAAGACAATACAAAGGATAAAAAATACAGATAAGTATGCTACAACAAAAACAAAGATGATAATAGACAAACCAAAAAGCCAAAAGTCAATAAGGGTGGTACCAATCCCGTCATTTTTACATGATAAACTATTAAGTCAAAGAAACAGGTATTGGAGCAATTATTACTTGCTATCTGGCACGAATACCTATGTTGACCCAAGAACATACCAATTAAATTTTAAAAAAGTCTTAATGCAGGCTAATATCAGGGAAGTTAATTATCATGCACTAAGGCATACATTTGCCACAAGGGCGATAGAAAGCGGAATGGATATAAAAACATTAAGTGTGTTGTTGGGTCATTCGAGTGTCAAATTTACATTGGAAAGATATGTGCATACTTCAGAAGAGCTAAAAAGAGAGAGTGTCGAAAAACTTGCCATATGTTTTTAACCGTCAAATATTCTGGTCATAAAATTAAAAAACCCTATTTTATCGGGTTTTCAAGCTGGATTTCACAAAGTAATAAACTTTACGAATGTAAAATCGAACCTTTTTGGCAATACCTAAGTGTATTGCTTTTTTATTTTGGACTATTTTATTCATATGAAAGTAAAAACTTGCCTGTCCCTGTCAAAATCAACAATTTACCGCCGTCAAATTATGTTCTAATATGGGGTACCATTTCTGTTCTGTCCATACGAATACAGCCATATATTTAATCAAGGGTATTTTCCCCCTTGTCATATAAT